>CAIODU010000095.1 GCA_903857165.1 uncultured Methylococcaceae bacterium | reverse complement strand
GCCATTAAGTTAAGAAAGCCGAGCTTTGCCTCGAATGCGAAAACGGACATTGATGGAGCGCCAAGCCCCAGCTTGGCGTCGGCCAACCCAAGGCCAAGCTGGGGCTTGGCGCTCCGAGAATCGTTAAGTTAATGGCTTTGAGGCTGGAACTTGGGACAAAGCTAAATTCATCAACAAGTAGTTTTAGGAAATGACTCATGAACACTGCCATTTGCAACTCAAGCGACATCGTCTCAATGTTAACCAACCCCGAATATCGTGCTTTAACTTTCAGGGCGGAACTTTTTCCACTGGTGGGTGATGCGCCTTTTTTTGTCGCACCGCCAACGTTTGCCGGACATGATGTTAAGCCTGACGGGGGTACATCCCATCATAAATTCATCGGCAAACAACGTCCAGATGGCACATTTCCCATGGTTGAACTGGAAAGTTCAGAGCAGTTTTCCAAGCGATTGCAAAAAGCTGTTCAAGGTTTTCTGCCTCCTTTAAAAATTACCGTGGGTGAGGATGAAGAGATTGATCTACTGGGATTGGCTCATGGTTCCACAGATGGATTTTTAAGGGAATCCACGTTGGATGGTGTGTATTTCCGTGAAACCGATATAGGGAAATCCCTGTTCGACGGCACTTTCCAAGAGAAGATGCAAGCTCGCTATGAACATTTCCCGCATCGGCTATTGACGGGCGAGTGCGATATGCAATCAGGGCAGAGTAAAGATAAAATGCTGGTGTTCGGCGGTTCTATGTGGGCTGTAGCGCTTGGCGAAGATGCCATCCCTTTGGCTTCCCCTAAATTAGGCCATATGCCTCTGACATTAGCTGAGGGTACAGATAAATATTTGCCTACCGGACCTGGCAGCACGTTAGTCGAATCAGCCAAATCAGCCAAAGGTGAAACCATTAAAAGTTACAATATGACAAACGCTGGCAATACAAAAGGAAATACAACCTATCATGGCGTCTTGGTTAATCGTGCCTACGTCCAAGGTTCTTTGGATTTTTCCGGGTTGCGGGTTTTGGGGTTATCGGTTGAGCAACGAGCAGCGCTGGTGGCACTCTGGTTGATTGGGGTGGATGCTGTGATAAAGAACTACCATCCTCGAAAAAATGCTGGTTTGCGTGCAAAGTCAATCAACTGGAATCTTGTGCCTGCCATGGGCGATGACATAAAAATAGACTCGCTGATTGCCACAAAAGAATTACTAAAGGATGCCCCATCATGGCGTAAGGAAATGCTGAACTTAAAATCCACTGATCTTGTTGTGAAACATCGTAAACTAGCATTAATGGAAGCGGATGGCGATTAATGTCCAGCATCTGTGTCGAGTACATCAACCAAAGAGCCAGTCATCATGAATGGCCGGCTTCCCCCGACCGGTTGTTTCAGGCCATGGTTGCCACGGCCTATGCCATAGATCAAGCAGATAAATTTCTCCCCTTGTTGGAAAGCTGCTGTACCCTTCCTCCTGATATTACTGCCCCGGTTGTAGCAGACTTGTCAGAATGGAAAACCTCCGTGCCGGTGGCTTTCATGCCCTCCAAAGGTCAAGACCGAAAATGGGTCAGCCGTGCATTCCTGTTGCAATCCACCCGATTCTTATCTAGCCGCTTGAAAGTTTGGTATCACTGGAATTTACCGGATGAGTGCGCGGAGCTGATCCGTTCCATTCGCTACCTAGGCAAACGGGAAGATGTGGCGCGGTGCTGGCTTGACCCAGACCCACCGGCCCCAAATCTCTTCCCTATGGAAAATGCAGACCGCTACCTATCAGTTCCATTGTCGGGACGCTTGGCCGAACTGCAAGCCTATTACCATCTGACGGCTATGGCCCCGAAAGCGCCATTAGTGGGCTATGGTTCGATGGTAATGCCAAGCCCATGGGGTGAGATGATACTCAAACGATCCGGGGCTGTTTGGTCATTAGCAGAGGCTCAGGTCTGTGCCAGACAGTTCAGCCGTGCCTTGTTAGCGAAATTCCCCCAAGGCGAAATTCCATCATGGGTGCATATCCCCCACCAACAGAGTTATCTTCCTCATCTGGCTTGTGTTGCCATCCCCGAGATAGGGGCTTATCGAAACATTAACCGCGTGGTCGGTGTTGGGGTCATACTGCCAAAAACACCCGAGGTTGATCGTACTCTGATCGTGCGCAAGCTGGCGGGTATCACCGACATGCCTTGGGATAATGAGAATTTGGCAAGCCTCAAACCTTCCGTTTGGTGCAGGCCGTCCAAAGAATGGGAAACCGTGACCCCCGTGGTGTTTCCCCGCCATGGAAAAAAGTCCGGCGATTTGGAAGCGCAATTGGTGGACTTGTTCGCAAAGCAAGGTTATCCAATACCGGAGCAAATTCAATTGAATCCAAGCAGTGACAAAAAAGGGATACCTCCTGCCAAAACCTTCATCCGAAGGAATAACCATAAACCTGTGTTCCATGCCAAAGTCCGCTGGACAGAGCGACAAGCCGGGCCGGTTTTAATCGGCCTTGAGGCACATTATGGTTTGGGTTTGTTCACTCCTTCCAACAGATAAGGCAACGGCATGGACAGAGAAATAGCACCTGATGCGCAAGCAAATTTTGCAGAAGATTTCTGGCAGTACAGGCAGCGCCAACCATTTCCGTGGCAACTTGAAGCTGCCAGAAAATTGGGTGAAAGCTGGCCTTCCATCTGTTATGTGAATCTTGGCACGGGATGTGGCAAAACCAGTATCGTCGATGTGTGGCACACCTGTTCACGTCGGCGTCGGCTGATCTATGTCATCAATCGCCGGGTCGTGGTGGATTCAGTGTTTGATTATGCCCAAAAACTGCCAGTCAAGGTGCATATGCTACGCGGTGGCTTGTCACCCGATCAAAAGTCCGATTGGTGGCTTTATCCCGAAGGGCGACAGGTTTTGGTCAGCACAATAGACCAAGTGGGTAGCGCACTGCTTGGACAGGCTTATGGGCATGGTACTAAAGCGGCCCCTGTTTTACAAGGCTTGGTGGGGACGGATGCTGTTTGGGTGTTGGACGAGGCCCATCTTGAAACGCCCTTTGCCAAAACTTTAATTCAGTGCCAGCAAGCGGGGGCGGACATAGACATCGTGTTAATGTCTGCGACACCTGAAGCCCTGCCCTCCGCTATGACCGTCATTAAGCTTACCGATGCAGACGAGCAACATGAAGTGCTTGCAAAACGTTTAAGGCCAGACCGGATCAAGCGAACCCAAGTTGAGGGCAAAGGGCCGGTGGCATTAGCCAAAGAAGCGAAAAGATTACGTTCCGAGGAGGGTTCGGCAATCGTGCTGATTGTTTGCAACACGGTGGCAACGGCACGGAAAACATTCACACTTCTGAACAGTGGCGAAGATGAGGCGGTATTGATTACGGGTCGAGTGCGTCCTGCGGATAGGGACAGGCAGCTTGAATTTCTTATTCCCCGCATCGGCTCCGGCACACGCATTCCGGGCCAAGCGCGAGCGCCGCTCTATGTCGTGGCGACCAGCGCCATTGAAGTGGGCGCAGACTTCGATTGCGATGCCTTGGTCAGTGAAAAGTGCAAATGCAACCCCGCCTCTCAAACCCAACGCGAAGGGCGCGTCAACCGCCTTGGTGAATTGGATTATGCCCCGGTTTCCATCCTAGCAGCCGAGAGCAAATTCATTCCAAAGACGCCAATCCCGCCGTTATGGTTGCCGGCGGATTTGTCGGTAAAGTTCGACCCCGATCCTTGGCTGCATGGGTATGACGTGAAACTGAACACCGTCAATGTTGTGTGGCGGAAAGATTTGCCACCCTTGGCCCAAGACCAAGAAGAATATTTTGAAGCATTACCCATCATGTCCACAGAAGCCATGCCCGTGCCTTGGTATAGCTTTCATGAATGGATCGGAGATCGGCCCAAAGTAATAATGGACCGGGGAACGGTAGTCGTACCATCAGAATATGGCGGAGCCGATGAATGGGGTTGGGATGCCGAAGCGACAGAACCGGTTGAAGATGTGGCGGACATACCCGGTGTTCGTGTTCGCTTATCAGAGGATGCCCCCGTACCGGAGGGCATGATTGTCAAAGAATTTTTGGAAGACCATCTGCGGGTGGCTTATTCTAGGCGCAGGCAATTGTCTTTGGGCTACACGGCAGTGTTGTTATCCAAGCATCTGAATTCAGTCGGCATGGAGGCGGCGGCTTTGGCGGCAGATTTGGGGTTTGACCCGGCCTTGTTTGAACGGGCGGGCCGTTTGCATGACATCGGCAAAGCAGATGAGGCATTTCAACTGTTGCTAGGTGGCGATGAAAAGCGGAAACTTGCCAAGTCTGACCCGGCTACCCAAATGTCACCGACTATTGCCGGTGTCCCCAAAGGCTGGAGGCATGAGTTTGCCAGTATGCAGCATATTATTGGCCGGCGTGATCCTCTGTTGGTTTATCTGGTTGGCACTCACCACGGGCATGGCCGGCCATGGTTTCCGTCACCCCATGAGACACCGATTGAATGGGTGGAGTTGGTTTTATCCCTGCGGAAAAAATACAGCCCGTGGGCACTGGCGGCCATGGAAGCCGTGTTGAGAATTGCTGACTGGAGAGTCAGCATGAGAGGAGAATAACATGGTATTGACCGGTTTGCGGAACACTAACTTGCAAGGCTATTTGGCGGCATTGGGTGTGGTCAAGCTGATTCCCCAAGCCCGATTGGGCTGGGACAAGCTAACGGGTTGCGCTGTGTTGGAGGGCGTGGAAAACCCGGTTATGGAGCTTGAAAAGTTGCTCAAGGTTCAAGACCCTTATGCCCGTCTGATGTGGTTATCAGCAAAGTCTGACGAAGCCAAGCAATTGAAGCATTTGACTGGCAAAAAGAAAGGGCTTGATAAAGCTGAACAAAAGGCAATCAATGCCCAGATCAAAACAATCAATGACCACCATAGCGTAGAAAAGTTTCGAGATCAGCAAGCGGCGAATGCCCCCGCCGATTGGGGTACGCCGGATGATGTGTTCTGGTTGCAGGGGCTATGGTCACCAGAAGGTGAATCCAACCAACTAAATTTGATGGGAAAGGGTAATAGTCCTAAAGGCTTTTTTGGGGCATTGGCAAAATCACGAGAATGCATCATTAACAAGGGTCGGGCCAAGGACAAACTTAACGAAGCGCTCTTTGGACCTTGGCGGCATGAGGATCCTGTGGGGGCGATGAAATGGGAGATGGAGAGCATCGGCTATGGTCCGCGCCATCGGGGCGACAAGAAACCTTCCGATACCCCCCAACGCAGTGTTGCGGCTGCCCAATGGTTGGCGGGGGAAGGCTTGCCGGTTGTAGGTTGTGTGACGGACACGGAAATAGATTTACCTTTGTGGTTTCGACCCGAAGCTTATTCGGTAATCGTTGAGCGATTGAAACACCATGTGGGTGAGGCATACATGCGTGCGGTTAGGGATGAATTGCCGTTAACTAATCCTCTATTTTACTGGGAAGCGCGAACCCTAAGCGAAGGCAAAAAGCCGGGAGGTTCGCGCAAAGAATCCTCAAGGGTTTACAATGACTTGTATAACGGAAGTGAACTTTGGATGGTATAATCGAAAAGTGTGGAAAGGTTCGCGCATTAGGCGCAAAAAATAAAACAGGTTCAATGGGTTACAGTGTTCCTGTCATTCCCGGCTTTTAAGAGCCGGGCAGAATGTAAGACCGATGGAAAAGCCGTCAAGGCGCGATTGGACGGTCATTCCCGGCTTTTAAGAGCCGGGCAGAATGTAAGAATGCTGCGCTCACAGCGTTTGCAGTGAATGACAGTCATTCCCGGCTTTTAAGAGCCGGGCAGAATGTAAGCAATCCTGTGTCGGTGGTACAGCCGGTCGCGCTGGTCATTCCCGGCTTTTAAGAGCCGGGCAGAATGTAAGATGACATTAGTACAGCATACTATACATTTGCAGTCGTCATTCCCGGCTTTTAAGAGCCGGGCAGAATGTAAGGTTTTGATAGCGATTATAGGCATCATAAGCCCCGTCATTCCCGGCTTTTAAGAGCCGGGCAGAATGTAAGAACGTAGGCTTGCAGACTCCTTGTGCTGATGCCCAGTCATTCCCGGCTTTTAAGAGCCGGGCAGAATGTAAGGTGTGCTGTGTGGAATGCTGCATCAATATCCGTCGTCATTCCCGGCTTTTAAGAGCCGGGCAGAATGTAAGGATGGGCGGGTGTAACAAAGTCAACTCGACATTGGTCATTCCCGGCTTTTAAGAGCCGGGCAGAATGTAAGCAATGCTGATCACCTGATCGCCATCAATCTGGTGGTCATTCCCGGCTTTTAAGAGCCGGGCAGAATGTAAGATTTATAGAGCCGTCTGGCATCCCTAGCGTGTAGGTCATTCCCGGCTTTTAAGAGCCGGGCAGAATGTAAGTTCGCTATCCCGTCATGCCATGGGACTACGGCACGTCATTCCCGGCTTTTAAGAGCCGGGCAGAATGTAAGTGAGTGTGGACAGGATATTACCTTTTGTAATAAAGTCATTCCCGGCTTTTAAGAGCCGGGCAGAATGTAAGACGGCTATGAGTTTAATTGAAATGAACACCCGCGTCATTCCCGGCTTTTAAGAGCCGGGCAGAATGTAAGGTAACAGGGACCTAAACGACACATGGCCCTATCAGTCATTCCCGGCTTTTAAGAGCCGGGCAGAATGTAAGCATGATGAAACTCGCCGTGTTCACTGAAGAGTTCGTCATTCCCGGCTTTTAAGAGCCGGGCAGAATGTAAGATGAAGAAGGCCGCGCTGGATTCCATCCTGGACGGGTCATTCCCGGCTTTTAAGAGCCGGGCAGAATGTAAGACCCTTGGCGCGGGCGTGTCGCTGTTCGACGCGAGTCATTCCCGGCTTTTAAGAGCCGGGCAGAATGTAAGAATACGGTCGTGCCGGTCAAAATAAACTGGCCTCGTCATTCCCGGCTTTTAAGAGCCGGGCAGAATGTAAGGAAAGCTCGACGAAGCCTTGCGCATCAGCAATTCTCATTATGGCTCCATTGCCGTCATTACGGCATGGATGCCGGAATACAGTGCCACGGACGGTAACTTGTCGGTTGCGTTAGTGTTTGAAAAAGGCTTGATGGCGACCCCTAGATTCACATCCTTGTGACTGGATTCCGGCATCCATGCCGGAATGACGAGTTGTCTATCAGCACTTTGGCTCATAATGAGAATTGCTGCTTGCGCATCCGCACAGAAGTCATTCCCGGCTTTTAAGAGCCGGGCAGAATGTAAGAACCCTATGGGGCGGATTATAAGAGCTATGTCACCGTCATTCCCGGCTTTTAAGAGCCGGGCAGAATGTAAGAAGCTGTTCGACGCGAAAACCAACAAACTGGTGGCGTCATTCCCGGCTTTTAAGAGCCGGGCAGAATGTAAGAACCCTATGGGGCGGATATATTATTCTGGTTTATTCTGGTTCCCATGCTCCAGCGCCACTGCCATTAAGTTAACAAAAACCACGTCGTTCCGGCAGGGATTGCCGGAACCTAGATGCCAAGGAGGGCAAACTAGATTCACTTCCCTGTGTTCTGGATACCGGCAGTCCATGCCGGTATGACGGCTTAACTTAATGGCAGTGATGCTCCAGCGCCCGTCGTCATACACAAGACCCACGGAACGGGAAAACACCGTCATTCTGGCATGGATGCCGGAATCCAGCGCCATGGACGGTGACATGTCGGTTGCGTAAGTGTTTGAAAAAGGCTTGATGGCGACCCCTAGATTCACATCCTTGTGACTGGATTCCGGCATCCTAAGCCGGAATGACGATAGGTGTTCCCTGTTTGCATCGTGGCAAATGCGAGCTTGGATGTCGGCGTTCGATCAGCACACACGAATCGGAAGGCGGTCTCCGCCTGTTTTCAGTTTATAATCCAACCCACTTGCCATTAATTTGTGAATTTTGATCATGCCAACCCCCCCCCTTTATATCGACACGCCCGACCAGTTGGGCGATTTGTGTGCCAAGCTTGCCGGTACCCCTTGGATCGTCATGGACACGGAGTTCCTGCGCGAGAAGACTTATTTCCCCAAATTCTGCCTTTTGCAAATCGCCGCCCCTGATGTCGTGGCCTGCGTGGACCCGATTGCGCTGGAATCGTTGGGCCCTCTGTTCGATATTTTGTTCGATCCCGGGATAATCAAAATATTTCATTCGGGCCGCCAAGATTTGGAAATTTTTTACAATTTGTGCGGCAAACTGCCGGGCCCTGTGTTCGACACCCAAATCGCCGCCCCGCTGTTGGGCTTGGGCGAGCAGATCAGCTATGCCGGATTGGTGGCGGAACTGCTTGGCGTCAATCTGACCAAATCCCACAGCCGCACCGACTGGACACGAAGGCCGCTCAGCCCGGAACAACTCAGCTACGCGGCGGACGACGTGATTTATTTGGAGCAGGCTTACCTCGCCATGCTTCCACGTCTGGAAAAGTTGGGACGGCTGACTTGGCTGGAGGCGGATTTCAAGGAATTGCTAGACCCTTCCAACTACGAAAACCCACCGGAGTTGGCCTGGCAACGCATCGGCGGGGTCAATCAACTGAAAAACAAACCACTTTCCGTCGTGCAAACACTGGCGGCATGGCGCGAGCAAACGGCCCGATCACAAGATTTACCACGCGGATGGGTTATCAAGGATGATGCACTGCTTGACTTGGCCCGCCAACAACCCACTAATTTGGATGACTTGAAGCTGGTGCGCGGCCTTGATGAGCGCATGCTGAAACGCCATGGCATGGTCATTTGCCGGCTGATTCAGGAAGCCATGGGAAATCCTCCGCGAACTTTGGAGCAAAGGCCGCGTTCAAGCAAAAAGACCGGGGAACAGGATGCCGTGCTGGATTTGCTGATGGCAGTCGTCCGCCTGCGTGCCGCGCAGAACACGCTCAACCCCACCCTTCTTGCCAGTCGTAAGGACTTGGAGCAGTTGTTTGACGATGACCCACATGCCCGATTGCTCCATGGCTGGCGAAAAACCATGGTCGGGGACGAGTTGGCGGCGGTGTTGCGGGGCGAGATGGCGTTGAAAATCGTGAATGGCGGCCTCTCCATCGGCAGTGATTGCGATGCTAACTCAGCATTAAGCGGGACGACACCCCCAACCCTAGGCGCAGTGGCTTGAATGCACGTCGTTAGGGGATGTCATCCCAGTATAACGGCTGAGCCTGCTGTCTTACCGCCGTTGATTCAGGCAATGTGCAATCCTGCATTATTTGGCAATCCCAAGGGCGGCGTAAGGCTGGCTGAAACCCATATTTCTTGGGTGATTTTGACCGGGGAATATGCATACAAAATCAAAAAACCGGTGGAATTCGGATTTTTGGATTATTCCACCCTGGCCTTGAGACACAAATTCTGCCAAGAGGAACTTAGGCTCAACCGGCGGCTAGCCCCCTTCCTCTATATAAGCGTCGTTTCCATCACCGACGAACACGGATCTGTTGGCTTCGATGGCCCCGGTCCGGTGCTGGAATATGCGGTAAAGCTCAGGCAGTTTGATGAGGATTGCCTTGCCGACCGTTTACTGGGACAAAACTGCATCACAAATGACCAGATTGACAGGCTGGCCCTAATCTTGGCTGAATTCCATGGCAAGGCCGAACGCGCCGGCCCTAGCGACGCTCATGGCAACCCGGAAACGATCCTGGCGGCCGCCGAACATAATTTTGACACTCTTCTGCGCCTAGGCAACCAGCTTGACTTTGCCCGGCAAGCTTCTAGCGCCGCAGACTCCCGATATCAACCAAGCAAGCTTAGTGGCAACGCCCTGACCAACGACGTGCCGCGACTGGATGCTTTGTCATCATGGACAAGGTCTGAATTCCAACGGCTTGGAAGTGTATTCCGGGCAAGAAAAAATGACGGCTTCGTCCGCGAGTGCCATGGCGATCTGCATAGCGGCAATCTGGTGCTCATTGACGGGGAATTGATTCCCTTTGATTGCATTGAATTTAGCGAAGACCTGCGATGGATTGATTGCATTAGCGAGATTGCGTTTTTGTTCATGGATATGGATGAGCGCGGTCAGTCCGGTTTGGCTTGGCGATTGTTGAACCGCTATCTGGCGGTGAGCGGCGATTATGCGGGGCTTGAGGTGATGCATTTTTATTGTGTTTACCGCGCATTGGTTCGCGCCAAGGTTGACGCACTCAGTCTGGAGGGGGCGACAGAACCTGGCATACGCTCCTACTTTCAAACTCAATGCCAACGTTATTTGGATTATGCGAGCCAAACACGAGAGGGACCTCCTATCTTTCTGATAACCCATGGTTTTTCCGGAAGTGGCAAATCTTATCATGCCCAAGCCTTGGCCGAACGTCTGCCGGCCATCCGCATTGCATCGGATATCGAACGCAAACGACTAACCGGACCCGCACTGTCCGGTGCAAGCGGCAAGGAGCTTCGGGATGCCGTTTACTCCGAATCCATGACCCGCAAAACCTACGGACTATTGTTCCGCCATGCCGGACTTTTGCTAAGGTCAGGGTATAACGTCATCTTGGATGCGACCTTCCTACTTGCGTCCAATCGCCGCCAATGTCGCGAATTGGCCGGATGCCTTGGCATCCGCTTTTTCATCTTGGATTTCCCCGCTTCCAAGGAAGTCCTGTCCGAGCGGATCGCCATGAGGCTGACGCGCGGGGGCGACCCTTCGGAAGTCGGCCACGCTGTGCTGCCATTGCAAGCGGCCAAGGCCAATCCTCTGGAAACCGAAGAAATTCCTTATGTCCTGACCATTGACACAACAGTGGATAAAGGTATTGATAAAGTGATGAAGGAGATCAGCGGCTCGCAGGGGCAGGGCCGTCAACATTCTCAACTTTCGCCAGGATTTAAACTGACACGGTGACAAACCGCTTGTGTTCGTTTTCCATATTGCCCATCATCTTGAACTATGGATCAACATACTAACACCTCGCCAAAGAAGATTGACTTGCCCTGCATCGTCGAAATTGCAGGCTGCGGGGTTTTAGCCGGGCGCACCCGGGAGATGACGGAAAGTGAAGCGTCGTTGCAATGCCCTAGTCTCGCGTTTCCCGGGGCGCGAAAGCCCAAAGTCGGTGCGACCGGTTTGTTGACGCTCACGTTCCAACTGGAGGGTGCCTCCAGGGTGACGCTGAAGATACCCTGTCGAATCGCCTTTTCGTCCGCGAATCTACTGGGCGTGCAGATCAACACCCAAGCGATGAATTCCCGCCATAGGGAAAACTTTGCAGGGCTATTGAAATCTAAAAAATGACAGGCAACCGCAACTCCAAATTCTTAACTCCTGATAGCATAAACGGAAAATGCACACACTAAGCCTGATTTTGTGGACACCCGCCGTCGCCGCGCTGTTCATCGCGCTGATCCCGGACAATCACCCGCATTGGGTGCGCGGCGTGACTTTGACCGGAATTACGGGGGCCTTGGTTCTCGCCTGGTCATTGACCCTAGGCTTCGACAGTCATTCCTTTGCCGTCCAATTTGCCGAATCCACACCTTGGAACCCGGAACTGGGAAGTTTTTACGCCTTAGGCGTAGACGGGTTTTCGTTGCCCATGGTTCTCCTGGCCACCCTGCTTTCCTTGGTGGCAGTCTTGGCATCCTTCAGCCTGAAGGAGCGTGTCAAGGGTTACCATGTTTGCCTGCTGATTCTGGAGTCAGGCATGATCGGTGTGTTCACCGCACAAGACTGGGTGCTTTTCTACGTTTTCTGGGAAATGACACTCATCCCGCTGTTTTTCCTCATCGACCAGTGGGGCGGCAAGCGCCGGCAGGCTGCCAGTCTCAACTTTGTGCTTTACACCATGGGCGGTTCGGTGTTCATGTTGATTGCGCTATTAATCATCTATACATCATCCGCCGACCACTCCACCACCATGGCGGCCATGAACAAGGCGGCAAACGCCCTGCCGCGCGACAGTCAGATATTAGTTTTCTTCGGCCTATTAATCGGCTTTGGGGTAAAGATTCCAATTTTCCCCCTGCATGGCTGGCTACCCTTGGCCCATGTGGAGGCACCCAGTCCGGTGAGTATTTTGCTTTCCGGCGCACTGTTAAAAATGGGGGCCTATGGAATGATTCGCGCCTCTGGCATGTTACCTGTGGCGATGGCCGAACTCCAACCGCTTTTGGCCGGTTTGGCGTTAGTCAGCATCGTCTATGGCGGGCTGTTGGCATGGCGGCAAAGCGACCTCAAGGCAATGGTCGCCTATTCCTCGGTAAGCCACATGGGCGTGGTCCTGCTGGGCATTTCCACCATGAACCAAACCGGCCTGTTGGGGGCGACTTTGCAAATGACTGCCCATGGTCTGGTTGCGGCGGCTTTGTTCCTGCTCATCGGCCTTCTCTACGAGCGCACCCATACGCGGGAAATCGGTGATTACAGTTCGCTCGTGAGGGTGACACCCCGATTCGCCGTATTCACCACCTTGGCCTTGCTTGCCACGATGGGCCTGCCCGGCACGGTGGGTTTCGTCGCCGAATTGCACACCCTAATCGGCGGTTTCGAGCGCTGGGGCTGGTGGGTGGCGGGCTTAAGCGTCGGCATCCTCGTCAGCGGTGCCTATGCCATGCGCACCATTGGCCGGCTGTTCACCGGGCCGCTCAGTCCGCAAATGCGCGATGTGGCCGATTTGCACGGGATGGAATTGGCGGCGGTGGGTTTGTTGAGTTTTGGCATCGTTGCCTTGGGATTGGCACCCTCTCCGGCATTGAAGCTGATTGATGCCTCGGTGGCGAATTTGAGCGCGGCCAAGCTGGCGCATGATTCCACGGGGAAAGGCTTTGGGCGCTAGGGCCGATTCGGGCGCATGCCCCATACGCCTTGACGATTCCCCAGCGAATATCCGGCTGCGTCTGCATGCGGCCGTGGACCACTTGGACCATGTCCTGCCAGGGCAAGCTCCGCTTCTCAACTTCGTCCACCACAACACCCTGCACGGCTATCAACACTTTCCCTTTGCCCAGGGGCTGGCGGCGGCGGAAAAGCTGACCGGAATCCACGGCTATTTGTCCGCTGAAGAGTTCCGCCGGCTTTACGCCCAAGGCCGGATAAACGACGATGACCTAGGGGTAGCTTTCGAACGGAAATTTGGCAACGCTGATGCCGAAACTATCCCCATCGGGGCAAAGTCCATCGACCGCCTTGAGGTCTATCGCATCGCCTTGCGATTTGGGGTGGACTCGATTTCACCCGGCCAGTTCAACTGGCAAATGGAAGAAATGAACGTATTGCACCGTTTCCAGGAGGATGTACCGCCGACCCGGCGAGAACAATTGCTGCGCGGTGCCACTGCCGAGGGGGAGGCCATTCAAGGGCTTTGGAACGCTTGTTTGGATATGTTTGGCTTGGAACATTATCGTTTGCACCCGGATGAACTGACCGACATACCGCTGCAAAAAGCGGTGGCAATTTTGGCTGAATTCGATGCCGACGCCAGTGATTTCCACGCTTGCACCATCAATCCGGGTGTCCACCACTTGATGCGCGCCGAATCCCAAATGGATTTGGCGGCCACGCTGGGTTCCATTGGCAAAGGGCTTACCTTGCGGGGGATGCTGCTGTCCTTGACCGGAGCGGACCTGCTGGACCCAGTCCGCCCCGTGCTGATCCGCTTCTGCGCCTCCCACCTCGACGAAGGCCTGGCCGCTTGGCGTTCCCCAGACCGGGGCGAAGGGCTCTATGCCGCTTGGAAAAATTGTTCATCAGATGATATTTCGCTGGCAATGGCCGATTTGCCCGGTTGGCAGGCCGCTTTGTCCCGGCTACCCGGGCAGTCAGTGGATGCGGTTGCCTCACTCCTGGGGGAACTAGACATTCCGCAATCCAGATGGGCGGATTACCTGGAACGGCTGGCCTTGGAATTGCCGGGATGGTCTGGCATCATCAATTGGCGAGTCCACCATCCCAAGTATGCCGCCAATCGCGAATGCCCCACCTCGCTGATGGATTTCCTGGCCATAAGGCTATTCCTTGACAGCCTCTGGATAGAGCGGATTTGCCGGGGAACTTGGGGGCAGGCCGGCAAAATAACTGCATTGAAAGCTTATTTCGAGCGTCATCCGTCTGAATTTTTTGCCCGGCGCATGCTGTTCGCGGGCGAATTGCCCGAGTACCTAGCCGAGGCGGTGCAGAAACTAATCGGCCTGTCTTGGACCGAACGCTCCCATCATGAAAACTGGCGCGTCCGCGCCGATATGATATGGACTTGGAAGCATAGCCCGGCGGCAGAAAAATCCGCGTCCCATTCTGTTTATCGAAGTGCCTGGAGATTATTTCGCCTGTGCCAGCACCTTGGTCTTGCGGCAGACTCCTTGCAGGGGTGTACGCTCGAACAGGCCGAACGCCTGCTGAATCTGTTGGACGTTCTCAAGCCCGCCGAACAGGGCCATCTCTGGCTGCAAGCCTACGAGAACCATTACCGCGAGGAATTGTTTGCCGCCCTCTCGCAGAACCATGGGCGCGGCCGCTGGGCAAGGCGCGACAGCCGGCCGCAAGCGCAGGTCATTTTCTGCATGGATGATCGCGAGGAAAGCCTACGCCGCCACCTGGAGGAATTGAACCCGGCAATCGAGACCTTGGGTGCGGCGGGGTTTTTCGGCGTGCCGATGAATTGGCTTGGGCTGGACGACACCGGGCCGACGCCGCTGTGTCCGGTAGTGGTCACCCCTTCCCATGAAATTCGGGAGCAAGCCCAGCCCGGCCAAGAAGCCTTGCGGGCGAGGCATGGCCACCGCCGAGGTTGGATGGCCATATTCAGCCGCTTGGTCAACCAAGAAGTTCGCCGCAATCTGCTGACTTCGAACCTTCTGCTCTATCTGCTGGCTCCCGGCGCATTGGCGATTTTGGCCGGCAAGCTGTTCCTTCCCCGCCAGTTCGCGGAATGGAAACGCAAAGCCATCCACGCATTCGTTCCCCAGGTGCCAACCAAGCTGCATCTCACCGCGCCCGACGATAGCCCGGCGGCAACACCGGAAAATCCACGCTTAGGGTTGACCGTCGCCGAGCAAACCGGGCGGGTGGCGGGTTTCCTGCGCAACATCGGCTTGACCTCAAACTTTGCGCCGTTGGTGGTGTTGAGCGGCCATGGTTCCAGCAGTCAAAACAACCCGCACCTTGCCGCCTACGATTGCGGGGCCTGTTCGGGCCGCCATGGCGGACCCAATGCCCGTGCCTTCGCAGCCATGGCGAATTGCCCGGAAGTGCGCAAACGTTTGGCGGGGCAGGACATCCACATTCACAAGGATACTTGGTTCCTAGGCACGGAACATAACACCAGCGACGAAGCTGTCACTTGGTATGATGTTGACGGGCTTCCCCGCTATTTCGTCCCTGCCTTGGAAGCACTGCGCACCGATTTGGGCCGGGCGCTCATGCTTTCAGCCCACGAACGCTGCCGGCGTTTCGCCTCCGCCCCACGCCGGCCAAACTTGGTGGAAGCGATGCGGCATGTGGCCGGACGCACCGCCGACTTCAGCCAGGCCCGCCCGGAATTGGGCCACGCCACCAACGCGGCGGCGCTGGTCGGGCGTCGGTCGGTCACTCGCGGAGCCTTCTTCGACCGGCGGATTTTTCTGATTTCTTATGACCCGGCCCAGGATCAGGAAGGATTGATCCTTGAAGGGATATTGCTGGCGGTGGGGCCGGTGGGGGCAGGCATCAACTTGGAATATTATTTTTCCACGGTAGACAATGATCGGTATGGTTGCGGCTCCAAGGTCCCACACAACGTGGCGGGGATGTTCGGGGTGATGGAGGGGGCCAGCAGCGATTTGCGCACCGGACTGCCCCGGCAGATGATCGAGATTCATGAGGCCATGCGCTTGCAACTCGTCATCGAGGCCACGGAAGAAGTCCTAACCGCAATTTATCACCGCCAGCCACCCTTACGCGAATTGATAGGCAATGGATGGTTGCTGCTCAGTGCCATCCACCCCGAAACCGGGGCCATCGCATGTTTTGATCCCCATCGGGGCTTCATTCCATGGGCCGATTCGACCCATGGCCTGCCGGTGGTGGAACGTTCCCAAAACTGGTATGAAGGACACACCGGACCCCGGCCCCCAGCCTTGATTCTATATCCCGACGGACAGGATGCAGCCCGCGATGTTGACTGACATGATGGCACTATCCCCCCTGCCGCCCTTGGTGGCCGCCGCGATTATCGGTTGTGGCATCCTTGCGGGGATAATCAAGGGGGAGCAAAGCGAGCGGTTCACCAGCCGGGTTGCGCTTGGCTCGGTCACGCTCTCCCTGCTGCTGCTGCTCGCCGCCGGCGAGGCAAAGACCGCCGGCAATTTGGAAAGCCAGATTTTATTGGGTACTTGGATAAGGAGCGGAAGCTACCGCATTGATTTGGACTTCACCCTGGATTGGCTAAGTCTGACTATCGCCGGATTGTCCGCCCTGTTCGCCGTAATGGTGATGCGCTTTTCCATTAACTATATGCATCGGGAAGCCGGATTCCATCGTTTCTTCCTTGTACTTGCGCTGTTCTCGGGGGCCATGCTGTTGTTGACAACCGCAGGCAACGCAGCCTTGTGTTTTGCCGGATGGGAATTGGCCGGGGTGTCCTCCTACCTGCTGATTGCCTACAACTACGACCGCCCAACCGCTGCCGACAACGCCACCCGTGCTTTCATCACTAACCGGATAGGAGATGCGGGTTTTACCCTCGGCATTGTGCTCGCTTTCATCTGGACTGGAGGAATAGGCTGGTCAGACATCAACAGCCAGGAAATCCATTTGGAAGAATGGCAGGCGGGCGTTATGGCCTGCTGCTTCCTGCTCGCCGCCACTGCCAAATCAGCCCTCGTCCCGCTGGCACCTTGGCTGGCCAGTGCGATGGAAGGGCCCACGCCTTCGAGTGCGATTTTCTATGGCGCGGTGATGATTCATGCCGGGGTCTATCTCGTGCTACGTTTGCAGCCTTTGTTTGAACAGGCACCACTGGCCATGGATTTGATGGCGGTACTGGGGCTGTTGACCGCCGTTTATGGGTTTTTCTGTGGATTGGCGCAAACGGACGTAAAAAGTGCCTTGATTTTTTCCACCACGGCCCAAGTCGGCCTGATATTCCTCGCCGCAGGGCTCGGTTTTTGGCGGGTGGCACTGTGCCAGCTTTGCGCCCATGCCCTATTTCGTGGCTACCAATTCCTCGCCTCGCCCTCTCTGATGCATGGGATCATCGGCATTTCGCAGAGGCCAGTACACCCTTGGTTTGGACGCAGCCGATTCCTCTATGTGGCTGCATTGCAACGCCTGTGGCTGGAAAACCTAGGCGACCGCTTGGCAATCTGGCCGGTGCAGGGAATGGCTTCAGATTTAAATTCTTTCGACCGGCAGGTGGTCGAGCCTGTGTTCGGCCTGCCTGCGCCAATGGCAAGCGTCCCAGCCTCTTTGGCCAAGGCAGAGGCGAAGCGGCGGGGCGGCAATACTGATGCCGACCCGGAAATCCTCCGGGTCAGTGGCTTCCCCGGCTTGCTTGTCCGCGCCTGCGCCAACGCACTTTACTGGTTCGAAGAAAAGTTGGTTTTGCAAAGCGTGGGGCAGGACATGATCGGCCTGGGCAGGAGGTTAGGGGTTCGCCTCAACCACATTGAAGCGTTGCTCAATCAACCGCGTTATTTGATCTTTTTTATTCTTGCCACCTTGCTGGCGGTATTTTGAGGTTCGGAAGATGATTGACGAATCCATCTGGTCCCAACATATCCTCAGCGTACTGATCGTGCTGCCCTTGCTGACCATGGCCTTTGCCTGGACTGTCCGCTCGGCACAACAGGCGTTTTTGTTAGGCGTCGTCGCCGCGATTGCCGAATTGGCCCTGTCCGCCTGGTTGTTGGCTGCCTTTAACGCCGACTCGCCAGAATTGCAATTCGTCGAACGGATACCGGTGACTTCGTTCTTGTCATACCATGTTGGCGTTGACGGTGTCAGCATCCTGTTCGTTGCATTGACCGCCTTGTTGACTTTGCTAGTGATACTTTACGCTGAAATTGTCGACGAAAGCCCGGCCGGCATCTATGTGGCCAGCGTGTTTGCTTTCCAAGCCGTGCTCATGGGGCTGTTCCTCAGTATTGATTTGCTTGAATTCTGGATGGCATCCGCCTTGGAGTTGATTCCGGCATCTTTCATCCTGCATCGCTGGAGTTTCGGGCAGGGGAAAAACTTCGCCCTAATGCGTTATCTGGCAGACATGTCTGGCGGATTGGGGATGATGCTGGCTGCCATCCTCATCGTCGGCTGGCGGCATGCGGAAGCCTCCGGGACATGGTCATTCGCTTTGGCCGATTTGCTGGACACCCCGCTTGCCCGTTCACAGCAATCACTGGCCTTCATATTGTTTTTCTACGCACTTTCGGTGCGCATGGCGCTTTTTCCGTTCCATGCCTGGTTGCCCGTCGTCGCCCAACATGGCCCGCTCACCACTGTCTGCGTATTCCTCGTCGGCCTCAAGGTTGGCATTTATGCCCTGATGCGCTTCGTACTGCCGCTATTCCCCGAAGCGGCCCATGAGTGGAAATCCTTTGTCGTCGGCTTGGCCATAGTGGGCATTTTCTACGCCGCGCTGCTAGCGCTCATGCAAATCAATTTACGCAGGTTGCTGGCCTTTTCCGCAGTCAGCCAGACCGGAATGTTGGTGATAGGCGTTTTCTGCCTCAACCGGGAAGGTCTGCAAGGCAGCCTACTGCTGGGGATTAATTTCGGGGTGGCTGCCAGCGCCTTGCTGTTCGTCACCGGAGTGCTCCACCGCTGCACCCATACCACTTTTTTACCTCGCCTGGGCGGCATGTTCGATACCTTGCCCTTGTTGGGTTTGACCTTCCTATTGGCCGCGCTTAGCACCATGGCCATGCCTGGGACGCCTGGCTTTGATGCCGCCCACCTCATGCTGGAGGGTGCCATAAAAACCCATAATTGGGGTGTGGCAGTCGCCATGGCATCGGGTAGCGTGGCCTCGGCGGCCTTTTTGTTGTGGGCTTTCCAACGCGCATTTTTGGCCAAGCGGCAAGATGCGGCACTACGGCCTGAAAAGTTCAGGCTCAGCCTGCCGGAGGCCGTCCTCGTCGGCGCACTGTGTTCGGTGCAACTGGGCGTGGGCTTTTACACCGAACCATGGCTGGAAATCGTGGACGGTTCCCTAAGCAAACTGGCCAACAAAATCGAAGGCCGGACAAAATAAGCCCCTGCATGCATTAGGACATTTACGATAATGCCTATGTCCGTAGGGTGGCCTTCAGGCCACCAAGCCGTAGGCGTCCTTCATGCCACCAAAGTGCCCTGAAGGACGCGCCACAACGGGGAATTGTATTTTTTTAAAATCGCCTTAACCCAAGGATCATACCCAGCGGTGAACATTTCATTTCCCATCCTTAGCCTGCTCGTTTTATTGCCCTTGGCGGCGGGAATATTGATTTTCGGGTTCAGGAGCGAACGCCTGGCCCGCCAGTTTGCTTTGTTTGTGAGCTTATTTGAACTCCTGATTGCCTGTATTCTGTTGTTTAATTTTCAAAGTTCGACCGCCGACATGCAGTTTGTCGAGCGCATGGAATGGATACCCACTTTGCACATCCAATACCTGCTTGGCATTGACGGCATTTCAGCGGTTTTCCTGCCACTCACCGCATTCATCAATGTCTGCGTGATAGCCGCATCATGGAACACCATCCACTCCTTGTCCCGCCTTTATTTCGCCCTGTTACTCTGGCTGGAAAGCGTCACCATGGGGGTTTTCTGCGCCCTTGACCTGGGCTTGTTTTTCCTGTTCTGGGAATTGACCCTGCCCCCGCTCTATTTCTTGATTAGCTTATGGGGTATCGGGCCGCAGCGCCGCCATGCGGCAATGAAATACACATTATTCATGTTGGCCGGGGGAGTCCCGCTCATGCTAGGTTTCATTTTGTTGGCATTGAACAATGCGAGGGAAACGTCAATGCCTCCCCCAATGGGGCTAAGTTTCGACTATTTCACCTTATTGGAAACGCCCATCCCGCTGGAGATGCAATCAACCATTTTTCTTTTGCTCCTACTCGGCTTTGCCGTCAAGGCGCCTCTGTTTCCCTTCCATGTTTGGCTACCCACAGTGGCGATGCAAGGCCCGGTTGGCATCACCGCCCTATTGATGGGCCTGAAGCTCGGGCTTTACGGCATTATTCGTTTCGCGATTCCATTTGCCCCCCAAGCCACCCAACACTACGCCAGATTGTTGGCCGGTTTGGGCGTGTTTTGCGCATTGTATGGGGCATTGATCGCCCTAAAGCAAACCAACCTGCGCCGGATGCTCGCCTTTTCCAGCATCAGCCACGTCGGGCTGGTTTTAATTGGCATCGCTTCCATCAATATTCAAGGCATTCAAGGCGCGGTGTTTCAATTGTTCAATTTCGGCATAGTCGCTGGCGGGATTTTCCTGCTGACCGGATTCCTCCAGCACAGGCTGGGTTCAACCGATATGACTGCGCTGGGGGGCGTGGCCCGGACCATGCCGCTGTTAACCAGCGCAGTGTTCATGCTTGGGCTGGCAGGGATCGGAATCCCCGGCAGCAATGGCTTTGCCGCCGAACATCTGATCATCATCGGTGCCTTCAAATCCCATGCCGGTGTCGGGCTGGCCACCCTGATGGCGGCAGTCCTAGGTGCCGCTTATTTTTTAAAAGCCTTTCGAGGCGCATTCCTTGGCCCCCCATTGCGACGCGATGTCAAAGAAGCAGTCGATTTGCGGCCGCGTGAATTGTGCATCGCGGTTTGCCTGGCGTTGTTGACATTGGCCTTTGGCCTTTTTCCGCAGTCCGTGTTAACTTACAGCCAAAAGCCCCTTCAAGCATGGCTCGCCCGTCTGGAAGCCGGTCACCCGTCGACTCTGGCGATGACCGAAAAAAACCAGTTGCGGTTGACTTTTGATTTGTGGAAATAGGCATGGGCGAATTGGATCGGTATGGACATGACGAATGGCGATATGGGTAATGTTGGTCAGAATAAAGGGCTACCCACTTAAGCCGGGACAGATTCCAATTTCAATGGGTTATGCACGACCCGTTGGCGGGCTTTACGCGGCAAGGGAAGTTCCCCCATCTGCCCGGCCAGCCAGTCGAAAAGATCAGGGGCGGAAAGGCGACTTCGATGAGGCGTTTGTCAGTCATCTTTTGGCTCCCCTACTATCCGCATCAATCGTCGCGACATCGCCAGTACGTGGGTGGCGATCAAGCGGAAAAAATCACTCTTGTCGTTCTGCAAATTGGCCTTCTCCAAGGCATCATAGTAAATCCGGCGACTGTCAATATCGCCTTGAATATTCGCTAGGGGATAGCCGTTGGAAAGCAATAGCAAATTCATGACTAGCCTGGATGTCCGTCCGTTGCCATCGATGAAGGGGTGGATGGTGACGATGCGCTCATGCATTTCCGCCGCCAGCAGCACGGGATGCAGCGCCTGACTATTGGCTTCGTACCAAGCAAAACACTGCTCCATCTGCACCGGCACGGCCCAAGGCTGTGGCGGCACATGACGGCTGCCCGCAATCATGACCGGTATGCCCCGATACCGCCCGGCATTGTCCCGGTCAATCCCATGGAGAATGAGAGAGTGCAATTGTTTAACCAAAGATTCGGTCAGGGGTGGTTTGCCTCGCACCAAATCGCGCAGGAACAACAATGCCTCATGATGGTTGATGGCTTCAAGATGTTCGCGCATGGACTTGCCGCCTACAGTCAGCCCTTTCTCAATGACCAACTCAGTTTCACGCAAGGTCAGGGTGTTTCCCTCGATGCGGTTGCTCTCGTAGGTGTATTCAATTTCCAAGGCATGGAGGATGGAAGGATTGTCCAAGGGGCGCAGCCTGTCGAATTGTTGCTTGATTTGGTCAATCCCGTCCAAGATTTCAGTCGAATTGCTTATGGTCATGTGGTTTCATCGCTAAACATTTTCTATTTCCCCTTTATCATAGGATCAATCGTAGGAGCGGCCTTTAGGCCACGATGGGTTATCTTTTCTCACGGGCTAAGGCCCGTTCCCACACCCGTTCCTACCCTCGGTGGCACATTGCGCAATGTTGCGGTAACCGATCACGACACTGCCACGCGCCTTGGCAATCAAGCGGGCGAAGGGATTTTGCACCCGCAACAAGCGCGGATTGGGCGAACCGCAATCGAACACGGCATAAAGCCAATACTTGTCGCCCAGATTGCAGGCTCGCGCCCATTCATTCTCGGTCAGTTCTAGCTCGTCCAAGCCCACTCGCCCCTTAACCTCGATGCCGCGTTCTTGACCAATGCGCTTGGAATAAAGATCGAATCCCGGATAGTCCACCAATCCAGCCAACCGCGCATGCGCCGGGGTGGAGACATCCATCACGTCAGCACCGTGGCTGGACTCAAAGGCCATGGCAATTTCCATCGTAATGCGCTCGACTTCCGCATCGCGGGCCGCGATGTCTTCAGGATTTTGGGACGGTTGCGCCAAGACTGTGGCAATGATTTCCACCGGGCCTGCCTGAATCAATTCGACTTCTCGTTTGGCTTGGGCAAATGCGCTGGCGCGTCTACCGGCAAGGTTGCGCTGTTGCTGTTTGATCCGATCCAATTCGGCCTGGGCACCACGTTCACCGTCGCGGGTGCGTTCGGTGTAACGCTTCCTGGCGTTGGCAAGCTCGGATTCTTGATAGTCGAAGGCACGAATTATCGAAATTCGGGCGACATGGAATAAATAAGGCTCAGTGGCCGCCACATCCACGAAGATCGCCCCCGCTTGACCGGCTGGGCGGCATCGTTCAATGGCAATCGCCGAAAGGCGCTCACCTTCGACAAGCACCCGGACTTCATTCGGGTTGCCCAGAAAATCCAACCGGACAGGCTCGCTTCGACAGTCTTCTTCTGGCTCTGCGGCAACTGCGGACATCTGTTTTCCTGACAACTCCCTACTTGGCCACACCCATCGCGGAAAGCTTCGTTTGCCCGTTTTCCCAACGATTGAGTGTGACAAACGAAACGCCGATCAGGTCAGCGAACTGCTGCTGGGTCAGTCCCGTGGACTGGCGCAAGGATCGAATCTGGTTTGGGGTTATGACTGATTAATTTTACAGCAATTCCCGGTCACGATACTACAGTTAAACGAGAAAGCGGTGTGAGCAGGTGAACAGTGATTAGCTGGAAAACAAACCAAGCACGCATTTCCTCACCGTTAAAGAGACCGCTATTAGTATATGTCATGTCGGAAATGCTGACTATCAAAGGCTATTGCAAAAACATAAATAATGTCGTCTATCCCGTGTCTATAATAACTTTCTTTGCGTTGATAATCCGGTTCCATAACGCTTCCCAACTCGCTATTAAATTGGTAGTCACGAGGGCGCGTAGGCAACCCCAAAACGATATCTTGGTGCGCCTTGAATTCTGGGCTTCCTTAAACAGGGAACACCCCAGTGCCTGTATTTGATCCACCAAAAAGGCGAGAAAAGTGAGGTCACCAAAAACAATCGCCAGGTTCTCTGCGCCATGCCCATAATTAGTGCCTGAACGAAAACGACTATTAGTATTATAAAACAATGTGTTATACTCGACTTTGGCCTTTTTTTGAGGCAGAGAGATCGTTCTCGTAGCACAATACCCGACTGTTGATGGCTTACGAGAGATGACAGACATTGCTGATGCTTCCCGATGTGGCGTTGATGGTTTTGAGTTCCTTCG
>CAIODU010000094.1 GCA_903857165.1 uncultured Methylococcaceae bacterium | reverse complement strand
TCGGCGCGAAGGAACTCAAAACCATCAACGCCACATCGGGAAGCATCAGCAATGTCTGTCATCTCTCGTAAGCCATCAACAGTCGGGTATTGTGCTACGAGAACGATCTCTCTGCCTCAAAAAAAGGCCAAAGTCGAGATTTAAATCCCCGTATAATTCAGCTAGCTTTTCAATTAGTTCCTCCTCAGAAAGCTCAACGAAATATTTTCGCTCTGCTAACTTGTTGAAAATTTTATTTGCTTCGGGTTCAATTCTGGCTGTGGTACAAAATCTTGTGTCTTCTTTAGAAATATCGATTCTTCTAATCTCGCCAGCCCAACTGTAAATCTTAGAAAAAAGCATGAAATGGATGTTTTTTAAATAAGTTAGATTGTATGGTGGACTTTGAAGTTTAATGTTTACGTTGCTTCAGAACTTATCTCTTTTTCAGCTTTTTGGAGTATAATGTCATCCTTTATATTGAACTTATTTTTTAAGGTTAATGAATTTTCATAACAATATGGATCTTCACCAGTTCCGTATTTGTCAACCATGATGGGCTTTTCCAATTTCAGTATATAATTTTACCAATTCATCCATGCTTAAATTGCTCTTGGTAACTTCTATTCCTTCTAATTTTGAACTATTTACAAAATTCAGAAACTTTATTTCTTCAAATTTAATTACTTTTTCTTCAAAAGTATAAAATTGTTTTTTGTTATTTGATAATTCGGTAGGAAGAAAAGCAAAAACTACATTTCTAAATCTATTAATGAGTTCATTCCAACTTCTAGTTGAAAGTTTAACTCCAAGAATTTTAGATAATTCAATTTTTACTACATCAATATTCCCTAATGCTTTAATAGCCGATTCATCCTTTACTAAAATACACAATTGATTTTTATTTTCTATGATTGAGTGTTTAATTTTATATAGTTGTTTATATAAGCTTTCCCAGCTATTAGCTTTTATGGAAAAGCCAAATTCTTTTGATATTAAGCCTTTTACATGTCGGAAATTGCCGTATATTTTTAGATTATCAATACTGCTCAAATCAGCTAGATTAGTAACCATTAAAGTCTCTCATTACGCTTGCTATGAAATAACGTTCATTTTACCACCATTTCAAGGCCATGCTAAAACTGTCCAACTTTGAATTAGAAACACCAACAGGCATCTTGCTTTTCGCATACAAGCTGTATCAGCTAAACATTACGCCCCTATCTCATTGTTTGTCAATGTCCCCCGCAGTAAGAAACACCCTAATGTAAAAAGCAAACACATAGTGCAAAGAGATGCCGACGGTCACATGCCAGAGGCTATCCTCTTGCTCAATTCATACGCCGCCACGGCGTACAGCGGGCTGTGGTTATAACGGGTAATCGCATAGAGATTCTGGAATCCCAACCAAAAAGCTGGCCCGGTTTCTTCTTCCAATTTAACCAAAGCGGCCCTTGGTGAACCATTGACCGGCTCTGCGGGTGTGATGCCCATTTCCACAAATTGGGCTAGGCCATGATCCGGCTTTAGGCTTTTGCTGACCAAGCCCTGATAGGCCACCCCTTCTCCGACGGTGGCGGAAACCGCTATCGGCTCGCCGGTTTGCCAGCCGTTGGCGGCAAAGTAGCGGGCCACACTGGCGATGGCGTCGGCGGGATTGTTCCAGATGTCGCGGCGACCGTCGCCGTCGCCGTCTGCTGCCAAGCGGCGGAAACTGCTGGGCATGAACTGCGGCATTCCCATCGCACCGGCATACGAGCCTATGGGTTTGAAAGGATCAATGCCCTCGTCCCGGCACAGCAATAAAAAGTGCGCCAATTCACTGCGGAAAAACTCGCCCCGCTTCGGATAGTCGAAGCCCAGCGTGGACAGTGCGTCGATGACCCGGTAATTGCCAGGCCGCTTGCCGTAACTGCTCTCCACGCCGATGATGGCCGTGATGATGTCCGGGGACACGCCGTACTTCCTTTCCGCGTCGGCAAGCGCTTGGGCATTCTTCTGCTTGAATTCGATGCCGCCTTGGATGCGGGCATCGGTCAAAAACAGTTTCTTGTAGGCATACCAAGGTTTCGCTTCGTAAGGCCGGGCCATGGCGGTGAGTATGGCCTCCTGAAAGTTGACACCGGCAAACACTTGGCTCAGCGCTTCCGCATTAAACCCATGCTTGCGGCTCATTTCCCCAATGAAGGCTTGCACGTCGGGCCTATCGGCAATCCCCGGACCCGTCGAAATGACAGGCCCCAGCGCAGGCTGTGCCGGGGCGGCACTATCTGGCGGGGTTGGTGGGGTCTTTGGTGTGGCTGGCCCGGTTGCGGTTCCATCCGGGCTACGTCCGGCGCAGCCATGAAGCATAAGGATCGCGGTGGCCAAGAATAGAATGCGGCTTGGAATGTTCATAGGGGTGAGTGGCGATTAGATCGGTTTGGCAATAAGCGCCAGCATACCGGAATTGTCGCGGTGGGTCATCTTATAATTCACTGATATTAGGCATAAGCATTTAAGCCGGATGACGATGGAGCGTCAAAGCTTGCTTTGACAGGCAAAGCAAGCTTTGCCACTCCAGCCCCAATGCCAAAGCAAGCTTTGACGCTTCTGCACAAATGCTGAATGACATCAATTATGAACTTTATCCCCCCCGCCATTTCAAATCCTTGTCACCCGAAAATACGGCGAAAAGCAGGAAACATCCAGCCATGTCCACTTCTCAGCAAACCTTGTCACCGCATGGAAACCTTGCCACCCTGGCAACTGGGCCGCTGTTGCAACTCGACGGAGTCCGCTGCGGCTATCGTGAAGCGGGTGAATGGCGTGAAATTTTGCGCGGTGTCGATCTCATTGTCGGGGTAGGCGAACAACTCGCGCTAGTCGGCCTGAGCGGTTCGGGAAAATCCACTCTGCTGCACCTGCTGGGGGGTTTGGATGTACCCAGCGCAGGCACCATTGCCTTCGATGGCGCTGATCTGGCCGGGTTGGGCGAACCGGCCCGCAGTCTTTGGCGACGGCGGCACGTTGGTTTCATTTACCAGTTTTTCAACCTGATCCCGACCCTTAGCGTGTTGGAAAACGTGCTGTTGCCGCTGGAACTGAATGGGATTGGCGAGCGGGCGGGGCGCGAGACGGCCTTGGGTTTGCTGGCCGAAGTGGGTTTGGCTGACCGGGCGGGGAGTTATCCCGACCGGCTTTCCGGTGGCGAGCAACAGCGTGTCGCCATCGTCAGGGCGCTGGTCCACCAGCCGCAGTTAGTCCTTGCCGATGAGCCGACTGGCAACTTGGATTTTGCGACGGGGGAAAAAGTGCTGGATCTGCTGGACCGGTTGGTCCGGGCTTTGGGACGCACGTTGATCTTGGTCACCCACAGCCCGGAAGTGGCCCGCCGGGCGGATCGCGTCATTCGTTTGGTTGACGGACGTTTGAGCCTGGCATAAGCATGGCAATCCTCGCACGGGCCAACCGCCGTCATTTTTTGCGCCACCCGTTGCAGTTGCTGCTGGCTATCGTCGGCGTGGCATTGGGCGTGGCAATGGTGGTTTCAATTGACTTGGCCGCCGAAAGCACCCATCGGGCGTTTGCGCTATCGATGCAAGCGCTGACCGGGCGCTACACCCACCATATCACCGGTGGTCCTGCCGGTTTGCCGGAGTCGTTGTTCACCCGTTTGCGCGTAGTGGAAGGTTTGCGTGAAAGCGCCCCTGCCATCGAAGGCTATGCCACCGCCAACGGCGGGACATTGACATTGACGCTGGCGGGGTTCGATCCCTTCTCCGAGCGCAACCTACGCAGTCGCTTTGTCAAAGCCGCCAAGGGGGATGAAGCAGTACGACTGTTGACCGAACCCAATACGGCGATGTTGTCGGCGCTGACCGCCCGTCGCCTGGGAGTCCATCCGGGGGATGGCATGGAAATCACCGTAAACGGCCAGCCGCACCAGCTCATCGTGGTGGCTTATGTCGAAGGCAATGAAGCGCCCGACCCGGCACTGGAAGGTTTGGTGATCGCGGACATTGCCACTGTGCAGGAATTGTTGGGGAGAGTGGGCGTACTGGACCGAATCGACCTGATTCTTGGCGACAACCCGGAGCAAGAACGGCATATCCGCAAGCTCTTGCCTCCCGGTGCGGAACTGGAAAGTGCTGCCGGACGCAACTCGGCGACGCAGAACATGACGGCGGCGTTTGAGCTAAACCTGCGGGCGATGAGCCTGCTTGCGCTGTTGGTCGGCACTTTCCTGATCTACAACACGATGGCTTTTTCCGTCCTCCAACGCCGCGAATTGCTCGCCACATTACGCATACTGGGCGCAACTCGCGGGCAATTGCTGCGGGAAATCCTGCTCGAAGCGGCTTTGCTCGGCCTGTTCGGGGGCTTGTTGGGGCTGGCATTCGGCGTATTGGCGGCGCAGGGCTTGCTGCAAATGGTCACCCGCACCATCAATGACATTTATTTTGTGTTGACCGTCACCGAATTCATGCTTGACCCGATGATCCTGTTGCGAGGCCTTGCCTTGGGCGTCGCCGCTGCCGTCATTGCGGCCTTGGGTCCGGCGCTGGAGGCGGCTTGGGCAACGCCCTTGGCATCGCGGGCGCGGTCGGGGGTGGAAAACACGGCCCGGCGTGGCTTGCCCTGGCTGGCGGTGGGCGGAATACTGGCTATGGCCATCGCCACTGGCTTGCTGCAAGCCGATAGCCCTGGCCTGATTCCCGCCATCGCCGGGGTATTCCTGTTATTACTCGGCTATGGCTTGCTGACTCCAATGTTATTGCTGGGTTTCGCCGCGTTTACGGTTGGCCTCGCCCGCTTGGGCAATGCTTGGCTGGTGCGTTTGGCCGTTCGCGGAGTGGCAGCGTCGGTCAGCCGGGCCGGGCTTGCCATTGCCGCACTGACCATTGCCGTGGCCGTCAGTGTCGGCGTCGGCTCGATGATTGAAAGTTTTCGCGGTACGATTGCCGAATGGCTGGACCAGATTCTCCAAGCTGACATTTATGTCGCCACCCCGTCCACCGCCGCCCGTTTCAGCCCGCCCTTGCCGGATGGATTGCAACAACAGTTGGCAAAGATCGAGGGCGTGGACAGAACCGGCACGGGTCGGCGCATGGTCATTCCGACTTCACTCGGCGAAAGTGAATTGCTGGCACTGGACCCGCCCTACTTGGACAAACCCGGCTTCCGCTTCAAACACGCGGACGGCAAAGCACTTTGGCTGGGCTTTCCGACGATGGAAGCGGTATTCGTCTCGGAACCTTATGCGCAACGGCATGGACTGCAAGTGGGCGACCGGGTGGAACTTGCCAGCGACTCTGGACTGGTTGCCTTGCCCGTGGCGGGGATTTTCTTCGATTACCGCTCCGATCAAGGGTTGATCGTCATGCATAGGTCGCTTTATGACCGCTATTGGAAAGACGGAGTGAATACTTCTGTGGGGCTTTATCTGCAACCGGGCGCTGATGGGGGGGCGGTCAAGAGGGAAGTCGAACGTGTCCTCGCTGGCGGGCGACAACCGCTATTGGTTCGCTCCAACCGTGAAATCCGCGCCGCGTCACTGGAAACCTTCGAGCGAACCTTTGCCATCACTCAAGTGCTGCGTCTTTTGGCCGTGGGCGTGGCGTTTGTCGGCATCCTCAGTGCACTAATGGCCTTCCAATATGAGCGGCGGCGCGAAATCGCCGTGTTGCGGGCCACTGGCCTGACCCCGATGCAAGCAGGCTGGCTGGTGTTGCTGCAAACCGGCTTCATGGGTTTGACAGCGGGCTTGTTGTCAATTCCGCTAGGGCTTGCCGTCGCGGTTGCATTGGTAAGGGTCATCAATCTGCGTTCCTTCGGTTGGACCATGGACCTGATGGTTTCGCTGCCTCCTCTGTTTACCGCCGTGGCTTTGGCCGTGGTCGCCGCGTTGCTGGCCGGCCTTTATCCCGCCTACCAAGTCATGCGGGTGGAACCGTCGGCTTCGTTGCGGGAAGAATGATTTGGAATAGACATGAATTTTAAATTTTGGCTCAGCGGCATTATCTTCACTCTAACCCTGATTTCATGCAGCCAGCAAGAGCAAACCGGCGAAGGCGTTGCGGCGGAATTGCGCGCACCGGATTACGCCGGCTTTGAGCGGGCTTATGCGCCCAAGCCCTTCAATTTTCCTGCAGACCATGGGCCGCACCCGGATTTCCGCGACGAGTGGTGGTATGTCACCGGCAATCTGGACGGTCCCGACGGGCGGCGCTTCGGTTTCCAGATTACTTTCTTCCGTCACGGGATGAAGCGTGGCAACCCCGACCGGCCTTCAAATTGGGCGGGCCAAGATGCCAATATGGCGCATTTTGCCCTGACCGATGTGGAAGGGCAAAAATACACTTCTTTTCAAAGAATTTCGCGCAGTGCCATAGGCTTGGCCGGCGCACAAGCCGAACCGTTCAAGGTCTGGCTGGATGACTGGCGCATGGAAGCGGCTGCGGGCGGCGGTTTTCCTTGGCACTTTCGAGCCAGTCAAGACGGGATTGAACTGGATTTGGAATTCGACCCGCGCAAACCTCCTGTATTGAACGGCAACCAAGGCTTGAGCCAAAAAAGCGCCGAACCAGGCAATGCCTCCTATTACTATTCAATCACCCGCATGGGTGCGAAAGGCATGTTGAAACTGTCGGGCAAGGAAATTCCGGTCAATGGCTTGGCTTGGCTGGACCGCGAGTGGAGCACCAGTATGTTGGCAGACTACCAAGCCGGTTGGGATTGGTTCTCCCTGCAACTCGACGATGGCACGGATCTGATGTATTTCCGCCTTCGCCACAAGGACGGTACGGACGACCCGACCAGTTCAGGTGTGTTAATTGCCGAGGATGGGCATTCCACCCGTCTGGCCCACGATGAAGTCTCCGTTGCAGCCCTAGGTTCGTGGGAAAGCCCGGCGGGCGGGCGCTATCCATCGGGTTGGCGATTGACTATAAAACCCACCCGTCGAATCATTGAAGTCCGTCCGGTGCTGGCCGACCAAGAGTTTCGCCATGATGCCCGTTATTGGGAAGGCGCGGTGGATGTGTTTGACGCAGCCACCGGCAAACCAAACGGACGGGGCTATGTGGAACTGACTGGCTACGCGCCGGGGAAAGTGGAAAAAAGCGGCCAATGAGCGAGTAGCCCGGATGAAGCGAAGTGGAATCCGGGTATTAGAGCTATTACCTTCCCGGATTCCGCTTCGCTTCATCCGGGCTACGCTGGCTACAGCGGTCGGTTACGCGGCGCTGGAGCGCCAGGGCAGGCATTCCCACGCTGGAGCGCTCGCCGTTATACACAAGTGTAAGAGGCCCGTCATTCCGGCATGGACTGCCGGAATCCAGTCACAAGGATGTGAACCTAGGGGCTGGCAACTTACCTGAATCAAGCACTTGTGCAAACGGCAAGTTACCGTCCATGGCTCTGGATTCCGGCATCCATGCCGGAATGACGGCGTTTTTTGGGTCGGCGGGACTTGTGTATAACGACGAGCGCTGGAGCGTGGGAACGAGAGAGAATTTGATGACTGGCTGGGTCGTCGGCTGCATGCAGTGGTTAGACCGCCGCACCAAGTACCTCAAGTGTGGCGGTTGATGAGGTTACCCACCCCAAGTAAAGCGGAACTGCCGTTTCGCGCCGGGCGAGCTCCAAGCTACCGCGAGCTGCGTCAATACCCATGATGCTGGAAAAGTGCATAAAATCACTCCAGCTTTGCTCGTCTGCCAGTTCGTCGAATGACTGAATGAGCATCACGGCATAGTGAGCTGAAAAGCGTCTAGCTTCCCTCAAGGCGGATGCTGTGCGATGGAGAAGCTGGTAGCGAATGTCCGAGACGTCTGCGCCAGGAATGCCCAAATCTCTTTGCAACGCCTCAAGTCTGAGGGGCTTGTTACTCCGCCCCGGGGTCTTCTTTTTGAGCCACTCCGCAACGATATCATCGAACTTCTCGCCTGCTTTTGCTTCGACAGTCATTGACGTAAATGAGTCACGGGTTCGGAGCAACGCCCACAGATCGTTCTGAGAGGGATGTCCACCTCCTTCGAACTCAACTTGATGCTCTGGAAGGCCAATCAAGAGTGACGATCCAGAAAGTTCTGGCGTCGAATCAATGACAGCTTGGACTTCTGGGGGTAAACCCCGTTCAGATCTCCGCGCCGCCTCCCATGAGACGGCCATTTCAAGCGCAGATCGATGGCGCTTCCAATGCTTGATTGGATCCTTCAAGAGGCGTCGCCAGTCAGTTGGTCCCAATGTTGGTACGTATAATCGATTCACAGTTCGCCCCTCCACAGCGGTCTAACGCCCCCGTTTTCTGGTTCCCACGCTCCAGCGCTCATCGTTATACACAAGCCCCGCCGATCCAGAAAACACCGTCATTCCGGCAGGGATGCCGGAATCCAGCGCCATGGACGGTGACATGTCGTTTGCACAAGTGTTTGAATCAGGTGAGTTGCCAGCCCGCAGATTCACATCCTTGTGACTGGATTCCGGCAGTC
>CAIODU010000093.1 GCA_903857165.1 uncultured Methylococcaceae bacterium | reverse complement strand
TCGTCCATGAAACTGGAATGCCCGGCGAACAGGGTGATGCCCATGCTGGCGCCGCCGTAGTGTTCGCGACCGGCGAGATCATACACTTGGTTGAGCCTGTTGAGAATTTTGCCCCCGACCTGTTTCGCCTGGGCGGTAGCCTCTTGCGCGTCAACGTCCATGCCTGTCAGCAGCACCACGAATTCGTCGCCCCCGAGGCGGGCCAAGGTGTCGCATTCGCGCACACAGGCACTGGTGCGGCTGGCCACTTCTTGCAATAGCAAGTCGCCCTTGTCATGGCCCAAGGTATCGTTCACCGTCTTGAAGTTGTCCAAGTCGATGAACAGCAGTGCGCCATACTGTTTGCTGCGGACACTGGTCACCAGGGCTTGTTGCAAGCGATCCAACAAAAGCCGGCGGTTGGGCAGTTGCGTCAGCACGTCGTAAAAGGCCAAATGCTTGATCGCTTCCTCCGCCTGTTTGCGCTCGGTTAGATCCAGGCCGAACGCCCAGTTCTGAACGCCAATGGCCTTGAAACCCCATTGGATGATTTTGCGTGAGCCGTCCTTGCAGGTGACCACCACTTCCATCGGTTCGATTTCTGTACGTGTTTCGATGGCGCACCCAACCTTGCGCTGCCATTCTTCCTCTATCTGACGGCGGTAGGTTTCGTCTGGATAGGCCAGCGGCCACCAATGTGCCACGGTCGGTACCTCATCAAAAGAATAGCCGAACAGCCTGATAAACGTTGGGTTGATGTATTCGGCTTTTTGATCGACGCCTTCCGACATGTAGATGGCGAGGGGGGAGGTGTCTGCCAGTATTTTGAATTTCACCTTGCTCTCCCTTAATGCTTCCTCCGCCTGTTTGCGCTCGGTGATGTCGCGGATGAACACCACAAATTTTCCGCCACAGGAAGGCAGAAAATTGACGCTGGCCTCGATTTGCAATAAACGCCCATCCTTGCGCCGATACCAGGACTCAAAACGGTCGGAACCCGCCTGCATGATGTGTTGAATACGCGCCTGGATTTCTTCGGGGGTTTCGCTGGCCTCGACATCGGCAATCCGCATGGCAAGCAACTCATCCCGGCTGTAACCAAGCATTTCACAGTAGGACTGGTTGACATCAGCGATGCGCCCTTCCCTGTCAGAAAAAAAGAAACCATCTTTGGCGGTTGCAATAATGGTTTGGCATCGTTTCTCGGCCTCGGCTGTTTGCCGTTGGGAGCGTTCCAATGCCAGCCCCACATAGGCGATATCGCTGATCACAGCGGACAGAATACCGGCAAGGATTAAGGCGACTCTACTCAAGTTTGTAGCCATCGCATCGGGGATGGATGACCCGATTGACATCCAGAACAAGGCGTTTAGCAGCGCAATCGCCAACTGTAGGTAAGCCCCGGCAATCCAGCGGGCGTTTCGGCTTTGCTCTAGTCGTCCAACGCGCCAAGCCAGGACAGACGAATACAACCACAGGGCACCGAAAACAACATGATTGTATTGCAAGCGCAATAAATCATCGCCCAACCCCGACCTGATGCCTTCATAACCTAGCGTGAACAACAAGGCCGCAGCCACCATCCATGCCGTTCGCCTAGGCACTGCCAAGTCCAGGCGCAAGGACTGGATGCGCAGGGCACCGCCAATGAACATCAGGAGGTTGGCAAGCGGAAAAGTCGCCCATTCGGGGACGTGGCCACGCAGCCCCATCAAAACGGTAGCCACGCCAAATACAACGTCGCCACCGCACCACAGGGTCACAGCCTGCGGGCGACGTTCCGCCAAGGCAAACCATACCATGGCCGGCATGACAAAACTGAGTAGGCCGACTACCAGGTAACCGGTGGGGATATGGAAGAGGTTCACGCTTGGACTCCTAGTGCATTGGAAGCTTGCTGCCGATGGGGCAAAAGCGGGGCAGCAATTCTCATCATGGCTCCATTGCCGTCATTCCGGCATGGTTGCCGGAATGACGAGTTGTCTATCAGCACTTTGGCTCATAATGAAAATTGCTGTGACATTACCGTCTTTTTGCTATGGCATGAAGGTGATATTCAGCCGAATGGCGAATGCATCGTGGGTGCTACCGTTGACCACATACTCAGGTTGCAAGTAGAAGGTCAGATTTTTGGACAGGGCCATGCCGAACCCTAGGTTAAGAGGGATGATATAGTCTTTATTTTTCCAGTCAAACCTCATGATCGGGTCGAAAATCAGGAAATAACCGCCGGGGAACGGCTTCACCACGATAGGCTGGAATGCCATGAAATTCTGGCTGGCCCGGTTGGCATCGCCGGCAAAGGAAAAAAATTGCTGTGCGAAGGCCGTCATCTGCCATCCTGGAAAGCCCTGATAAGTGACCAGTCCGGCCGGCCCGGCCTGCCACTTCCCCATCCCCAAGGCTTTTTCAGTGGCGGTGGGCAATAACATACCATAACCCAATGCCAAAGACCCCCATGATTGGGGGAATACCACGCCATGGGTAAGATTGGCGTCAGACAGGCCAAAGGCATTGACCGCGTGTAATCGGCTGTTGTGCTGTTGGATGACGGGCATTTCAAAGCGAAGGAGGCTGTAGTAGTCCCGCTTGCCATCAGCGGCCAAACCCGGAATGATCACACCGTCATAAGGCAATAAAACCCGGGGAAGGATAACGTACTGGTCAGTGGTATTTTTGAAATGGCGATAGGTGGATTGCAATTGCATGCGAGTGATGTCGCCGGGCGGGTTCGTGGCTTTTTGGACGGTCTCGTTGAGGGGCTTGCGACCCGCATCCTGTTTCAATCCTTCGGTTTGGCATGCCGACAGGAACACCATTACAAACAAACATACTACAAATGACATAAATGACCTAAATGGCAACGGCGGAAAAACGGATTACTGGCCGTTGCCGCAAATACTTTCACACGGGATTCCATCCTTGTCCCTGTCCAAACGCGACAAGCCGCAATGGGACATATAATATTTGGCCTCCTCGCAGGAGGCCATTTCTTTGCAAGTCCGCTTGCTGCCGCAGGAAGCATCGGTTTGTTGCTTGGACGGTTGCGGCGGAAGTTGCGTGGGCGGGGAAGGCGGGTCCTGTCCAGCGTTTTCCCTTCCCCCGTGGCGATAGACCCAAGGGGGCATTGGGTTGGCATCAGCCCACAGCCCGACTCTGGCCCTTCGCGCTTGCGCCTCCAATTGTAGCAGGGATTGGTCACGAAGATATTGGCGATAGGCCCAGGCCATGCCCCGTTTGATTTGCTCCCGGTTGACATCCAGCCCGTCGATAAAAATAGTGCCTACAAACCGGTCATGCGCGTCGATGGTTTCCACCGCGACTTTTACCGTTCTGTTGAAGGCCATGCCGGCCAGCGATTGCCTTGACGCTTGCCCAAAGGCTTGGTCGCTCTCGGGCGCGTCTATTTGCGCCAATCTTATTTTTATCTGTTGGTTGGATCCAGTCAAAAGCGTGACGGTGTCACCATCATGCACGCCAACCACCCGACCCGTTATAATTTCCTCCGAGCCACACGGCATGCTTGCCAGAAAAAGCAATAGGAGTGGCACTAACGCAGGAATAATGGTTTTGAATCGGCTTACGGTCATTTTACAGCGTTTTAATTCCAATTGATTACGTTGTTTAAGTTTTGAAATCGTTGGCGGCAAGGGGTTGCCGCCCTACAGTCCTTGTTACGCAGTCGTTGGCGGCAAAGGGTTGCCGCCCTGCAGTCCTTGTTACGCAGTAGGTCGGCAACCCTTTGCCGACATGGGCTACAGTCCTTGATATGCAGTAGGTCGGCAACCCTTTGCCGACATGGGCTACAGTCCTTGATACGCAGTAGGTCGGCAACCCTTTGCCGACATGGGCTACAGTCCTTGATATGCAGTAGGTCGGCAACCCTTTGCCGACATGGGTATATATAAGTAAATAACTCTTTGATGTTGAAAACGCTGTAGGCCAAGCATTGGGGATTACCCGACAGTCGGATAAAAGGTAAAACATCAGCCCCAGAGTTCCGCAGACGGCGGGTAAACCCGGCTGCCATCGTACTTCAACCCGTGTCGCCGGTCCGTTGCCAGCAACAAGGGGCCGTCAATGTCCGCATAGGCGGCCCCTTGGGCGAGCAAAAACGCCGGGGCCATGGCCAGCGAAGTCGCCACCATGCAACCGACCATCACCTTGAAACCCTGCCCCTCGGCCAGCGATTTCATCCGCAAAGCTTCGGTCAACCCGCCGGCCTTGTCCAATTTGATGTTGACGGCATCGTAAAGGCCGGCCAGGCCCTTGAGGCTGGCGGCAGCGTGGCAGGACTCGTCGGCACATATCGGCAAGGGCTTTTGCAGTGTGGCAAGCCAGTGGTCGCAAGCGGAAGGGAAGGGTTGCTCCAGCATCTCCACCCCCAATCGTGCCAGTTCCGGGGCAAGGGCAAGGTAGTCGGCAACCGTCCACGCCTCATTGGCATCGACGATCAGGCGGGCGTTCGGCGCATTGGAGCGAACAGCAGCCACCCTATCCAAGTCGCCGCCACCGGCCAATTTCAACTTGAGCAGGGGCCGCCCCGCTTCTTTTTTGGCGGCGGCCGCCAAATTGCGTGGGGTATCGACGCTTAGGGTGAAGGCGGTGGACAATGGTTTCGGCGGGGGCAATCCGGCAAGTTGCCAGACCGGCTGGCCGGTGCGTTTGGCGGACAGATCCCATAGTGCGCAGTCGATGGCATTGCGCACCGCCCCTGGGGCAATTGAGGCGTTGAGTTCGTCCCTTTCCATGCCGGCTTCCAATGCAGGCATCAAGGCTTCAATTTCGGCAATGACTGCTTGCGGGGTTTCACCATAGCGGGAATAGGGGCGGCATTCCCCGCGCCCCACCGCCATGCCTTCCCTAATCTCGACCACCACCACGGTGATTGCAGTGACACTGCCCCGCGAGATGCGAAAAACCCCGCGCAACGGCCACGATTCTTCGCGTAGGCTTACCTGGCGCAAGCATCAATCCATGTCGAGGAAGCTCTTCAGCACTTCCGAACGTGCCGGATGCCTGAGCTTGCGCAGGGCTTTTGCCTCGATCTGCCGGATACGTTCGCGGGTGACATCAAACTGCTTGCCGACCTCCTCAAGCGTGTAATCGGTGTGCATGTCGATGCCGAAACGCATGCGCAAGACCTTGGCTTCCCGCTCGCTTAGGCCGGACAGGATTTGCTCGGTGGTTTCGCGCAAACCCGCGACAGTCGCCGACTCTATCGGGGACATGATGCCGTCATCCTCAATGAAATCGCCAAGATGCGAATCTTCGTCATCGCCGACCGGGGAAGCCATCGAAATGGGTTCCTTGGCAATTTTGAGCACTTTGAGAACCTTGTCTTCGGTCATTTCCATGCGCGGGGCCAATTCTTCCAAGGTCGCTTCCCGGCCCATTTCCTGGCGCAACTGCCGGGTGACCCGGTTCAGCTTGTTGATCGTCTCGATCATATGCACGGGAATTCTTATGGTTCGGGCCTGATCGGCGATGGCGCGAGTCACCGCCTGGCGAACCCACCAAGTGGCATAAGTGGAGAATTTGAAGCCACGCCGATAATCGAATTTATCGACGGCCTTCATCAGCCCGATGTTGCCTTCTTGGATCAGGTCAAGGAACTGCATGCCACGGTTGGTGTATTTTTTGGCAATGGAAATGACCAAGCGCAAATTGGCTTGGATCATTTCGCTTTTGGCCTGTCTGGCCAAGTTTTCGCCTTCGGCCATGCACTGGTGGATTTCCTTGATTTCCCCTATGCTAAGCCGGTTTTCCTTGGCGATGTGCATCAGCTTCCTTTGCGCACGCCTAATCTCATCGGCATGTTTGGACAAATCTTGCGCATAAGGCCGGCCGGAGTTAATGAGGCCGGCAAGCCATTCCGGGTTGGTTTCATTGCCGACAAACGATTCGATGAAAGCCAGTTTGGGCATCTTCGACGCTGCCACCGCCAAGCCCATGATCATCCGTTCCTGCTCGCGGATTTTTTCGATGGAGTGATGCAGAATGTCCGTCAGTTCCTTGAAGAATGCCGGGGTCATTTTAAACTCCAAGAAGCTCGCCGCAAGCGATTCAAACGCTTGATGGGTCCGTCGATCTTCATGCCCGTGCTTGTTCCGCGAATGGACCGCCGCTTTGTACTGCCTCTTGAAAGTTTCCAGCTTCTCCCTGACCAATTCGGGGGCCGGATCACTATCGCTTTCGTCGACAACATCCGTATCCGCGGAATCGTCCAATATGATCGGTGCCGCGTGGGTTGGGTCGAAAATGTCCAAAACCAGATCGGGAAGGCGTTTTTCCCCATTTTCAAGATGGTCGAAAGACAAGATGAAATAATCCATGGAAGCAGAAAAACGCACCAATTCCCGCGCAGACTGGTTGAGTCCTGCCTCAATGCGCTTGGCGATGCTCAATTCCCGATCCCGTGTCAACAAATCGACCGAACCCATCTCGCGCATGTACATACGCACTGGATCGGTGGTTCTGCCCAGTTCGCTGCCGACTGTGGCAAGGGCCGCCGCCATTTCAGCCGCTTCTTCATCGTCGTCCGAGACCACGGTGGACACAGGGATAAGCCCGATGTCCGGCGCTTCTTCATGGACTTGGATGCCCATGCTGTTAATCAAGCTGATGATGTCCTCCATTTGATCGGGGTCATCAATGTTGCTTGGCAGGTGATCGTTCACTTCGGCAAAAGTGAGATAACCCTGCATTTTGCCCTTGGCGATGAGTTCTTTGAACTCATTCTGCTGCTCTTCTTGATTCATCTGTCAACATTACTCCTCCAGGACGGGCTTGCCGGACCTGGCTTGAGGTGAGTCATTGCATTTGCCTTACAAACCCCGAAAACTCCCGCGAATTCACTTCGAAACGGGGTACGCTTGGGAAGCTTGGGTTGAATGGGACATGTGTGCCATCGTTTTAGGACATTGTCGCGGTGGCCGGGATTGTCAATGGTTAACCGCGCCGAGCCTAATTTGAAAACAATGACCGGTTCGATGGAAAAGGAGTCTTTCGGGTTTGGCCACCATTTGCTTGCCGGGAAGTGTTAGTTGATAATGTTCGACGGTAAGGCTTAGTTCCAAGCCAAATATCCGTATCCCGGATTTTGCTTGTGCAAGCGTAAAATCAAATTGACCGAAAATTATAACAAGAACCTAACCTAGCTGGAACCGTTATAATGCTAAATGGAACATTGAGTCATCTGGCATTTATTATTCCGTCCGTTGGCACGGCCTGTGTATGCGCACTGGACAGGATGTACAGGGAGGGTCTGAATTCCCATATCACATCCTGCCCGTCTTGTAAATCCTGTCCTTAGGTTCCCAGCAATTCTCATTATGGCTCCAATGCCGTCATTCCGGCATGGATGCCGGAATCCAGTGCCACGGACGGTAACTTGTCGGTTGCGTAAGTGTTTGAAAAAGGCTTGGTGGCGACCCCTAGATTCACATCCTTGTGACTGGA
>CAIODU010000092.1 GCA_903857165.1 uncultured Methylococcaceae bacterium | reverse complement strand
GCAAGGCCAGATCGGCAACCCCGACGGCGCGGACAAGCCGAACAAGAAGTTCTACGACCCGCGCGTGTGGGTCCGCGCCGCCCAGGTCAGCATGGCCGGGCGCCTGCAGCAGGCCTTCGCCGACTTGAACGCGACCGGCTCGCTGTAAGCCCTTCCAACCCTCCCCACGATGATCGTTCCCACGCTCCGGCGTCACTGCCATTAAGTTAAGCTTGTTTCGGAACGCCAAGCCCCAGCTTGGCATCAGGGAATGCCGCGCCAAGCTGGGGCTTGGCGTTCCGTTTAGTGCCACATCACGCTTAATGCACCTTAACTTAATGGCAGTGACGCTCCGGCGTGGGGACGGCTGAGAGAGGGGAAAATCAAAAAGCCCGACGGTTCAGGCCGGCGGGCTTTTTTTTGTGGCTGGAAAGTAGCAGGGTGTTCGTGGATCCGATCTGTTCTTTCTTTAAAAGTTGTTAATTTTTCTTTTGCATGTTATAGCTTTTTCAAAAAAATATTTTTAATCTCCTTAATGTAAAGACAAAGACATTACGTAATGCTATTATATTTTTATATCAATAAACTATTCCGCCCGAATGGGCAGGTGATCAATATGGCAACTTCGACCAAAGCTAAGCGGGAAAGCTTGAATATCCGCATCAAACCCGATGATCGCGGGCTGATTGACTACGCCGCCAAGCTTCTGAATAAGAACCGGACGGACTTCGTGCTGGAGGCCAGCCGACGGTTCGCCGAGGAGAGCATCCTCGACCAAACCGTACTCAAGTTCAAGCCGGAAGCCTATGCGGAGTTTTTGGCGCGCCTTGATGCCCCGCCGCAGCCTAACGAGCGTCTGCGCAAAGCCTTGCAAACTCCGGCCCCTTGGGAATAGCCTTGTCGCTGACAGCGCCGACAACGCTTAATGAAGTCCACTTACTTCGTGAATTCGACTCTGGCGTACCGACGTTGGACGATTGGCTGAAGGATCGCGCAAGAAAAAACCAAGTCAGTGGCGCTTCACGAACGTTTGTGGTGTGTGACGGGAGCAGGGTAGTCGGTTATTACGCCCTCGCTTCGGGCAGCATCGCCGTCGAAGATGTCTCCGGGCGTTTCAAGCGCAACATGCCCAATCCCATTCCGGTCGTTCTGCTAGCCCGGCTTGCCGTGGATAAGGCTTATCAAGGCCAAGGTATGGGGCCTGCCATGTTCCGTGATAGCGCGCTCCGCGTAGTGAATGCCGCCGATGCGATTGGAGTCCGCGGCATTGTCGTCCATGCCATTTCAGAACGAGCTAGAGACTTTTACCAAAAGTTGGGTTTTGACCCTTCTCCGGGTGACGCCATGGCGCTGATGGTGACATTGCAAGATCTTCGTTCGGGACTTGAAACTCCGTAACTCTCGCACGGGTAAACTCCAAACAAAGAAGCCCGACGGTTCAAGCCGCCGGGCTTTTTTGTGCCTGAATTTGACTTTTCAAAAAAGAAATCGTACTTTTGTAAAATCATTAATGCGATGCAAAATTCAAATCTGAATCATCTGCCGGATGAGTTCGGCAGTTTAAAAGCCTAGGATTCCGGCAACTCCTATTCAAAAACAGGAGGCTACTAATTTTTATATGGAAACCGCAACCCTTAGAAAGTCCGGTGGATCGCTGATTCTTGCGGTTCCGGCGTTTTTTGCAGAAACCAACCACTTGCCTGCTGGCGACTAGGTGGAATTAACCATTGAAGGCCAAAGCATGATCGTCCGCCCGACCCGCCGACGGTTGCCCCGCTATACCCTCGCCCAATTGCTGGACGAACACGAGGGGGGCATCCCTCGTTTACCGGAATGGGAGTCCATGCAGCCAGTTGGCTTGGAAACAGAAGGATTTTAAATGGCCTACACTCCCAATCGTGGTGACATCATCCATCTTGCTTTCGACCCTACCTCTGGGCGGGAAATGCAGGGTAGACACTACGCCCTAGTCATATCACCTCAATCGTTCAATAACATCGGCCTAGCTTGGGTTTGCCCAGTGTCCCAAGGCGCAGCGGAAATGGCCCGGAACAAAGGCTTCCTAGTGACCTTGGTGGGAACAGGAACCGCCACCCAAGGAGCCGTCCATTGCCATCAACTCAAATCCCTAGCGCCCTAACTTGGCTGAATTGACGGGTAAAGCCGCTTGAGTTTGATGCGGGCATCTTCGGTCTTGAAGCGCCAGTCCACTGTGCAACCGTCCGCGTTGCGCCGGACCTGCCGGCGGCGACTTCGCCGGCCAGCGTTTCCGCGTCGGCGATCCTCCGGTCCAGACACTGCGTCGCCAAGGCGCTCAATTCGATTTCGGCCATGTCCAGCCAACTGCCGTGCTTGGGGGTGTGGTGAATCTCCAAGCGTTCCGTCAGCCGGCGCGCCTCCTCGGGGGCAAACGCCTGGTACAGCGCGGCGGGCTTGTGCGTGTTGAGGTTGTCCATGACCAGCACGATCTTTTCAGCGTCGGGGTAATGCACGTCCGCCAAGTCGCGGATCACATGGGCGAAATCCACCGCCGTCCGCCGTTCCGTGACCTTGACATGGCGTTTCCCCGCCAGCG
>CAIODU010000091.1 GCA_903857165.1 uncultured Methylococcaceae bacterium | reverse complement strand
GGCCACACTTCGCCACCACGTTTTCAGAATGATATTTAGTGATCCCATCGAACGCTTGCAGCGCTTCGGGGAAACGGCCCATCGCCTTCAGCACCTCGGCCCGGCCATTCTTCGCCACCACGTCTTCAGGATGATCTTGAGTGACCTCATCGAACGCTTGCAGCGCTTCGGGGAAACGGCCCATCACCTTCAGCACCTCGGCCCGACCATTCTTCGCCACCACGTTTTCAGGATGATCTTGAGTGACCTCATCGAACGCTTGCAGCGCCTCGGGGAAACGGCCCATCGCCTTCAGCACCTCGGCCCGACCATTCTTCGCCACCACGTTTTCAGGATTTTCAATGATAACTTCAGCGTATGCCGCTAAAGCTTTATCATAATGACCTTTGGATTTGAACACTTGAGCACGTCCAACCTTACCCACGATAAAGGCACCAAACGCCACGCTATTATCAAATGCAAGAAGAGCATCCTCCAACCTCCCATTATTCAACAAAGCATCCCCCTGTTGCGCCCATGCCCATCCGTCTTTCGGGTTTTGCCCCACCGCTCGCTCTGTCAATTCAAGTTGCAAACTATGATTGCCAAGTGACTTGGCTTCCACCGCCAAGTCGCATAATGATTTGGCTGCGTAGTTTCCACCACCATGGCGTTGCTGGTAGTCCACCAATCCATCGACAGCTTGACGCACCCGTTCCCATCGACGAGAACGCATCAAACGGATAATTTGGATTTATTGTTCCTCAATATTGCGTTGAGATTTTTTACGGTCATAAGAACGAGATTGTATTTTTTTGCGATCAGTTTTCCGTTCCCAATCGTTATCTTCCGGGGCAACCTCGCTTTTCTTGACCGTTCGCACAGGTTTGACAACTACCAAAGGCAAAAACCAAGCCTCGACAATTTGACAATACCCAACTACCCCATACAATCGTACAAGTGCCTCTAATTTGGCGGCACCCGTTTGGTTCACTGCCAATAAACCGATGACACTAGCGAACAACCCTTTATTCATGGCAAAATCCAACACGGCCTGTCGCCCGCCGACTGGCTGTAACAGCTTTTCAGGGACGGCATTCCAAGCAATCCACGATTTAGCGATGACAGCTTGATTGCGGACGACTTCATTCAAGTAATTAACAACGTGCCACCGATTTCCATCGCGAGCATGTGACAAAGCGGTTTCGACATCGGCTTCTGCCACCAAGGGTCGGACATGGAATATATCGGACAACCAAATCGCTACCGCACGGTCTGCCAAAAGTATTTCCAATTCTTGTTGGGCTTCATCACGCAACTCCAGAGACAAATCGCCATCCATGCCCATCAGAGCCATATCCAAGGCTTCCCGCCGTCGGCTATATAACGACAGAGCCTGCCCCATTTCAGCCAAGTTCTCGGCGCTATGCCAGCGTAATTCGCCATGGGCTGACAGCCATTCACCCACTGCTGCTGCGGATAATGGACAGGGGGGATTGCCGCAACCCGTCAGATAAGCGGTTTGCGGCTGAAATATCAACGCCGTATTGGAATGAGGCGATAACAAGGCTTGCATGTCGTATTAGTGTCTCTTTAAACGGATGCCAAATTTGTCCAGCTTTTCTTTTAGGGCTTTAAGGCGAATTGTCTTAGAACCGGAGCTAAGTGATATTTCCTCAACGGTACGAATGGAAATGGAACCATAAATATGCACCTCCACAAACTGGTCGTCTTCTGGCTCTGCGCCGTCGTTCATTAACAGGCTTGGAAAATCGGCTTCTGTCATGGTTTGGCTTAATTTGGAAGCGAGCTTTGCCACTGCCAGCTTTCCCCGGTCTTGCCAGATTGCCCGGTAGCCGGCTGGTAATTCAGCAGTTAGGAATTCTTTGCGACGATCCATGAACACAATCGAGTTTTCCTCAAACGCCGTTGCCCGATGGGCTATCATGCCATTTTTGAGTGTCACATGGCAATCACCATAATGACCGATGCCACGTCGATTCATGGTTAATGCGGCAAAGCGGATATTTTCCTTGTAATGCGTGAACAGTTTTTCATCCACGACACCGCGCATGGCATCCCAAAAATTTTCAGCCGGTAGCCGGACTCCTGCACCCACCAGTTGGTAAAAATTACCGTACAAGGCACAATCATTGGCGGCAAGTGTGTAAACTTCGCTAACATACCGGGTAATGACAGCTTCAGACTGGTCTGCAACCGATTTTTCAAATTTGTCCAATATCGGGAGGCATGCGGGATCAACATTCTGCAAAGCGGTTTGATAGCGCTGCTCCAAGGCTGCTTGTTCCATTGGCCTTTTCGCCGCCGTGACATTCGGAAACAAGGAAGGACGCCCACAATGCGGACACCGGTCACTGCTGGCGGGGATGTCAAACCCGCATTCATCACAAGGGCTGGATGAAGCGATAGATGCCATCTGGATATTCATCCATGGAAAAAGTGTTAAAAATAAGACAAATGAACGTGCAGACTATAGTATTCTCCCGGTTTTGTCCATGCCACGAATGCCCTTTCGCCACTTTCCCCATGAGTTGACAGCACTTTGGCGCAACGGCATGATAGAGTCCAAGCGCATGTCAAGTTGCATTCGCTTCCCACCCACAACACAATTTCATTCCACCCATTGAGAGGTTTGCAAATATGGGGCAATTCTTTCCTAACGGCATCGCCCATTACCTCGCGGGCGGTTTGATCATCGGTGCAGCGGTTGGGCTGTTGTTCGTCACCACGGGTTTGATCGGCGGCATGAGCACCGTGTACAGTTCGACTTGGTCATTCTTTTCAAACCATCCTTTCTTTCAACGGGAAAACTTTGTCGGCAGCCGCGAGTGGCGGCTCGCTTACGCCGCCGGGCTGGTGCTGGGCGGTGCCATTTGGCTGGTTTGGCTCGGGGCAGGTACATGGCAGACGGGTGTGCCGATTTGGCAGCTTGTTTTGGGCGGGTTTCTCGTCGGGTTTGGTGCCCGCTTGTCCAATGGCTGCACCTCCGGCCACGGCATCTGCGGCATGGCATCCCTGCAATTGCCCTCGCTTTTGGCCGTGTTGACATTCCTCGCGACGGGGATTGTCACCGCGCAACTGGTGGCATGGCTGGGAGGCCACTGATGAAAAGCACCCCGTTATTCTGGGCATTGGTCGCCGGCGTATTATTCGGCTTCGGTTTGTCACTGTCCGCCATGGTCCGCCCGGAAGTCGTATTGAGTTTCTTACGGTTTAAAGACCTCGGCTTGTTGCTGGTATTGGGTGGCGCGGTGACTGTCGCACTACTGGCCTTTCAACTCGCACCCCGACTGTTGGACAAACCTTGGTTCGGGCAAGCCTTTGCCAAGCACCCTTCCACACTCAATACCCGTACAATTGGCGGCGCGGCTATTTTCGGCATTGGTTGGGGCTTATGCGGTGTGTGCCCTGGCCCCGCCATCGCCGGCTTGGGTTCGGGAAACTGGCCGTTGCTGGCAGCGCTGGTGGCGATATTCGCCGGTGCTTGGGTGCAAGGGCGCTTTTTTGGGCGTTGAACCGACAGATTAAACTTACGGTTCGCTCCAATTCAAATAATGCAGGTTGCCGAGGCATGGGCCGCTAACCAGCCGTTGCAAAGCCTCTGCCTCGGGCAAGTCGCCTCCGCCCACTCCCGGCGAACGCAGACCCTCCCCAGCCCCAATGTTGTTGAATTAAGGTTTTCTGCGTCGTTCCGGCAGGGAGCGCCGGAACCTAGGCTCCAGGGATGGTCAAGCTTCGATGCTTCCATGCAATCTGGATTCCGGCGGTCCATGCCGGAATGACGGCTTAATTCAACAGCATTGGCCCCAAGCCATGCCGACGGTATCTGCACCGTGAATTGCTGAAAAATCAGCTAATTCTTGACTGGGTTGCCCTTTATCAGGGATAATGCCCTCTTTTTTGGCCTTATCCGTCCCCCGATCCCCGCAATGACAGGCATCTTTGCCGAAGACGAAATTTTAGTTTCAATCCGTAATCTGGTTTTTTTTCGCGGCGGCAGGAAAATTTTCGATGGCGTGAATCTTGACATACCCCGTGGGAAGATCACTGCGATCATGGGCCCTAGCGGGACCGGCAAAACCACCCTGCTTAAACTCATCGGCGGGCAACTTCGGCCCGCTGCGGGTCGCGTGGATGTGGAAGGCCGTATTGTCCACGAGCAGGGGCGCAAGGATTTATACGAGATGCGTAAACGCATGGGCATGCTGTTCCAAAGCGGTGCGCTGCTGACCGATCTGAATGTGTTTGAAAACGTCGCCTTCCCCCTGCGCGAACACACCCGCCTTCCCGAAGCGATGATTCGCTCGTTGGTGCTGATGAAACTCGAAGCCGTGGGTTTGCGCGGGGCCAGGCATCTGATGCCGGGGGAATTGTCTGGCGGCATGGCCCGGCGTGTGGCGCTGGCGCGGGCTATCGTGCTTGATCCGATGATGATTATGTACGACGAGCCCTTCACCGGGCAGGACCCGATCTCCATGGGGGTGCTGGTGAAGTTGATCCACAATTTGAACCACGGTTTGGGTTTGACCAGCGTGGTGGTTTCCCACGACGTAAGGGAGACGGTGGCCATCGCCGATTATGTTTATCTCATTTCAGAGGGCAAGGTGGTCGCACAGGGGACAGCCGAGGAGATAGAGCAGACCCCGTCACCTTGGATTCGCCAGTTCATGCATGGGGAAGCCGACGGCCCGGTGCCGTTTCATTTCCCAGCGCCGGATTACGCGGAGGATCTCTTGGGTTCGCGAAAACCGCAATGGCATCAATAGACGTTTAAGTACCGACACATGCTGGAATACATTCAAAGAATTGGACAAAACACGTTGGCACGCTTGGAAAAGCTGGGCCGGTCGTGTTTGTTCATGCTACATGTACTGACCGGGTTTCCCGATATTTTCCTGAGATTCAGGCTTCTGGTCGCACAGATTTATTCGGTCGGGGTGCTGAGCATCCTAATCATCAGCGTTTCCGGTCTATTTGTCGGCATGGTCTTGAGCTTGCAGGGTTATAACGTATTGTCCGATTTCGGTGCCGAGCAAACCTTGGGCGTCATGGTGGCGGCCTCGCTGGTGAGGGAGTTGGGCCCGGTGGTCACGGCGTTGTTATTCGCGGGCCGGGCGGGTTCTGCGCTCACCGCCGAAATCGGCCTGATGAAAGCAACCGAGCAATTGTCAGGCATGGAGATGATGGCAGTGGATCCGTTGCGCCGCATTATCTCGCCGCGCTTTTTCGCCGGGGTCATATCCATGCCGCTGCTGGCCGCGCTGTTCAGCATGATCGGTATCATCGGCGGGTATTTCGTCGGCGTGGGGCTGTTGGGCGTGGACGAAGGGGCTTTCTGGTCGCAGATGCGGGCGAAAATTGATTTTTACGACGACATCGTCAACGGTGTCTTCAAGAGTTTAGTGTTTGGCGTGGTCGTGACTTGGATAGCGGTGTTCGAAGGGTATGACGCACTGCCGACCTCCGAGGGGGTTGGCCGCGCGACGACACGTTCCGTTGTATATTCTGCCTTGGCCGTGTTGGCCTCGGATTTCGTGTTGACCGCAATGATGTATGGGGACATTTGATGCAGCAATCTAAGACATTGGAAACATGGGTCGGCATGTTTGTCGTTTTGGGCATGGTCAGCCTGTTTTTCTTGGCGATGAAGGTCAGCAACTTGGCCGACTTGCAAGTCAAGGACGATAGTTACAAGCTGTTAGCCCGCTTCCAGAATGTGGGAAGCCTTAGGGTTCGCGCCCCGGTGTCCATGGCGGGGGTGCGCGTGGGCCGGGTCAGTTCGATACATTTTGACAATAAGACCTATGAAGCCTTGGTTGAAATGCATATCGAACCGCAATTCAACACAATCCCCGTTGACACCACCGCGAATATTCTAACGGCGGGATTGCTCGGCGAGCAATATATTGGCCTGAGTGCCGGGGGGGACGGGGAGTTTCTCAAGAACGGGGATGAAATCGAGTTGAGCCAGTCGGCCTTGGTGTTGGAAGAGGTGATAAGCCGGTTCCTGTTCAACAAGGCGGAGAGCGGTGCGGAGAAAAAGGACTCCCCTCTGGTGAACACCGCTGAGGAACCGGCGGAGCATGATCTGCACGGAATCCAAGCGGCGACATCGGTCAAGCCCAAGCCATCGGCAAAAACCAAGGAAAAGCCGGCCAGCACCAAACAGAAATCGGTTCCTTTGCCAACAGCGGAAAAAGCCGAGCCCGATCCCTTGCGCAAGCCAAAAGCACAGCCCGAAAAGGCTTCGGAAGATGCCCGCGCCGGGCATAAGGCGAAGGCCGCTTCGACGAAAGGCGGCGGGGAAAGGGATGCCGACCACAAAAACAAGCCAGTGGCAAGATGATGGGTCCCCCTATTTTTTTAATGCTAAAGCCATTGTCCATGAAACCAACAAAATTCTTGTTTGAGATAAGCCAGGAAGATTCCGGTCGATTCAGACTCGAAGGTGAGTTGAGCTTTGTATCGGTTCTTGCGGCGATGAAAAAAACGGCGGGTTATTTCGCTTCGCCCGTCGACAAGATGGTCTTCGACTTGGCTGGAATCACCAAAGCCGACAGCGCGGGGCTTGCCTTGTTGTTGGAATGGCTCCGGCTGGCGGGCCAAAGCGGAATAGACCTGCATTACGTCAACCTACCCGGCCAACTCCTGGCCATGGCCCATGTGGCCGGGGTCGATGACATTCTTATCATTGATTAAACAAAAGAGCCGGGGTCCTTTGACGCGGCTGTAACTATAGAGTAATGACGAATGGATAAATTGCTTATCACTGGCGGCAATCCCTTGTTTGGGGAGTTGCGCATGTCCGGGGCCAAAAATGCCGCGTTGCCCATACTGGCCGCAACCTTGCTGTCGGAAAAGCCGGTACTCATCGGCAATGTGCCGCATCTGCACGACATCACCACGACGATGGAATTGCTCGGTCGCATGGGTGTGCATCTAGTTATCGACGAAAAGCTCAATATCGAGGTGGATTCCAGTTCGATCCAAACCTTTTACGCCCCCTACGAGTTGGTCAAAACCATGCGCGCCTCCATTCTGGTGCTGGGACCCTTGGTGGCGCGTTTTGGCAAGGCCGAGGTATCGCTGCCCGGCGGCTGCGCCATCGGCACCCGGCCCGTGAATATCCATCTGGAAGGTTTGACCGCCATGGGTGCTGACATCAGCGTCAGCAACGGCTACATCCATGCCACCGCCAAGCGGCTAAGGGGCTGTCGCTTGGTGCTGGACTTGGTGACCGTCACCGGCACCGAAAACCTGATGATGGCTGCGGCCCTCGCCGATGGGGTGACCATCATTGAAAACGCCGCACGCGAGCCTGAGGTGGTTGACCTAGCGAATTTTCTCAACGCCATGGGAGCTAAAATCCACGGTGCCGGCACGGATATTTTGGAAATCGAAGGTGTCGAGTCGCTGTCTGGGGAAGGTCTGCATTATCAAATTTTGCCTGACCGTATCGAGACCGGCACCTATTTGGTGGCGGCGGCCATGACCGGTGGCAAGGTCAAGCTGAAGAACACCCGACCCGACCTGCTGGATGCAGTCATCGAAAAGTTACTTGAGGCGGGGGCCTTGATCGAATGCGGCGATTCATGGATAGAGTTGGACATGCAAGGCAGGAGGCCAAAGTCAGTTTCCATGCACACTGCGCCATATCCTGCCTTCCCGACCGACATGCAGGCCCAATTCACCGCCATGAATGCCATTGCCGAGGGTGTTGGTGTCATCACGGAAACAGTCTTCGAGAACCGCTTCATGCATGTGCAGGAAATGCAGCGCATGGGGGCGAACATCAAGTTGGAGTCCAACACCGCCATCGTGCGCGGAGTGGAAAAGTTGACCGGCGCCCCAGTCATGGCAACCGACCTGCGCGCTTCCGCAAGCCTAGTGCTGGCCGGTCTGGTGGCCGAAGGGCAGACCGTGGTGGAACGCATTTACCATATTGATCGCGGCTATGAGTGCATCGAGGAAAAGCTTTCCCAACTAGGCGCGGAAATCCGGCGCATTCCCCAATGAGTCATTCCATGTTTAAATATTGCAGGGGCGAATTCATTCGCCAACGGGCGGTTAAAGCCGCCCCTACCTATAAGCTTTGAAATGGAATTGGAATAATACATACATGCTAACCATAGCCATTTCCAAAGGGAGAATCTATGAGGAAGCCATGCCGCTTTTGGCTGCCGCCGATATCATACCGACGGTGGATCCGGAAAAAAGTCGCAAGCTGATTCTGCCGACCAGCCGGGAAGACGTGCAATTGCTAGTGATCCGCGCCGCCGATGTGCCGACTTATGTGGAATACGGCGCGGCAGACATTGGCATAGCCGGCAAGGATGTCCTCGTCGAATACGGGGCCGCAGGTCTTTACGAACCCTTGGACTTGGGGATTGCCAAGTGCCGATTGATGACAGCAGCCCGCGTAGGGGCTAACCTAGCGGGTAAGCGAATGCGCGTTGCAACGAAATACGTCAAGACCGCCCAGCGCTATTTTGCCAACAAAGGCTTGCAGGTGGAGGTCATCAAACTCTACGGTTCCATGGAATTGGCACCCCTAGTGGGCTTGGCCGATTGCATAGTCGATTTGGTGGACACGGGCAACACGCTGAAGGCCAATGGCATGGAACCTAGGGATTTGATTATGGACGTAAGCAGCCGCCTCGTAGTCAACAAAGCGGCGATGAAGATGAAGCACCAAGCAGTCACCGAATTTATCCGACAGTTGAGCCTTAAGGTTTCCAGTCCTTCGTTTGCAGCGAGAGAACAATGAAAGAATATAAAATCGCCAGTCTGAATGCACAGGACAAGGATTTTCCAGACAGGCTTAACCATCTATTGGCTTGGGACGAACTGTCCAATGCCACGATTCATCATCGGGTAAGTGAGATCATCGCCCGCGTCAAGAGCGAGGGCGATGCCGCCTTGATCGAGTTCACCGAACGTTTTGACCATTGCCAGGTTGCCAAGGCAGACGAATTGGAACTGAGCCACGACGTGCTGGAAACGGCTTGGGTGAATTTGCCCAAGGAGCAAGCTGCGGCACTTGAGAAAGCCAGCAGTCGCATACGCGCCTATGCGGAACGGCAGAAGCTAGAGTCATGGCGCTTTGCAGAAGCCGATGGCACGGTACTCGGGCAGCAAGTCACTCCATTAGACAGGGTGGGTGTTTATGTACCCGGAGGCAAGGCAGCCTATCCTTCCTCGGTATTGATGAACGTCATTCCCGCGAAGGTGGCCGGCGTTGCCGAAATCATCATGGTCGTGCCTACGCCACACGGGGAAGTCAACGAACTGGTCTTGGCAGCAGCCTATCTGTCCGGGGTGGATCGTGTATTTCGCGTCGGCGGAGCGCAGGCGGTGGCTGCCTTGGCTTATGGAACCGCCAGCATACCCCGCGTGGACAAGATCGTCGGCCCCGGCAACATCTATGTTGCCACCGCAAAGAAATTGGTTTTCGGGCAATGTGGCATTGACATGATTGCCGGGCCATCGGAAATCCTAGTCATCAGTGACGGACTGACCAATCCTGATTGGATCGCCATGGATCTATTTTCACAAGCTGAGCATGATGAAGATGCACAAGCGATTTTAGTCAGCCCGGATCAAGCTCATCTGGATGCGGTGGAGGCCAGCATCGCCAAACTGTTGCCCGCCATGGAGCGCAAGGATGTGATAAAGGCATCGTTGGGAGGTCGGGGCGCGATGATCCTTGTCAAGAATTTGGAGCAGGCGGCGGAAGTCGCCAATCGCATCGCCCCGGAACACCTCGAACTCTCGGTGGAAGACCCAGAAAGCCTAGTCAAGTTGATACGCAACGCCGGTGCCATCTTCATGGGAAGGTACACCGCCGAGGCGCTGGGTGATTATTGTGCCGGACCCAACCATGTATTACCGACTGCCGGCACAGCCAGATTTTCATCGCCTTTGGGTGTCTATGATTTTCAGAAGCGATCCAGCCTGATTTTCTGTTCACCGGGAGGTGCGGGCAAATTGGCCAAAACCGCCTCGGTGCTGGCCCGTGGCGAGGGACTCACGGCCCACGCCCGCTCCGCCGAATTCAGAATCAACGGCTAACCTAGGGCCAATGAAAAACATAGAAGGCAAAGTCAGTGAGTTGTTGCGTCCAGAAGTCCTTGCCTTGTCCGCCTACCCTGTGCAGGATTCAACGGGGCTGATCAAGTTGGATGCGATGGAAAACCCCTACACTTGGCCTAGGGCAATGGTTGATGAGTGGCTGGAAGATTTGCGCAGTGCTAGAATCAACCGTTACCCCGACCCCACAGCAGATCGTTTGAGATCGGCCCTGCGGATCGCCAACGGCGTACCGGAGGAAGCTGATCTGATGCTGGGCAACGGCTCGGACGAGCTTATCCAGATCGTTCTCATGGGACTGGGGGGCGAAGACTCGGTTGTGTTGGCACCGCAGCCGACTTTCGTCATGTACCGGCAGATTGCCGTGAGCTTAGGGTTGCGTTTCGTCGGGGTTGACCTCAACGGAAAAGATTTTTCTGTGGACATGGATGCCATGCGGGTTGCCATTGATCTGCATCAACCCAAAGTGATTTTCCTCGCCTACCCCAACAACCCGACTGGAAACGCCTTTGCAAGCGATGATATGGTCGGGATACTGCGCATCGCGCCTGGGCTGGTGGTGGTGGATGAAGCCTATGCGCCTTTTGCAGACGCTACATTCATGCCGAAGTTGCGGGAATTCCCCAACCTTTTGGTCATGCGGACACTCTCCAAACTAGGCTTGGCCGGGCTGCGACTGGGTTTTCTGGTTGGCCATCCGGCTTGGATAGGCCAGTTGGACAAATTGCGGCTACCGTACAACATTAACGTTTTGACGCAGCAAACGGCGGAATTTGCGTTGTCAAAACATGCCGTGTTCGACGCTCAGGTTGAGTGCATACGCCGTGACCGTGAGCGGTTGGCAACACAATTGGCAGCCTTGCCCGTGGAAGTTTTCCCCAGCCAGGCCAATTTTGTCAGCTTCAGGTTACTGGAAAATGATGCAGTCGAGGTTTTTGAGAGGCTAAAACAAGCGGGGGTGCTAATAAAAAATTTAAGTCCGGCAGGTGGGCTTCTACGAAATTGTTTGCGGGTTACCGTTGGCTTACCCGATGAGAATCAGAGGTTTATTGATGCACTCACAGAAATATTACAGCGTTGAGCGCAATCCGCCAACGTTGCCAAAGCGGCAATGGGACAATTCCTGATTGTTTCGGCGCGAAGATGTCCATACAATATGGACTTACCGTTTAAAAAACAAAAACAACGCGAATAACTGTCATGGTTTGCAAAGAGGAATACCAAATGAGTGACAATGGCGTGGACACTAGCAAGCGCTGGTTCCTGACCAAGGCGGCGGCGATGGTCGGAGCGGCGGGTGCGGCTATTGCCGCAGTGCCGTTCATATCCTCCATGCAGCCGAGCGAAAAGGCACAGGCCGCCGGATCACCGGTTGAAGTTGACATAACCAAACTGGAGCAGGGCCAAATGATCCGGGTCATGTGGCGGGGAAAACCAGTCTGGATCGTCCAGCGGACGCAAGAATCGCTCGGTTCATTGCCAAAGTTGGAACCGAAACTGCGTGATCCTAATTCGGATGAGTCCGAACAGCCTGAATCGGCGAAGAACGAATACCGTTCGTTTAAACCGGAAATCTTAGTTGCATTGGGCGTGTGTACGCATCTAGGCTGCTCACCCTCCTACCGGCCCGAGGTCGCACCCGCCGACTTGGGCCCAGACTGGCTAGGCGGTTTCTTTTGCCCCTGCCATGGCTCCAGTTTCGACCTTGCGGGTCGCGTGTACAAAGGCGTACCCGCACCGAGAAACCTGGATATCCCCCCCCACCAGTATCTTAGCGATACGCGGTTGTTAATAGGAGAGAATGCCTAATGGCCTCGGAAAAAGCCAAATCATCCCTTTTGGGCTGGATCGATGAACGTTTCCCGCTCAGTTCGTTTATAAGCGAACATCTGGTCAAATATTACGCCCCGAAGAATTTCAACTTTCTCTATTTCTTCGGTTCGCTGGCCCTTGTGGTGCTGGTCATGCAGATTCTGACCGGAATCTTTCTGACCATGAACTACAAGCCCGATGCCAAGCTGGCATTCGATTCGGTCGAATACATCATGCGCGACGTGAGTTGGGGCTGGCTGATCCGCTATATGCACTCAACTGGCTCATCGGCGTTCTTCATTGTGGTCTACCTGCACATGTTTAGGGCATTGTTCTACGGTTCGTACAAAAAACCCCGCGAATTGCTGTGGCTGTTTGGCATGGTGATTTTCGTGCTGTTGATGGCCGAAGCCTTCATGGGTTATCTTTTGCCTTGGGGGCAGATGTCCTTTTGGGGGGCGCAGGTGATTATCTCCCTGTTCAGCGCCATCCCCGTGGTGGGCGAAGATATAGCCCTGCTGATTCGGGGTGATTATGTCATCGCCGATGCCACGCTGAACCGTTTTTTTGCCTTCCATGTCATCGCCGTGCCCTTGGCGTTGGTCGGCTTGGTCGTGTTGCACCTAGCGGCCCTGCATACGGTGGGGTCCAATAATCCTGACGGAATCGAGATCAAGAAAAACAAGGATGAAAACGGCATTCCAAAAGACGGCATTCCGTTCCACCCTTACTACACGGTCAAGGATTTGTTTGGCCTCAGTGTGTTCTTGATTGTGTTTGCGTTGATCATGTTCTATTGGCCGGATCTTGGCGGATACTTCCTTGAGGCCCCCAATTTTGAGCCAGCCGATCCGATGCGCACACCTGAGCATATTGCCCCGGTTTGGTATTTCACTCCCTTTTACTCCGTTCTGCGTGCCGTACCAGACAAGCTCGGCGGGGTCATTGCCATGGGCGGTTCGATTGTGGTGCTCTTTATCCTGCCTTGGCTGGATCGCGGCGAGGTCAAGTCCATACGCTACCGTAGCGGAATCTTTAAAATCGCGTTGCTCCTTTTTGTCATCAGTTTCATTGCGCTGGGCATTCTAGGCACCCGGCCTGCGACACCTACTGCCACCCTGTTTGCGAGATTCTTTTCGGCGATATATTTTCTTTTCTTCCTGACCTTGCCGATTTATTCGACTCGGGAAAAAACCAAACCGTTGCCAGAAAGATTGACACACGCCATCATTCCATTGGAACAGCGTGAAGGTTGGCATTGGAATTTGGTTCGCCGATTCCTGGCTTGGGTCATGGCCACCGAAGCTTATCGTCGCTTACAGGAAGTCGTTGTGGGCTACGTTGAAAAAGCCAATGGCTATGTGGAAGAAATCAAAAAGAAATATTGCAAATGACACCCATGAAAACCATTATCGCGCTGGTGATTTTTGCCTTTTCCTTCGGGGCGCAGGCCGTTGAAGGGGGCTTTCCCTTGCAAAAGGCGGACGTAGACGTATTCGATCTGGAATCTGTGCGCCGGGGTGCCGGCTACTTTGTCGATTATTGCTTGGGTTGCCATTCGATCAAGCATTTGCGCTACTCCCGACTGGGCAAGGATTTGGCAATCAAGGACGAAGTTCTGCGTAACGACATCATGCCGGAGGGGGCCAAAGTCCACGAAAGCTTCTTGACTGCGATGCATCCCGATGATGCCATAAATTGGTTCGGAGTTGCCCCCCCCGACCTTTCCTTGGTCGCTCGCGCCCGTGGTGCGGACTGGCTTTACAGCTATTTAAAAGGCTTTTACATCGACCGGTCTCCGACCCGCCCAACCGGGGTAAACAATCTTTATTTCAAAGATGTCGCCATGCCCAACGTGTTTTGGGATTTGCAGGGCCTACAGAAGCCCATCATCGCGGCGCACGAAGGGAGTCAAGTAATCGAGCGTCTTGAAAAATCCACCAAGGGCAAAATGTCCGACGATGAGTTCGACCGGACGATGTCAGACTTGGTCACATTCCTCGTTTATGCGGCAGAACCAGCACAATACTCACGCCTGAGTTTGGGCAAATACGTCATCTTCTTTCTCTTGGTCTTGGCAGTTATTCTTTTCAAGCTTAAGAAAGAATATTGGAAGGACATCGAATAGGCTTTTCATGTTAAAATGCCCCCGAATCGCCGGATAACGGTGTCTACTCGGGGGTCTGGGCCTTTTGTCACCCCGTTCGGTGGTTAAACCGAAGCCATTCACCCTTTTTCCGGAATGCGGCGTAAAGCGTCTAAGGCAACCGTGTTTATTCCTTCGTCACTCGTGAGGTTTTGAGCTTGGCAACTGTGGTCAGTCGCAAATCCGTGATGACTCTTTTCTGTTCTCCTACATGCGCTTACAGCCATAGGACGCGATTTGTCCTATGGGAAAAGGGTATTTCTGCGGATATTGAATATATTGATGTTCACCATCCTCCTGAGGATTTGATCGAGCTTAACCCTAATGGGACCACACCGACCATGGTCGATAGGGATTTGGTGCTTTACGATCCAAATATCATCATGGAATACTTGGATGAGCGATTTCCCCACCCCCCCCTGCATCCGATGGATCCGGTGTCCCGCGCCCGCGCCCGCATGGTGATACATCGCATTGATAAGGATTGGTTCAGGCTGATGGATGAAATTGTAAAGTTGTCTGACAAAAAGGCCGCCAAACCCCGGAAAGTGCTGCGCGAGAGCCTGATTGCATCCATCCCGCTATTTGCCGCCAAGGTTTTTTTCTTGAGCGATGAGTTTTCCCTAGTGGATTGTACGATAGGGCCTCTGCTCTGGCGCTTGCCCATGCTAGGGATTGAATTGCCAAAGCATGCGGAGCCTATCAAATCTTACGCGGCACGCCTGTTTGAACGCGAGGGCTTTCAGCAAAGCCTGAGCGAATATGAAAGCGAGTACCCCAGCCTCATCGACTATTGAACAACCTGATGAATCCGCTGAAACCTTATTTGATTCGTGCAGTATATGACTGGTGCATTGATGGCAATCTTACACCTTACCTTCTTGTCAGTGCCGAGATGAGCGATGTTATTGTTCCCCGCCAGTCCGTGCAAGACGGTCGCATTGTGTTGAATCTGAGACCTCAGGCTGTGCATAACTTGGCCTTGGGAGACAATTACGTCGAATTCAACGCCCGTTTTGGAGGTTCGCCCATGCATGTGAAAATACCCATTAGGGCCGTACTGGCGATCTATTCCTATGAGAACGGGCAAGGCATGGTATTCGACGGGAATGAAGAGGGCGAACCCTCGCCAACAACCCCGACTACAACTGAAATTGCTGAAACCAAACCGGCAAAAAAGAGGCCCGTACTGAAAGTGGTGAAATAAAACGGCGCGGCTATCAGTTGTTTTCAGACATTCGGCCATGAAGAACAGTGCATGCAACGATCTTAATATTCCAACGCTCAAACCCCGACAAAGGCCATGGCTGGATTCTTTTGGTTTGTTGGCCTTGCTGTGGTTTGCCATGCAATTGGGCGAGTGTCCGTCCGGGTCAAGCCGGTAGCCTATAGATACGATGAAAAAGATAAGCGTATTGTTCGTTTGCATGGGCAATATATGCCGTTCCCCAACTGCCGAAGGCGTGTTTCAGAAAATGGTGCGTGATGGGGGGTTGGCAGAATGGTTTGAGATAGACTCGGCCGGTACCCATGCCTATCATGTCGGCAACCCCCCCGATGAGCGTGCGCAAAAAGCGGCACTGGCACGCGGCGTTGACCTAGCCAATCTCCGCGCCCGCCAAGTGAGCCATGCTGATTTTGAATCCTTTGACCACATCTTGGTGATGGATCGGCAGAATTACGATACCCTGATGTTCGTCTGCCCTAGAAACCATTCCCATAAGCTCAAGTTGTTTCTCGAATACGTCCCAGGCTTGAAAAACGTCGAAGTCCCCGACCCATACTATGGCGGCGACAAGGGCTTTGAGCGAGTGTTGGATTTGGTGGAACAGGCATCGGCAGGTTTCTTGGCATCGGTGAGCCATGGAATCCGGTAAAAATAATGACTGCATCCAAATTGGCTACGCATCCATGCTCCCGCCTTTCTTGCCACCCTTGCGCTTGCCAAAAATACCAAACATCGCGACAGCGGCAATGGCGATGATTTTGCCGAATTTGGCAATAAGCACCGAGGCCAAGGCAACCAAACCGAACTTCTTGGCAACTAGCGCACCGCCCACCAATGCGGCCAAACCAAATTCGGCTGCATGGTCGGTTTCGGCGTTAAAGTCCTCGTAACGTTTGCCTTGATTGAAGTCCAATGATGCCAACAGGCTTTTTGCGATGGGTTTGCGCTGTTCCAACTCATTGCTGGCAGTCACCAAGTTCAAGCTGAAAAATCCCTCGCGACCTAGGGCGTAGGTGTTGTAATTGACGCTTTGCGGTTCGTTTGGCGGCGCACCCCGGTTGCTGACGGTCAAGGCCCAAACCAAGCGATGGTCTGCGGCAACATAATCGGGGGGCTCGGCCCATCCGAGTATGTCCAATTCGGGTACGCCACGGCTTGCACGGGTCTTATTCGTTTCCCCAGTGCTTTCTTTAATACGGTTGAACAAATCATCGACATTCCAACTCTTGGCATCGTCATCTTTGATGTAACCAGACTTCTCGAAGGAAAGTGAAGCCACCCAATCCACAGCGTCTCCTTCGGGCAGGATCAATCCTAGGAAACTTTCATCCACACGATTGCCCATGACACCCATAAAACGCGATGCCGCCGGGTTAGGGACAAAGGCGTAGCCTTTCGGCAAATGCAAAATGGCTTGGTCAAGAAAGGGAATATCGACTGGCCCATATTGCCGGGATGCATTCATGTCCTGTGATGCGGCCTCGAACTCGCGCTGCAAAGCCTCCCTAGGGTCGGCATTGTTTTCAGCTTGCCCTTCGGCATGGGCGCAGGGCGGCAGCAATAAAATCAGGGCCGGCAACAGCAGAATCCGAATATAGGTTGGAAGCATGGTTTTCTCGATGATTGCTTATAAGGTGAATGTTACGGTGTTGAACGGTGGATTGGCATCAATCAAAGCTTGCTTTTCACCATCGCATAAACTTCAGCAACGGAGATGTCATTGTCGGCCAACAAGGCATTGATTTGGATCAGACGATCTTGGGCAAAAGTTTCGTCATTGATCGCGCCGACATTGACGTAGACATTCAACGCAGCGCTTTTCAGTGCGGCATGACCGGCCAGAACGGCCACACCCGCATCGCTGACGACATTCTTGTTTCCCTTCCCGGCGACTATCCGGCTAAGCGCAATCACCTCGGCACTTGCCTTAGCGCAGGCCAAAGGAACGTCGGTGGCAGCTTTCAAGGCGGCTTGAATTGCATCGCCACGCATCTGCTTCTCCTCAGCGTTTTCCTTGGGCATCCCATAAGCTTCCATGACTTGGCCAAACACATCCACATCGGCACGGATCATATCAGTCAAAAGGGTTCTGAGGGATTCGGACTTTACCAAAACTATCTCGATTTCCCCTTGCACATCCGCATAATTTTTCTTGCCTAGGGTCAGGTTGCACACCATGCTGACTAGGGCTGCCCCCATCGCACCCATGATGGCCGCCGCACTGCCACCGCCCGGAGTCGGTGCCTTGCTGGCGAGTTCATCGAGAAATTGCTGTATCGGCTTGTCTTTTATCATGCGAATGCTCTCCTGATTGGACGCTGAATGCTTTAAAATAGGCTATTGATTATAAAGCAGCGTCTAAGCGGGAGCTAAAACTTCTGCGTAACTGCCAGAGAATATATAATTGCCACCATTATGGATCAAGCTAGGATGCAGTGCCGACAATACCCAATCATGCAATAATAGGATAAACGATGAAAAAACTATTGTTCCAGTTCGACACCGACCCCCGTCCATCGGCATTCGACACCGTGGTTGCCTATGACGGCGGTGCCGACCACGTCATCTGCCATGGAGGATTGACACCGGGGAACGTAGGCGCACTAGTGGAAGGGATCATTTTCACCCGCGCCCCCAAGGACAAGAAAAATACCGCCATCTTTATCGGCGGCAGCAATATGGCCGCCGGACAGGCATTATTGCAAGCAATCACCAATCAGTTTTTTGGCAACTTCCGTGTCTCCGTGATGCTAGATAGCAATGGCAGCAACACCACGGCGGCGGCGGCCGTCGCCAAACTGGCCGGAAGCGGGGCCATCACCGGTAAAAAAGCCGTGGTCTTGGCTGGCACTGGCCCTGTGGGGCAGCGTGCCGCGATTCTACTGGCCATGGAAGGGGCTGCCGAGGTCATCATCACCTCCCGTCAATTGGCCCAAGCTGAAAAGGCTTGCATCGACATGAAGGCGCGTTTTGGCATCGAAATGACACCTGCCGCCGCCGCCGACATCGAAACACGCACCCAAATCATCGAAGGGGCGCACATTGTTTTCGCCACTGGCGCAGCGGGGGTTGAATTGCTGAAAGAGGAACACTGGCGCGAAAGCCCGACACTGGAATTGATCGCCGATGCCAACACCACCCCTCCCCTTGGGATAGGTGGCATGGATGTGATGGACCGTGGCGCACTTCGCCATGGTAAGATTACTTGGGGGGCGCTGGGGTTTGGCAACCTCAAACTGGCCCTGCAACGTGCCTGCATCGCCCGCTTGTTCGAACAGAACGATCTGATCCTAGACGCCGAAGAAGTTTTTAAGACCGCCAAAGAAATGGCTTAAACCAACGGAGAAAACCATGCCTGAATTTAAAAGATACCTGTGTGTCGTCTGTGGCTTCATCTATGACGAGGAATTGGGTGATCCCGATTCCAACCTACAAGCAGGAACCCGCTGGGTGGACATACCCGAGGATTGGGTTTGCCCGGATTGCGGAGCCAGCAAGGATGATTTCGAGCTGATTGTCGGTTAAGCTGGACACCCATGCCAAAGCACATTGCCGTCATTGGGTCGGGCATCGCCGGAGTCACCTTTGCCGAGGAAATCCGCAAGCTCGAGCGGCAACTCTATGTCACCTTGCTGACGCGGGAAACTGTGGGCTATTATTCGAGGCCCTTGCTTTCCCATGGCTTCAGCCGGGGCGACATCGAAACCAAGATAGTGCTTAAATCGTTCGCCGCCCTGGTCGCTGGCGATATTGCCGTGGAAAGCGGGGCCGAAGTGCTTTGGCTGGACCGTCCGGCGAAAACCCTCCACTTTATCAAGGATGGGAAAGAGAAACCTTTGAGCTATGACAAAGTGGTTCTGGCGACCGGGTCTGACGCTTTAATCCCGCCGCCTTTCCGTGCCCAGGCAAGTTTGTTCCATGTGTTGAACAGCCTGGACGATCTTGCCAGTCTTCGCCGACTGCGTGAAAAAATCCTTGCCCGCCATCCCCGCCCGCGCTGGGCGGTGATTGGCGGCGGATTGATCGGCTGTGAAATCTCTGCGGATTTGACCAAGACTGGGGATGAGGTGGTGTTGTTTCACGCCCTGCCCCGCTTGATGGAAAGGCAATTGGTCGAGGAAGACTCCGCCAGCTTGCTTGGTGTGTTGCGTGATAAGCTTGGCATTGAGGTTTTGCTGGATAAAGCCGTGCAAGGATTCCTAGGTTCTGGCATGGATTTGTCCGTCAGGCTGACCGATGAGATTGTGCCAGGCTTTCATGGCATCATCGTCGCCTGTGGTTTCCGGCCCCGAATCGAACTCGCAATTGAGGCAGGCTTGGAAACTCGCCGGGGCATCGTGGTCAACGAATGCCTCGCGACCTCCGACCACGATGTCTACGCCATCGGTGATTCCGCCGAATTGCCGGACGGCAAGCTTTATGCCTATGTCACCCCGGTGCGCAGCCAAGGCTTGTGGCTGGCGAAGCATCTGGCCGGGCAGGAAACGCAGCCTTGGCAAGTGCCGGCCTTCAAGCCGAAAGCCAAGGTGCCGGGGTTCGAGGCGGCAATGCCTTATTTGTTTTAACCCCTCGCCCTGAGCCAGCGCAGCATCAACGGTACGCGCAAGCGCCACATTCCAGGCCCGGCCTCTTCAACCAGCAAGCGGCGGCGCAATCCCCGGTAAACCGCCTCGTCCTCCGGGATGGGTTGGGTGTCCGCACGGCGGAAACCGGACAGGTACGCCCACTCCGCCTCGCCGGACTCGCGTTCCAATAATTGCCGCAACACCGTATCGCCACGCACGATGGCCTTGTCCAGTGCCTGTTGCAGCAAATCCGCATCCACCGAGCGCCGTCCTTGTGAATTGCACAAATCCACTACGCTTTCCGCCAGCAATTGCACCAAATGCGGCCATCCGCCCGCCTCGTGCTGGATGCGCTCCATGCCGCCCTCGCCCCAAAAGCCCGGCTCGAAACGCGGTCGCTTGGGGTCATCCTTTTCCCACAGTTTGGAATAATACAAGGGTTCGGTTAGCAGCCTTTTGGTTTCCGCCAGACTGAACAGCGGGATTTCCACCGTGCGGGCTGAGATCAGATACGAAGACCACGGCGCATGAGTCAATTCCTCAATGGCGCGGCTGCCGGCGAAGGCCCAGATGATTTGCCGATGATATTGGATGGACTCGCGCAAGGTCGCCAGCAAATCCTCGTCAAACACCCCTAGCCCTATCTTTTCGTCAATGTTTTCGTATTCGTCGATTGCCAGCAACAGACGCTGACCGGTGGATTTCAAGGCTTCGTTGCAAGCGCTTAGCACGGCGAAGAATTCGGGCAGGGTGGCAGACATTGCGTTTTCTTGACCGTGAAATGTAGGGGCGAATTCATTCGCCTTATCACCCCCAATGGTGGCGAATGAATTCGCCCCTACAAATTGATCGGCAAGATTCTTCGTTTCCGGGCAAACTTTCAGCAATTCTTGCGCGATCCGTTCCAGCAACATGGCCTGACTACTGAACAACTCCGGGTTCTGCATCGAAACCCGCGCCACTCGTATCGTTTCCGGGATGAAACCGACCAGATTATTGAGCAAGGTGGATTTACCGGTGCGCCGCCTCCCATAGATAATCAAACCGGGGCAGCCAGTCGCTAGGGTCAGTTGTTGATCCAATTCCTCCAAAACATCATCACGCGGCACGAAAGCTTCCTGCCCCCTGTCCACAGGATCGCCAGCCCGGAACACTTGGTGGTTTGGCTTCTGGTTGACAAGTCGAAGCAGATTTTCATGCTGGCTTTCGGCGATTTTCAACCAGTTAGCCACGGCAGGGCGGAATTCACTCGCCAGCGGTTCCGGGTAGCCGGCGATTTGGCTGTGCAAATTCTTCAGTTTTTCCACCAGCAACGCGGCGGTGGGTTCGCGCAGGAAGGGGCGGAGTTGGGTGGACAGCCGATCTTGCAAATCACTGATGTCTTGGGTTGAAGCGATGATTTTACCCGTCCATTTAAGAAAACCCTTGTCGCCTTCGGGCAGTCCGTGCAGTACTTTACCCAATTGGGATAAATTACTTTCCCGCCCCGATTGCCGGGCAAGCAAGCGTGTTTGGGCGCGTAGGCCGGTCATGCGTTGGGCAGGATAATCGTCTATCAGTCGGCGGATTTCTTGTTGGCCTTGCAACGGCTCGATTTCGGCATAAGCCGCTAATAATAAGTCTAGGCGGGGGAAAGGGAGGGAACACAGATCGTCCCAAGCGACCGGGTGATAGGGATACCACACGGGTTTGAGTTTAGGCCAGATAAAAAACAGGGTAAGTGGCCAATAATAGGCGTGAAGCAAGGCAATGGTAATGGCGATCCCGGAGGATATCCCTGTGGCAGTTCCGAATGGTATCCCGGAGGCGATCCCTGCGCCGATCCCGAAGGCGACCCCGAAGGCGATCCCTGTGCCGATCCCGAAGGCGATCCCTGTGGCGATCCCGGGGACGATCCCGAAGGCGACCCCGAAGGCGATCCCGAAGGCGACCCCGAAGGCGATCCCGAAGGCGATCCCGAAGGCGATCCCTGTGCCGATCCCGATGGCGACCCCGAAGGCGACCCCGAAGGCGATCCCGCAGGCGATTCCGCAGGCGATTCCGGCGGTGATCCAGACGACGATCCCTGAGGCGATTTTGAAGCCATGCCATATCAATAAATCCAGCCATTCCGTTGGCACGGGGTCTCGGGTTTCTAGGCCAAAAACCCCAAACAACAGCCACCGCCCCAGCACGACCAGCAGCAGAATGTAAGGCAAGCTATGCAGATACAAACCGATGCCGGTCAATAGCGCCTGCCCCCGGCCTAACTCAGCCAGACTTTCCTTAAATTGTTTCGGCTTGCGATACAACAAACCCAACCACCATAAAGCCGAACGATGGTCAAGCAGGCCGATTTCCCCTAGCGGTTTGGGTGTCATGGTAAATACTCGCTGTTTTCCAAGCTCATTTGCACACGAAAGCCTCGAATACCGTCATTCCGGCATGGACTGCCGGAATCCAGATTGCAGGGACGCCCAAAAACCTCGCCGTCCATGGAGCCTAGGTTCCGGCGCTCCCTGCCGGAATGACGGCGTTTTGGGCTTGGCTGAAACAACTTGCTAATCAGGTTCCTGCATAGTCTGCCGGCCAAGCTATCCTTAAATTGTTTCGGTTTGCGATATAGCAAACCCAACCACCTAAGTGCCAAACGATGGTCGAAAAGCCCGATTTCCCCTAGCGGGTTGGGTGTCATGGTAAATACTCGCTGTTTTCGAAGCTCATTTGCACACGAAAGCCTCGAATACCGTCATTCCGGCATGGATCGCCGGAATCCAGATTACAGGGACGCCCAAAAACCTCGCCGTCCATAGAGCCTAGGTTCCGGCGCTCCCTGCCGGAACGACGGCGTTTTGGGCTTGGCTGAAACAACTTGCTAATCAGGTTCCTGCATAGTCTGCCGGCCAAGCTATCCTTAAATTGTTTCGGTTTGCGATATAGCAAACCCAACCACCTAAGCGCCAAACGATGGTCGAACAGACCGATTTCGCCTAGTGGTTTGGGTGTCATGGTGAATACTCGCAGTTTTCCAAGCTCATTTGCACACGAAAGCCTCGAATACCGTCATTCCGGCATGGACCGCCGGAATCCAGATTGCAGGGATGCCCAAAAACCTCGCCGTCCATGGAGCCTAGGTTCCGGCGCTCCCTGCCGGAACGACGGTGTTTTGGGCTTGGCTGAAACAACTTGCTAATCAGGTTCCTGCATAGTCTGCCAGCCAAGCTATCCTCGAATTGTTTCGGCTTGCGATACAGCAAACCCAACCACCACAACGCCGAACGATGGTCGAACAGGCCGATTTCGCCTAGCGGGTTGGGTGTCATGGTAAATACTCGCTGTTTTCGAAGCTCATTTGCACACGAAAGCCTCGAATACCGTCATTCCGGCATGGACCGCCGGAATCCAGATTGCAGGGATGCCCAAAAACCTCGCCGTCCATGGAGCCTAGGTTCCGGCGCTCCCTGCCGGAACGACGGCGTTTTGGGCTTGGCTGAAACAACTTGCTCATCAGGTCAAATCAAGCCACAAGTCTCGCCATTCTCGATTGCTCTTTTCTATAAGGTCGATCTTAGCGGCGCGAGACCATTTCTTGATTTGTTTCTCCCGTAAAATGGCACTTTCCATCCGTTCATGAACTTCATACCAAACTAGATCGTGGACTTTATATCGCTTGGTGAAACCGTCCGCCAATTCATTGCGATGTTCATAGATTCGCTTGATTAAATTGGAGGTGACGCCGATGTACAACGTTCCAAGGCGGCTGCTGGCAAGAAGATATACGCAAGGTTGCTTTTCCATGGCTAGAGGGTATCACATCCCTGTAGTCTGGATTCCGGCGGTCCATGCCGGAATGACGAGCTTCGACCACTTGTGTATAACGATGAGAGCCAGAGCTTGGGAACGAGCGTAAAATGCAGATATATTCCAACCCGTAGGGTTGCCAGCCATTAGCCGGGGGTTGAGCGTAGCGACACCCCCGGTTGAGATCGGATACCGCATTCGACCCCAGAGGGGTCGCAGCAATCGGCCCAAGAACCTAGACACTTTTCCGAAAATGCCGCAAATGCCAGGTTCAGACTGATGGTATCCTGGGCTGCGCAGGAAAGACTGCGACCCCTCCGGGGTCGATATTTTATTCGGTTTGCCGTCCGGGGGTGTCGCTACGCTCAACCCCCGGCTAATGGCTTGAACCCCTTCGGGGTTCTGCGATACCCGCAACGATTTGTGTATACCGATGAGAATCGGAGCTTGGGAACGAGCATAAAAGTGATGGAGTCCCGTCATTCCGGCAGGGATTGCCGGAATCCAGTCCACAGGGATGTGAAACTGCGGGCTGGCGATTCTTCTTGATCGACCATTATGCCGCCGACAAGTCACCCTCCATGGCTTCTGGATTCCGGCAATCCCTGCAGGAATGACGGCGTTTTTTGCCCGATCAAGTGCTTGCGTGACCATCTAGTCACCGTCCCCTTCGGCTGCGTTCAGGACAGGCAAGGCCCGAAATGACGGGCTTCGACACTGGCTCATCTTGACCCCCGCAATTCCACGGTTTTAATATCCATATCCGAGAGCGGATGGTCTCTAGGCAGTAAGGCACCAAAAGGAGTGCGAGATTGGATTAATAATGTCAGCTTGCGCATGTCCATGCACATATAACGCAAGGCGGCGAAGAAATTCACATCATAACCGGGGGGCTTATACTCGACTTTGGCCTTTTTTTGAGGCAGAGAGATCGTTCTCGTAGCACAATACCCGACTGTTGATGGCTTACGAGAGATGACAGACATTGCTGATGCTTCCCGATGTGGCGTTGATGGTTTTGAGTTCCTTCGCGC
>CAIODU010000090.1 GCA_903857165.1 uncultured Methylococcaceae bacterium | reverse complement strand
GGGACGAAGGCACGGAAGAAACCGATGCCGAGGACATCCCCCCGGAAACCGCTGCTGATGCCGATGCCGCTGCTGATGCCGAGGCCGAACCTGCCCCGGCGGTGGAAGCCCAGCCGATGGCCCGGAAACAGGCGGGCAAGTTTCCGGCAAACCGGGCGTGAATGCCGGAAACGGTCGCGGGGCGACCTTATTCCGGCCTACTCGGTGCGGTCATATATTCTAAATATTGGATTGCCTCATGCTCGGATGATTCGATGGCGATTTCCACGGCGCGTTTGGCGGAGTTGAGGAGATTGTTGGCAGTTTGTTTGGCTTTTCTGGCAGAATGTACTTGTTTACGAGTCTGCCCAGCAATTTCAATCATGATATTTTGCTCAAAAACAGGTATTACAAATTTTTTTATACTAAACAAACCAAGGAAAGGATTGATGGCTCCCGTACACATCTGTTCGGTTTGTAGCTTTCCAAACATGGAATTTAGAAAAGCCATGATATACCAGATTGGCAATTTATCATTAAATCTAAGAAGGGCAACATCTTGATTGATATTGGCTTGAATAGGAACATTCTCTGCTAGAGCAACATTACCGACGCGGCCCTTGATGGTCAATAATACGTCGCCTTCCTTTATTGCCGTTCGTGCCAATTCGGTTTCATGATGGATAGCTAGGATTCGTTTATCACTTGCAAAATCGATTTCAAAATCTTGGACATGCTCCGCACATAGAAAAGGAACTTCTCCTATGCTTAGATCATGGCGCAAAGGGGTATGTCCATTGGTCAAAGTTGTCAATAAATCTTCAATTGGCATGAAAGATAGTGCGCCAGCGCCTTCAAGAGCCATACGGGCGGCATAATAGTGTTCTTGAAAATGCTCTGCATCCAATCGAGCAGCAGAAAAAACATCGCGGCTGGTTCGGGTATAAGTCAATGATTCTGGCGGTTGCCAGTTTTCCAAACCAAGAGCGCGGAGTAGGGTTTGTTCGGATTTTTCAATAAACAATCCTGCATCTTTGCGCAATTCATAAGCTTGTATAACTGTCTCAGCTATAGTTACTTCAAAAACTTGTCCAAATTTTGGAATTAAAAGCTCATCAATCTTTGAAATGAACAAATTGGGCTGAACATTGCCTGTGGTTTCCCTTTGAGTTTGGACTCTGCCAAAACGTGTAAGCAGAAACGTTGACAGTAAATAGGGTGAACAGCCATTACTTTTGAGCCTGATAATGCCAACATGCCTGTCACTATTAGCCGGTAATAAATCCTTGGTAATCACGGCTGAATTGCCAATCGTTCCAACCGTTGAAACTAATACATCATTTTCGCCTAATGCTGTTCTAGGATTTGATTTATGGTAATCCAACGAAATCGTTTCAAATGCGCTGCAATCTATGTAATTTTCTTTTGGATGTTTGGCTGAGAGTATCTTGATGGGGCCATCTTCAATGAATGGCAAAGACTCATGAATCCCATCAGTCACAAAAGCAATTTCTTTAATTGGCCTTGCGCCAAAATTCCTTAATTGCTCAATTACGGCAATAGCCTCTTTGCCAAAATATTCAGAATCAAGCCGGAAAACATCATTATGTTCTTGAAACAAAGAAAATGAAATCTCGGTAATTTCCAAAGATTGCAATAATGCGTGGTATCGTATTTCATCAAATCCCCCCGCTTCGCTTTCCCCTTTATCTAAAGAGGGCGGGGGGGATTCAAAAAAACTGAGTTTCTCCTTCTTTGAAAATTCCTCAAACGCCTCGGCGATGCCGTCTTGAGTCAGGCCATCATGGTTGAAAAAATCATGCTGGACGACATAATGCCCATGACTGTCGCGCAAGCGTTCTGTACGAGTGACTGGCATTTTAAGGTTAATGGCATTTTTTAAGGTCAAAGATAATTCAATATCGGTATTGCCATATTTCGCTTTAATTTCTTCAAGGTTCCTTTCCCCATAGCTAGGTATTTTATAAAGGGTGGCACGATCTATTGAGCCATATTTTGCAAGGAAATCGTCTTCGTCAAACCAAATCAGTTTGCCTTCCTCAAAATAGCTGATCTTTTTGCGGGTCACATAAATCTTATCGCCGCTATTGTCTTTGGACGGGAGTTTCTGGGTAGCGAAGAAGATGTTGTAATCGTCCGTCCTAGGGCACATATTACCAACGGTGGGGTCGTCATTCCATTTCTGCACAAACAGCACGCTGGTCTTGGTGCCGGTGTGCGGTTTGAAGGTGTTGGGGTGTAAACCGACCACGGCGAGGATGCGGCAACGCTCGGCAATAAACTCCCGCACCCGCTTGTCGCTGGAATTGTTGAAGCGGCCCTGCGGCAAGACAATCGCCATGCGCCCGCCGGGTTTCAGAAAGTCCAGATTGCGCTCGATGAACAACAGATCGCGCCCGACCTTGGTTTCCAGCTTGCCATTGCCCTTGTGGCCCAATTCATACGGTGCGAGCATGTCGGATTGTTTGATGTCACCGGCAAACGGCGGGTTTGCCATCAACACATCAAAACCAAAATTGCGATAACCTTTCTTGTCGGTTTGCTGACGGCGGAATTTGGTCCAGCCCACGCCGTAAGTGTCGCGCCAGTCATCCTGCTTGGCGGTTTCGTCCCATTTGGTCCAGTCCAAAGTGTTCAGGTGCAGCACGTTGGTTTGACCGTCACCGGCAATCAGGTTGAGGCAGCGGGCCACGCGCACGGATTTTTCATCAAAGTCGATGGCAAACACTTTGCCGTGCACATAATCCTTGCAGCGTTGCGGCTTGTCTTCGAGGGTGAACAAGTGCGAGGCGGACAAGCCTTCGGATTCGAGGATTTGTTTCCAGACATGGAAAATGGCATGGACGGTGAAGCCCGCCGAGCCGCAAGCGGTGTCGATGACGGTTTCATATTCCTTCGGGTTCATCATTTTCACGCACAGGTCGATGACCCATCGCGGGGTGAAATATTGGCCTTTCTCGCCTTTGGAGGATTTGTTGACCAGATATTCAAAGGCTTCGTCCACCACGTCCAGGTTGGAATTGAACAGCTTCCATTCCTCCAGGGAACCGATGCAGACGGAGAGGTGGTCGGGGTTTAACCTGATGCGCTCGTCGGGCGCGAACACCCCTTCCCATTCCTTTTTGGCCTCGTCAAACAGGTTTTGCATGCTGTTTTTCAACTGGGCGGTGGTGTTGGTGTTGCGAAAACGCAGATATTTATAACGCCCCCGGTGACAGGCCAATTCATCATACAGCTTGGTGAAGATGAGTTTGAAGACTTCCTCGAACACATCCACCCCGGCGTTCGCCAAAACTTCGTCTTCCATGTCTTCGATCAATTCGCGCAAGGAGCGGGCTTTCTGGCCTTCGGCTTCGCGCTGGTGTTCCTTGTCTATCAGGGTTTGAATCGTCCATGGCTGACCGGCGATGTCATCTATGGTTTGTCCGACGGTGGGCAGTTCGGGGATTTCAATGAAGTAATTCGGGTTCTTGCGATGCCAGACGACGAACTGAGTGCCATTGCTCCACACCGCCAACGGTGCGCCGGTTGCGTGGGTGTAAGAACGCAGTTGCTCCTTACCGCCTTTGAGAGTGCCTTGCTTCAACTCGAAGATGATAAATGCCACGGTGGGCCGGTCGGCATCAAACACCACGATGTCGGCACGTTTGGAGGAGTCGCGTCCGAAGGTGATGGGGTATTCGACGGCTATTCGTTGACGGGGATAGCCGTATTCATAGATGAGTTTGTAAACCCAGACTTGGCGTAAAAGCTCTTCCGGTTTGGCTAAGACATCTTTGTCGCGTATTTGGCAACGGATATAAGCCTTGCCGTTTTTCTCTGTCAATAAGGCTTGCAGGGCGATGAGGGCGGCTGGGGAAGCGAGTACGAGAGCGTCAAACATGAATGCGTCGATGTCCTTTTTTAATGATTGGGAAATTAGATTGAGTGATTAGTCTATTCTACTTTCCCTTTTATGTTTAGCCCGTTCCCGAATCACGGCAGGCAATCCCAGATGAGGCTTGCGGATTCCGGGAAGATCGAACCGGCAAATTCCGAAGCGCGACGGGGTATTCACCCCGTCGCAACGTTTGGGGTGTGGTGGGTTGCCGAACATTGACGGAGCCAGCGTAACCCAGATGGAGCTTGCGTAATCCGGAAAATGGGGTTAGGTCTTTCGTTATCATATGATAACGAAAGACCTGACCCCATTTTCTTTTTGGTGGTTTCCCTGAGTTCAAAGCATTTTTTGGAAAGCACAACTATTGTGTTAGCTTTCAGAGAGGTATGGCGACGGCGTTACAAACCCCGTCGCGCCCATGGGTTTCAACCCGCCTAGGCGGCATGAATGCCGCAATAGGCCGGGCTAATGTCCTGCCCTGTGACAGGAGATAAGGTTCATGCCTTTCTTGCGCAAGCCCAAACGTCTATCCGCTTCACCCCTGCTTTGCGTAAAACCTTTGCCAGTTCGTTCACGGTCGCGCCGGTGGTGACGACATCGTCCAGTATCGCCACATGCTCCAGCGGCATCGGCTTGGCAATGGCGAACGCATTTTTCAAATTGCGTCGACGCTCCTTGGCAGTCAGTTCTGTCTGCGCCTGGGTGGCGTGGGTGCGGATGCAACTGTGATAATCCAGAGGCAAGTGAAGGCGGTTTGAGACGGTGCGGGCGACTTCCAACGATTGATTGTAGCCGCGTTCCCTATAACGGCTCCGATGCAGTGGCACGGGGATAAGCAGTTGGGGTTTATCTTCCAGACCAATAAGAGAGTCGGCAAGCATTTCCCCCAGTAACCTCGCACAGGAATAGCGGGCATGGAATTTAAGCGAGTGAATCAAGTGGCGCACGGGTTCTTCGTAACGGAACAACGCGAAACTTCGGTCGTAGGCGGGCGGGTGTTTCTGACAGTTGCCGCAAGGTATGTCTGTCGCGTAAGGCAGGGGCAGACCACAGGTTGGGCAAGCCGGAATATTAAATGGCAGCGATTCGGCACAGGCTAGGCAAAGGTCGCGCCCATTCTTTCCCGCATCGCCGCATAACAGACAGGTGGGCGGAAACAGCCAACCCTGTATAATGCCTTGCCAGTTGTTCACAGTTTGAGCGCTTTGAGGTTGACGGTTGGGATGGCTAATCACTTTTCATGGCACTCTCATTACAAGCCAAAATATCCAGGAAAATCGAATTCATGCTAACAGAAACAAGCGCCCGTCGGGGTGGGAAAATACATTTGGGGGGCGGTCTCCGCCATGATTGGCAATTGGAGGAGGTGCAATCCCTTTTTAACCTGCCATTCAGCGATTTGCTGTACCAAGCCCAGACCGTGCATCGCGAGCATTTCGACCCCAATGAAGTGCAGATCAGCAGTTTGCTCAGTATCAAGACCGGCGCCTGTTCCGAGGATTGCGCCTATTGCCCGCAAAGCGCCCATTACCAAACGGGCCTGGGCCGGGAGGAATTGATCCCGGTGAATGAGGTTTTAAAAGCAGCCAGCCTAGCCAAGGAACAGGGCGCTTCACGCTTTTGCATGGGTGCGGCTTGGCGCAGCCCTTCGGACAACGATGTCGAACGGGTGGTGGCAATGATTGCCGGGGTGCGCTCGCTGGGGATGGAAACCTGCGTGACGCTGGGCATGCTCACCGAGCAACAGACGCAACGATTGAAACAGGCCGGTTTGGATTACTACAATCATAATCTGGACACTTCAGAAGAGTATTACCCGGAGATTATCACAACCCGTACCTACCAAGACCGCCTCGACACCTTGCGGCGGGTGCGCGAGGCCGGGATCAATGTGTGCTGCGGTGGCATCATCGGCATGGGCGAGAGTGCCGACGACCGAGCCAATTTATTGATCGAACTGGCTAATTTGCCCCAACATCCGGAAAGTGTGCCGATTAACCTGTTGGTGCGCGTGGAAGGCACGCCCTTGGCCGATGCATCCACCCTCGATCCGCTGGTGTTTGTCCGCACCATCGCCGTGGCCCGGATTCTCATGCCCAAGTCGCGGGTGCGCCTGTCTGCCGGACGTGCGGAAATGAGTGACGAAATGCAGGCATTGTGTTTTCTTGCCGGGGCCAATTCGATTTTCTACGGTATTAAACTGCTGACGACCGACAATCCCCTGGCAGACAGTGATCGCCAGCTTTTTCAACGCCTAGGTTTGCGCATGGGGGGGTTGCAGATGGAAACTCATCACGCATGAAACTGGATAGTCTTTCCAGCCAACTGGATGGGATCAAAGCCCAAGGGCTGTACCGCCGCCGCCGGGTCGTGGAAAAAATTCACGGGGCAAATGCTTTTTCGGATGGCCGTCCGGTGGTCAATTTTTGCTCCAATGATTATCTGGGTCTTGCCGACCACCCCAAGGTGATGGCGGCTTTTCTGCACGGAGCGGAAATTTACGGCGTGGGCAGTGGGGCATCGCATTTGGTGACCGGGCATGGCCCTGCCCACCACGCACTGGAAGAAGAATTGGCCGAGTTCACCCGACGAGAGCGGGCCTTGCTGTTTTCCACGGGTTACATGGCAAATGTGGGGGTCATTGCGGCGCTGGCCGGACAAGGCGATTGGATTTTTGAGGATCGTTTGAATCATGCCTCATTGCTGGATGGCGCAATGCTGTCCGGTGCCAAGCTGAAACGCTATGCCCATGCCGATGCGGAGGCGCTTCGAGTGCTAATGGAGAGAAGCCCGCCCAAAGAAAGGATGGTGATTACCGACGGTGTGTTTAGCATGGACGGCGATCTTGCCCCTTTGCCGGAGTTGGCGGTGGTTGCGAGACAAGCCCATGCGTGTTTGATGGTGGATGATGCCCACGGCTTGGGTGTGGTGGGGCCGACTGGGCGCGGGGTAATCGAGCATTTGGGCCTGTCAGCGACCGATGTCCCCGTGCTGGTGGGCACGCTGGGCAAGGCATTCGGCACGTTCGGCGCATTCGTCGCCGGTAGCCACGACTTGATCGAATATCTCATCCAGCGTTGCCGTCCCTATACTTACACCACGGCACTGCCGCCGGCGGTGGTCGAGGCGACTCGGGCAAGCCTGAGGCTGGTAGTCGAGGAAACATGGCGGCGCGAAAAGCTGCGCTCCCTTGTCGTGCGTTTCCGTTCCGGTGTCGGGCAACTGGGTTTGAGTTTGATGGCATCACACACCCCCATCCAGCCCATCCTGCTAGGGGGTAACGAATTGGCCTTGCAAGCCAGCCAGTCTTTACTGGAATCGGGATTTCTTGTTGCCGCCATCCGTCCGCCGACCGTGCCGGAGGGAACCGCCCGCTTGCGGGTGACGCTATCAGCCGCCCACGAGGAACAGGACGTGGATCGGTTGCTGGAGGCTTTGGCTCGTTTGGATGTTGATTAGCCGGGCAATGGTGGTTGACCGGCCACTTGGTTTATTGAGTCACTGATGTTGCGCAGTCAGGTGGATTGGATGCGCACAGTAACCCACGGATAACATCCCTTCAAGGGATGTTATCCGTACTTTCTTGGCAGTCTGCCCTTTGACGAATCCGCCGCATGGATATGGTAAAATTCAGTTCGCTGCTTATGGTAAATTTCATGTACAGCGTCTTCATGTTTGCTCGTTCCCAAGCTCCAGCTTGGGAATGCGGCTTTGGAAGCTCCAGCTACCCCAGATAAGACAAGCTGGAGCTTGCAAGCGACGGGTTCCCAAGCCGGAGCTCTCGTCGTTATACACAAGTGTAAGAGGCCCGTCATTCCGGCATGGACTGCCGGAATCCAGTCACAAGGATGTGAAACTGCGGGCTGGCACATTGCCTAAATCAAGCACTTGTGCAAGCGGCAAGTTACCGTCCTTAGGCTCTGGATTCCGGCATCCATCCCGAAATGACGGTGATTTTTGCTGTTAGACAAAGTGCCGCCTGATGTCCATGCGCTCATGCAGGATGCGGGATACAAGCACTGTGGCATCGCCAACCCGGTAGATGATGAGATGCCGGCCAGCGGGAAATATCCGGTGTGCCGCCGAGAGTTCGGGGCAATCATGTCCGATTTGCGGGTGCTGCTGGATCGTCAGCAGTGCCTTGTCGAGTACTGCGCGGTAGGTGTAAACCTGCGCTTCGCCCCACATTTCAAGCGTGTATTGAAGGATATCGGCAAAATCCTCTTCCGCTTGCGGGGAGAGAATCACCGGAACGTCAGGAAGCGACATCGGGGTTTACTTTCTTGCCGTTGCGGGAGTTGGCGAAGGCTTTTTCGGTGATCGTTGCCAGCCGTTCCGTCGTGTAGGCCACTCCTTTCCCACGGTCAAGCTGGTCGTCACCGACTTGCACGGCAGCGCGTAGAGTGACCAGCTTCTCATCCTCTTCCCGCATACGGCGGATGGCATCGCAGACTACTTCGGTCGCATTGCTATAAAAGCCCGTGCCGATCTTGCTTTGCAGGTACTGCTCCATTTCTTGGGACAGGTTGATGTGCATGGCTAGCCTCATAATATATAAATAAAAACCTTTATATAACTTATATGCAAAGGGATGCTTTGGCAAGGTTTTTCTTGGCAGGTTGTCCTTTGACGAATCCGCCGCATGGATATGGTAAAATCCAACTCGCTGCTTATGGTAAATTTCATGTACAGCGGCTTCATGTTTGCTCGTTCCCAAGCTCCAGCTTGGGAATGCGGCTTTGGAAGCTCCAGCTACCCCAGATAAGACAAGCTGGAGCTTGCAAGTGGTGGGTTCCCAAGCCGGAGCTTGGGAACCAGCCAAGTTCAATGGCTTACAATAATAATGTTACCCTAGGGTTTTTGAGTTCCTCCCTTAATCGAGAGAAAAATACTGATATGAAAAAAAAGCGAAAACCTAATGGGTTGATTGTCAGGTTTTCGGTCACTCTGCTTATCTGGGCAGGATTGCTCTCGCAATTTGGCTGCGCCATCAGACCACTGATTCACGCGGCGGAATCAGGAGACCTGGCGCAAGTGCAAACATTGATTGCCACCAAGGCCGATGTTAACGCGAAGACGTATGGCGGCTGGACGGCACTAATGTTGGCCTCGGATAAAGGCCATGCCGAGGTGGTGCGGGCGCTGCTTGCCGCCCAGGCCGATGTTAACGCGAAGACGTATGGCGGCTGGACGGCGCTAATGTGGGCCTCGGATAAAGGCCATGCCGAGGTGGTGCGGGCGCTGCTTGCCGCCCAGGCCGATGTTAACGCGAAGACGTATGGCGGCTGGACGGCACTGATGGCGGCCTCGCAGCAAGGCCATGCCGATGTGGTGCGGGAGCTGCTTGCCGCCAAGGCCGATGTCAACGCGAAGAAGACGGACGAGGGCTGGACGGCGCTAATGAGGGCCTCGGATAAAGGCCATGCCGATGTGGTGCGGGCGCTGCTTGCCGCCCAGGCCGATGTTAACGCGAAGACGACGGACACGGACAAGGGCTGGACGGCACTGATGGCGGCCTCGCAGCAAGGCCATGCCGAGGTGGTGCGGGCGCTACTCGCTGCCCAAGCTGACGTCAACGCGAAAAAGACGGCCGAGGGCTGGACGGCGCTGATGGCAGCCTCGCAGGAAGGCCACGCCGAGGTGGTGCGGGCGCTACTCGCCGCCCAAGCTGACATCAACGCGAAGAGGACCGACAACGGCGCGACGGCGCTGATGGTCGCCGCGCAGAACGGCCACGCCGAGGTGGTGCGGGCGCTGCTTGCCGCCCAAGCCGATGTCAACGCGAAGACGGACAAGGGCGTGACGGCGCTAATGCTGGCCTCCGTGAAAGGCCACGCCGAGGTGGTCAGATTGCTTAAAGAAGCTGGGGCACAGTGAGACAGAGGTCCACCAGAAGTACGACGGGGTTTGTTCTGCGCGGACATAGAGAGCCAATCCGTGCCACAAGCGGTAATTCTCAACAGGCACAAACCCCAAAAAATCAATCGTACCAAAACAAATGGAGAAACATCCTTGCGTCTACATCCTCGCCAGCCGCCGCCTTGGAACCCTTTACGTTGGAGTCACTTCCAATTTAATCCAACGGGTATGGCAACATCGAAACGAATTTGTGGAAGGATTCACAAAGCGTTATAAAGTTCATACCTTGGTATGGTATGAGCAACATGAAAATATGGAAAGTGCCATTCTTCGGGAAAAGGAGGTCAAGAAATGGCAACTCCATGCCAAGATTACTTTGATTGAAAAGAGCAATCCGCAATGTCGGGATTTGTGGGAGGATTTGGTTCGTGCTTAATGGGAGGTTCCCGGCTGTTCAACTTACCATCCATGGCCTGGATTCCGGCATCCCTGCTGGAATGACGGCACTATGGCTCGGCGGGACTTGTGTATAACGATGAGAGCTCCAGCTTTCGCTCGTTCCCAAGCTCCAGCTTGGGAATGCGGCCTTGGAAGCTCCTGCTTCCCGAGACAAGACAAGCTGGAGCTTGCCAGCGATGGGTTCCCAAGCCGGAGATCTCGTCGTTATACACAAGTCCCGCCAAACCGAAAATGCCGTCATTCCAGCAGGGATGCAGGAATCCAGTGCCATGGACGGTAACTCGCCGTTATGTCAGTGCTTGATTCAAGGTACACATCAACCCGCAGATTCACCTCCCTGTGACTGGATTCCGGCAGTCCATGCCGGAATGACGGGCATCTTACACTTGTGTATAACGGCGAGAGCTCCAGCTTGGGAATGCGACCTTGGAAGCTCCAGCTTCCCCAGACAAGACAAGCTGGAGCTTGAAAATAATGGGTTCCCAAGCTGGAGCTTCAAAGCCATTAACTTAAGGATTCTCGGAGCGCCAAGCCCCAGCTTGGCCTTGGGTTGGCCGACGCCAGGCTGGGGCTTGGCGCTCCATCAATGTCCGTTTTCGCATTCGAGGTAAAGCTCGGCTTTCTTAACTTAATGGCTTTGAAGCTGGAGCTTGGGAACCAGCTAAAAATCCAACTCATTGGAAGTTAAGCCGTTCATGGTTCGACAAGCTCACCACGAACGGCTTAACTTATAATGGCAGTGACGCGGAGCGTGGGAACGATGAAAACGCGGAGCGTGGAACGATGAGAACGCGGAGCATGGGAACGATGAAAAAAGGTTCTCTGGGATTTCGCATGGTGGGCAACCCATTGTAATTTAAGCAAACTGCTCATAGCCGCCAAGGTCGAGGCTCAGGCGCTGAAACAGGTGTATCCGGTTGAATACCCCATAGCACCGCCCCAGTAATACCCTGATT
>CAIODU010000089.1 GCA_903857165.1 uncultured Methylococcaceae bacterium | reverse complement strand
CGTGTCGGCATCCGTACACTGCCCGCCCGCCTAACCCGCCATTCAAGCGGACGCGGGTTGTGCTTTGTGGTGCTTCGTCTGGCTTCGTCCGCCGCGCCGCTTAATTGGGGCGTTAGGCCCCACGGATGACCCCGTTTGGCCTTCATTATTAGCCAGCGTAGCCCGGATGGAGCCGCCTTGCGGCGTAATCCGGGACAGACATGACGACGGGGTTTGCCATCGCCCGAAACCTACATTAACTCGACGCAATAGTGGAACTTCTCGTATTGCGCCGAACGGAAAAAAAGAGCAAAATCCATGAATACCCGGCATTGTCTCCCTGACCACCCGCCTAACCCGCCGTTCCAGCCGACCCGCGTGGATGTTTGGCATCATTTTTTGGGTTCCTTCCGCGCTGGCGGCTGAACGGGGTCGTTAGGCTTACGAACGGGAGAAGATGGTGGATGTTTTAATTGCAATTGTAGTAATCGGTATCGCCTTATGGGTGTCGATAAAAATACTTAAGTTTTTGTTTGTCGGTGCCAAAAAAGCAATCGGCTGGATAGGGCCTTATGTGGTTGCTGCTATTCCAGCCGCTGGGGCATATATTGTCACCACGGCTTTATTTGGTGTTGGTGTCAAAGAGGCATCCATCACGGGTTTTTTGACTGCATTATTCATTGGTGCATTCATGAATAATGTGGATTAGCCGTGTAGTTCAGGCAAAAGCTTTATCTCTACCCATCTGAGTGGTCAAACTTCTCTATAGTTTGCCCATGCGGGATCTGGCATAATTAGGTGGGCAAGTAAAAAAACACACTTGCCCACCGTATACGGTTTAACATTTTAGTTAGGCTTTCAAAGAGGAAACGTATCAATGCCCAGATTCCCAAAACTTTGGAACAATCATCCCAACGTCACCGATGAAGGTCCATTGTTGGACAAAAGGCAATACCCTAATCAATGTGCCGTAAACATTTACGAAGCACTGAAAAAATCCGGGGTGAATGTCAATTCATTTTATGGCCAACTGTCATGGCAGAAGGACAAACCGAAATACGCTATCCGTGCCCAAGAGCTTGCGGATTGGCTCGCATCCCCCGCCAATCCGGTTCAGGCAAGTGTGGTAAAATATTCCGGCGAGGAGGTGTTTGATAAAATTAAAGGCAGAACAGGTATTATTTTTTTCCAAAATTACTGGGGGCTAGGTAATCAAGGCGATCACATTGATTTATGGAATGGTACCCGATTAACGCATTGGACTTCATGGCTCAGAATTCAATTGCACATATCCGGTGGAGGCTGGTCAAATTACCGTCAAGCCGAAACTGTTTGGTTCTGGCAAATCCAATGAGACATTTTCTGTGTATCGCTCTAAGTGCGGCATTGACATACATGTTTACTTACGCTTTATTGACGGTGTTATCCCAATGGTATGAACCTAGGTATATTAATAACGATGATGAGTTGGGAGTTGCAATATTCTGGTCTTTTCTTGCACTCGTTTTAATAACTATGTGCGGTGCTTACTTCGGTCATCGGTATTATGTAAACGCGGTAAGGCGCAATAGCGTTAATCCGTGTATTGCGCCGAATGTAAAAAAAGAGCAAAATCCATGAACCCCCGGCTTTGTCTCATTGCCCACCAGCCTAACCCGCCGTTCCAGCCGACCCGCGCCTATCGTTTGGCTCATCTTTCTGGCTCCGTTGGCGTGTCGGCATCCGTACACTGCCCACCCGCCTAACCCGCCATTCAAGCGGACGCGGGTTGTGCTTTGTGGTGCTTCGTCTGGCTTCATCCGCCGCGCCGCTTAATTGGGTCGTTATGTTTCATGATGTCATGACTTTTAGCCATAGCCAGCGATTCGTAATCATCAGCTCTATTCCCATCATTGCTATTGCAGCTTGGGGGTGGGCATATCACGGCACTCCACTAGTTGTCATGTTGCTTCCAATTGGAGCAATAATTGGTCCAATTGTTGGGCTATTTAGCAATGCTCCATACTTTACTCTTAGCTTTAAATTGGCTTTGCTTGTAGGGTTGGCGGTTTCTGGCTTATTAATCTGGGCTGGCATACAGAGGCGTTCATCATGGTGGGGGCAGTTGCTAACAGTTCTGGGTTTTCTAGCATGGAGTGTCTGTGGCCTTATAGGCTTCGGTCCGCAATGAAACATAACCCATCCATCAAGCGGGTCTGGCTACCGCCAGCCCCTTATGTCAAACGTTAGGCGCAAGCGGGCAAGGCCGATGGGTTGTTTCGGAACTGTCGGCAAAATTGATGTTTCGCCGCTGGGCAGGTAAAGAATCCGTTTGCGCCACGCGACACTATCAGGTTTGGCTTGAGGTTAGCGGTTCGGTGCTTTGTTCCGGTTCGCCGTTGTCGCGGGGGCGTGGCGCAAGCCGGTTTTGCATGGCCGCAAGTCCCG
>CAIODU010000088.1 GCA_903857165.1 uncultured Methylococcaceae bacterium | reverse complement strand
GAAATCGTCTGGCGGAAAGTCAAGTACGAATGGATTCACCGTAGTGCCTATACCTCATTTGAAAGTTTATGGGATTCACTTTCACATATCTTTCCTGAAATTGGCAGAACATATAATATTAATTTTGCATAACTACTTAAAACCAACATCCATGGCCCTGCGGCGCAAAGCAAGGCAATCGTTGTGCTTAGCACAAACACCAAAAAGGCTTTATACTGCCTGAGGATGGCAAATTGAACCACGAAAACGGCCATGCCCATGCCAATCACATAAATTGCAAATGAGAGTTTCAGCCCGGCACTCAGCCCCAGCAAAAAACCCGACGCGCTCAAATATTTTAGGGACGGACCCTGTATTATTGCGTTTTGGCAGGAACAAGCCCGCAAATACAAATACACTGCGCCAAGTATAAACACGCTGAGAGTCAAATCGTGAAGGGTCGTTCCAACTTCAGAAAGCGTGGCACCCCCTGTCACTCCGACAATCGCGCAGATTACCGCCCATATGATTGGATTCGGAAAACTTACGCGAACCAACAATTCCCTACCAATCAGAAAAAGAAGCCATGCGTTCAGCCCGTGCCATGCCCCCATTGCAAGGCTAAATATAAAGGGCGGGAAGTTCTGGATGAGCAGGTAGGGAAGCAAATCCAGGGCAGGATTGAAAAAAGTTTGTAGCTGTGCAGGCGCAATATCATAGGCTAAACGATTGTTGAATAGGGCATAGGCGTTGTAATAGTGGTAGTTCCTAATATCCCAGTTTGCGTCTTGTCCCAAAATAAGCGAGAATGTGGCGAAACCAATAACCGATAATATAAATATGGACAATGATATATGTTTGTTGAGCCAATAAAGCATCTTCATCCTATCTCATTGTGGTTTTGGTTTTTATTTCTTTATTCAGTTCAATCTTGAAGGACAGATTGTTTAGGCCGGGGGTGTCCGCAGACTTCTCCCCATTGTATTGTCAAGCTTCGTTTATGTCAATTTGTCGCCGCGCAATTGCTGTGCAAGATTCGTATAGCGCTTGCAGTCCATGTATTTGTCCAAAGTTGGCATCGCCTCGCGTTTTAACCATCTTAATAGTTTCAGGATATTAAAGTCAGGAACATTAACTACAGCTTCATCAATGATTCCATGTGCGGAAGCCAATGGGTCACCGACCGCATAAACGGCCATATCTTCAATAAACAGCAGTCGCAGCATGATGACAGACCATTGATTAAGCGTCACCGCACGTTCTAGCGGCACATCAGCGAATGATCGCATGTCATTGAGTTTTATGTCTGGCATTTCATGAAGCCTGGATTTAGTCCACCAGTACAAGTGCAGCCCGCTTGTCCATTTTCCATTTCGGCTAATGCAATTTTGCACATAACAACGTGACAAACTCAGCATCGCCAATTCAGCCCGCGCCCCTTGCATATAGCGCAAACGGGCTAACGATTCTATGGTGGTGTTCAATTGCCCATAATCTGCCACCGACTCGCCCACTTCATCCTTGCGCAACTGTTCAAAATCCTCATTCGATTCGGATGTTTCACGGGTTGCCACTTGTTTGTCGGCAAGCCGGATAATTTCGCTGGAAGCATAAAACTTGCTGTGTTGCTCGCTGACTTGACGAACTCGATTAAGCGTCAAATCTTTGCGCTGATGTGAGCCACAGGTGATGGAATGCGATGAATTGAGGATTTTATTATGTAGTGTGCAATACCCGACTGACAGCCCTAGCGAACCATATTGAAGGCCATTGAACCAACAATTTTCACAAGATTGGACAATCATTTTTTATGTTGCGCCGCAAATACTTGGCTCACCGCCGTTGTGGCATCTTCTATTTCCCGGAAGTCTAATAAATGCTCCGACCATTGTTCGACATACCGCCTTGCCTGCATGACTTCATAGGGACTATCCCATTTGGCCTTGCCTTTGCCATTGCCTTTCAGCATAGCCAGCAAATCCGCTTTATTGAGGTGAGTGATGCCTCGTTCCTTGAGTTTGCTGACCATGGTTTGCCACACAAGTCCAGACGGGCCGGCAAAATGCTCAGCGACTTCTCGGGATTCCGTTGCCGACAAATAAGGCGTTTCCCTTCCTGGACCTTCTAAATAAAGAATATGCCTGACTACAGAATCATCTGCATTGGGAACTGGCGGACGGACGCCTTCTTTGCAGTCGCCTCGGAGCAATGGGTCTTTTGTGGGTTTCCATTTGACGGTCATTTTGTTTTGGTTCTGGCAAGTCAAGAAAAGCTTTGTTGGTTAAGCGGCAATCTCTATTTTCTATCATTCCCATGCGCCGCGCTCGTCGTTATACACAAGTGACACGAAGCCCGTCATTTCGGCATGGATGCCGAAATCCAGCGTCCAGGGATGGCAAACTAGGGGCCACAACAAATGCCTGTGCAACTAAGGACGTGAAACTGCGGGCTGGCAAGTCGGATGAATCAAACACTTGCACAACCTACATGTTACCGTCCATGGCCTGGATTTCGGCATCCATGCCGAAATGACGTTGATTTTTATCTCGGCGGGAGTTGTGTATAACGATGAGTGCGCCGCATGGGAATGCAGTTAGCGACGCTCGGTGTCGTGTATTGCCTATTGTTATATATATCTCGTCTTTTATACCCAGACCCAGAGCGACTAGGGAGGCATTCCCACAGGGAGCATGGTAACGATATATAAAAAATAGGTTAATTAATATTATTTAGCTCTCTTGAGTAGTCTACATAGTAAAAATACGTTGTTTCCCAATATGACTTTTTTGTTTTGCGCATTTGTTCGTAAGAGCGCCGCCGACCTAAGTCTTGTATTCGTTCAGCATCTATTTCGTTTAGTCGTACAAATGGATTTTCTCGATAAATATCCATATTTGGAATGTTTAGGGTGATTTTTTCAAAAAGCTCTAATGGTATTTTTGTTACAAGTTCGTTTCCTCGAACTGATTCCCTTGTGTAATATTCCTGAAGATCATAGGCATCATCATACGTCCTAAATATATTCACACTCTCAGAGTATTCCAAATTCTGCTTCACCTTGGGATGACCGCCAACATGATAAACTGGAATTTTCTTTTGTCCAACTCTCTCAAGTAATGCGACAACTTGAAATTCACCAATTCGCTCAGGTGGAATTGTCGTAGTAGATTCAATAACCGGTCTCTTCAAATCTATAATTTTTGAATTTATGGGGCGTTGCTGAACAGCGGCATCAGCACTGTCGTTGACCATGGTAATTTCGACGTCAAAATATATTGGATCGATCTCTGGAGGTTGCTGCGGAGGGTGTGGAGGAAATCGATCAAAAAGCCCATTTTTTGGATAAAGATAAAGGGCAATTTTTCTTGTCAATATCATGGCATCGGCTGTACGATTTCCAGATGGAGAGAAAAATAACTGGAGTTTTCTATTATTAAGAATTTTTGAGTCAGAAACTTCGGCAAGTATGACTATTCGTTGTTCACGTTCAAATTCGTCAAGAGATTGCCTAGGGATATTAGGTACACTAAAGTTTAAAGCTGCTTGAACAGCCTTGTAAAAATCTAATTTACTCGGATCGAATATTTGGGATTCATTAATACAAGCTTCGATATGGTTGGTAACATCAATTGCTGGTTTATTTTTATTTGAGCACTGAATGTGCGCACCAGCTTCAATATTAATTCCCATCAGGGCCATTTTGGTTAAATTATGACTTCCTATATAAAGATTAACCTCTCCTTGGCTATCTTCAAATTTTAGGATTTTTGAATGTAATTGATAACGGTCAGCTTTTTTTTCTTCTGGCGTTAATCCGCCAAGGTGAATCCATGTTCTGCCAGGATATAGCCTTGAAAATTCGGCCATTCTGTCTAGGTCTGTTGGGTAACGAACGCTTGCGACAAATCGTAGATCTGGGTTATGCAACTCTAGGCTATGCTCTAAAAAGTCGAAGCCATATTTAGTTACAAAGGCCACCGATATGCCGACGCTGCTTGCCGTTGAGAATGCACGAGACAATTCATCTTGAAGGCGATTGTGCGCGGAAGAGTAGCAGATGCGTATGTTCATATATAGACTTATCAGGTATAACTGATAGCTTCACCTTACCTAAGAACCGTTCTCGTAGAGGGATAACATCGCTTGAAGCGATGTTATCCCTACCGCCGTTTCCCCTAGACCGCCAAGCCGCGCTCCCCACGCAGTATGCCGGTGATGCCGGAGCGCACCACTTCGATGATGTTTTCCTCGCCGACCGTGCTGAGGAAGGCATCAAGCTTGGATTTTTCGCCGGTGATCTCGATGATGTAGGTGGTGGGAGTCACGTCGAGTATGTTGCCCCGGAAGATTTTAGTCAGGCGCATGATTTCCTCGCGACCGGCATTGACCGCCCGTGCCTTCACCATCATCAATTCACGTTCGATGTGGGTGGACTCGGAAATGTCGATGAGCTTGACCACATCGATCAGCTTGTTCAACTGCTTGGTGATTTGTTCGATAATTTCAGGGTTGCCCGAAGTAACCAAGGTCATGCGCGACAACGTGGCGTCTTGCGTCGGGGCCACGGTGAGCGACTCGATGTTGTAGCCACGCGCAGAGAACAAGCCGGCAACACGCGCCAAAGCGCCGGATTCGTTTTCGATCAGGATGGAGATGATATGGCTCATGGGTTTAGGCAAGCTCCGTGTCGGGGTTGACGCCGGGGGCGAGGCGCATTTCATGTTGAGCCTTGCCGGCTTCGATCATGGGATAGACGTTTTCCGTCGGGTCGGTGTGGAAGTCGAGGAAAAAAGTCCGGTCTTTTTGCCGGAATGCCTCCTCCAAGGCATCGCGCACATCGGCACGCTTGTCGATGCGAATGCCCGCGTGACCATAACTTTCCGCCAATTTGACGAAATCCGGCAGGGTCTCCAGGTAGGTTTGCGAATAGCGGCTACCGTAGCTAAATTCCTGCCACTGCCTGACCATGCCCATGTAACCGTTATTCAGGTTGACGATGTTGATGGCCGTCCGATATTGCCGGGCCGTCGCCAATTCCTGGATGCACATCTGGATGCTGGCTTCACCGGTGACGCAGAAGACATCGGCATCCGGAAACGCGAGTTTGGTGCCAATGGCGGCCGGCATGCCAAAACCCATGGTACCCAAGCCACCGGAGTTGATCCAACGGCGCGGTTTGTCGAATTTGTAGAACTGCGCCGCCCACATCTGGTGCTGACCCACGTCGGAGGTGATGTAGGCATCCCCTTTGGTCATCTCCCACAACTGTTCGACCACATATTGCGGTTTGATGATATCGGTAGTCCGGTCGAATCCCAAGCTGTCGAGCGAGCGCCAATCATCAATCTGCTTCCACCATTGGGCCAATGCCCCGGCGTCAGGTTTTTGATCGCAGGCCTTGACCAGTTCGATCATTTCCGCCAACACTGGCTTTACTTCGCCGACGACGGGGATGTCCACTCTCACATTTTTGGAAATGGAAGACGGATCCACGTCTACATGGATGATTTTGGCATGGGGGCAGAATTCGGCGATGATGCCGGTGATGCGGTCATCGAAGCGCGCCCCGGCGGCGAACAGCACATCGCATTCGTGCATGGCCATGTTGGCTTCATAGGTGCCGTGCATGCCCAACATGCCGACGAATTGTTTGTCCGTGCCGGGATAAGCGCCCAAACCCATCAGTGTGTTGGTAATCGGATAACCGAGCAGTTGGGTCAATTCGGTAAGCTCGGCTGATGCCTCACCCTGTACGATGCCACCGCCGGTGTAGAACATCGGGCGTTTGGCGGCAATGAGCATATCGACCGCTTTCTTGATCTGCCAGCGATGGCCTTTGACATGCGGGTTGTATGAGCGCAACGTGACCGACTTGGGATAATCGTAAGGAATCTTGATCCGTGGGTCGGTCAGGTTTTTAGGGATATCCACCAGCACTGGGCCAGGCCGGCCGGTGGTGGCAAGGTAAAAAGCCTTTTTGATCGTCGATGCCAGCTTGGTGACATCCTTCACTAGAAAATTATGCTTCACGCAGGGCCGCGTGATGCCTGAAATGTCGGCTTCCTGGAAGGCATCGCTGCCGATGACCGCCATCGGTACCTGACCACAGAGGATGACCATCGGGATGGAATCCATATGGGCGGTGGCGATGCCAGTGACGGCATTGGTCGCCCCAGGACCCGAGGTTACCAACACCACGCCCGGTCTGCCGGTGGAACGGGCATAGCCGTCCGCCGCATGGGTGGCACCTTGTTCATGGCGCACCAGGATATGCTTGACCTTGTCTTGCTTGAACAAGGCATCATAGATGTGCAACACTGCACCGCCTGGATAGCCGAATATGTATTCAACGCCCTCGTCAATCAGGCATTGGACTAAAATTTCCCCACCGCTAAGCTCCACTTTATCTACCCTCTAATAATGAATTGGGGCGTTGTCAAACGCCCGCCAAAATGTAAACAATAAAATCAATTGAACATCCAAAACTACTCGTAAACGCTTGTACAGTCAATAGCGGAACAAGTAAGCTTGGACGGCTTCAAGCCGCCTTCAGTCTTTGCAGTGCCTGAGGCTCCAGGGCTTCGATGCTCCAATCCCGCAATGTGTCCGCATAAACCAAAAACGTGGGATTGAGCAACGACGCTTTTGTATTGTAGCGCATCGGTTCGCCACGCAAGTCAATCGCCTCTCCTCCAACGGCTTCGACAATGTACTGGGCCGCTGCCGTTTCCCACTCGTAGGTGGGGCCAAGGCAAGGGTACAAATCGGCCGCGCCTTCGGCAATTTTGCAGAATTTGAGGTTACTGCCGACAAATCTGAACTCATGCTCGCCTAGGCGGCTAAGGTAGTCTTCCAATCCCAGCGTCCGTTCCGGGCTACCTAGCACGATTGGACGGGGCAATGAAGGGATTCGGGCATGGATTTCCATCGGAGGGGCTTGGCCTACGGACTTGAACACCCCGCAACCTTCGGCTGAAAAATAACAGGTTTGCAGCACCGGCAAACAGACTACCCCCAACACTGGCTTGTTGCGATAGATCAATGCGACATTGACAGTAAATTCACCATTGCGTTTGATGAACCCGCTTGTACCGTTCAAAGGGTCCACCAGCCAATAGCTTTCCCACAAACTGCGTTCATCGAAAGGCACTTCAGCCGATTCCCCGGATAGCACGGGGAAATTACCTTGCAGTGTTTCCAGCCGTTCCGTCAGGTAATGATGGGAGACCAAATCGGCGGCGGTGAGCGCGGATCGGTCGGCCTTCTTGCCAACGCGGAAATCCGTGGCATAAACTTCGAGAACCCGGCTTCCCGCCTCAATCACTAGGGCAACCACGGCCTTCAGCAAAGGTGTCGGAGGGGGCGGGGCGGAGTTTGGCGATCCAGTGATGCCTTCCGCAGGTCGGGTCCAATCCCTAGTTTTGTCACCGTAGGCCAGAAAGAAGGGATTCACCAGCGAAGGCTTGGCATTATAAAGCAAGGGCTTGCCGTGAAGATCGGTGATTGCACCGCCTGCGGCTTCGACGATGCATTGGGCCGCTGCCGTATCCCATTCGCTGGTGAGTCCGATGCGGGGGTAAAGATCAGCCTCCCCTTCCGCCACCTGGCAGAATTTCAACGCACTTCCCATCGCGTTGAAATGGTGTTCGCCGAGTTGGCTTAGATAGAACTCCATTCCCGGAGAGGGGTGGGAGCGGCTGCCTACGACATCGGGTTGTCGCGGCGCTTGCATACGCACATAAATCTCCTGGGGTTCGCTTTCGCCGAGCTTCTTGAACGCCCCGCAACCCTCGGCTGCGAAATAGCAGGTTTGCAACGCAGGCGCGTAGACCACCCCCAACACTGGCTTGTGCTGATGTATCAGGGCGATATTGATGGTAAATTCGTTGATGTGTCGGGTGAATTCCAAGGTTCCATCCAAAGGGCCAATCAGCCAATAGGTTTCCCAGTCCCTGCGGTCTTCAAAGGGGGGGATGGCCGACAACTGCGACAGCACTGGAAAGCCGCCGTTCATGGCCTGCAATGCTTCCGCAAGGAAATGGTGGGAGACTAGGTTCGCGGCGGTCAGCGGCGTATGGTCCGGCAGTTGCCCGACGCGGAAATCCGACCGATGGATTGCAAGGGTTTTGTTGCCTGCCTTGATTGCCAAAGTCACCACTGCGTCTAAAAAACGTGATGGGGCCTTCATAATCGGGGTGGAAAAATTTCCTTGGCTGCTGCTCATCTGACGCTTATGCTGTAGAGTGGGAGACCGGGCTTAACGAACATCGAATCTAATATTAACTCATGATTGACTGGGATGAAATTGACAGCGTATTTCTCGATATGGACGGAACCTTGCTGGACCTGAATTTCGACAACCATTTCTGGCAAGAATTTGTACCACGGCGCTATGCCGAAAGCCATGGACTGACACTGGATGAGGCAACAAATCTGTTGCTGCCGCAGTTTCGGGCGATGGAAGGGCGGCTGGAATGGTACTGCCTGGATTATTGGAGCGAACAACTCGATTTGGATATTCCCGCCATGAAAAAGGAAATCTCGGGTTTGATTTCCATCCTGCCGCATGTCACGGAATTCCTCGGGGCGGTTCGCGACACCGGCAAGCGACTGGTCCTGGTCACCAATGCCCATCGCAAGAGTTTGGGTCTGAAAATGGACAAAACCCGACTGCATGTATTTTTCGATGCGATTGTCAGTTCCCACGACCTTGGGATACCCAAGGAAGACCCGAACTTTTGGAGTGGCCTGGGTGATTTGGAACCTTACACCAAAGAACACACCCTGCTGGTGGATGACAGCCTACCGGTGCTGCGTTCCGCACGCATTTTTGGCATCCGCCACCTTGTCGCGGTGAGCAAGCACGATACGACCCGCCCCGTCCGCCCTGTCACCGAATTCAATGCGATTGGGGATTTTCGGGAAATAATGCCTGAAAGCTATCATTTTCAATAGGTTGTTGCTGATGACCAGTAAATATCCGGCCATCAAGTCGATCCCGCCAAAGCGCGTATCGAAGAAATAAGAAACGACGGGACACACGAAGCAAAGGCGCAACGCATAAGCGCTCTTCGTCGCGCCTTTGCGTCGCAGCCTTTCGCAAGCATTGCGGGCACGACGGCCGGCCTGTCCAAAATGCCTTGGTCGCCTGCATAGGGTTGGGTGTGGTTGCTTATTCCCGCCCAGATTTCGTCGGGAATGCCTTGCGGAAAGGCATCGCAAAAATGCTTGAAGGTTGGGCGCTTGTGTTTGCAAGTCCAGCAGATCGGGCTTCGCACATGAGCCATTGCCGCATTCCCAAGCTGGAGCTTGGGAACGAGCTAAACCGCCCTGTGGAGAGGTCGGCGCGGGTTTCGGCCAAAGCGGCATCCAGTTCGCATTCACGCAGATAGTGGTAATGTTCAATATCCATCACCACAAAACGATCCTTGCCACGCACCGAAATGACAGCTTCCGGCTGGTGTTCCAACAGTGCTTCGATGGCGGATATTCCTTTGGCCTTCAACTCGTTTGCGGTAATGCTGGTCATGGCTCATCCGATTAGAGTGGCATTGAAAGTATCATCTAATCACACGATAAACCGTACTGTAAAGCGATCAATTCGGTGGAGTGGTATGATTAGCTGATGCTACGCATGGAGCGTCAAAGCTTGCTTTGACCGCCTGTCGCAGACAGGCAGGCAAGGCTAATGCCGTAAAATTAAGCCGTTCGTGGTGACCCCCTGCAAGCTCAAGGCGAATGGAAAATTCTTAACTTAACGGCATTGGGGGCAAGGCAAGCCTTGCCAGTCAAAGCAAGCTTTGACGCTCCAGCCCTAGATTCATGTGTAACATTAGTGATTGGGCAACTTGGAACGGCAAGCCATTTTTCTTCTACAATGACTGGCAATCCACACAAAGGGCAAAGCCATGCAGACCGACCTAACAGGCGAACACCGTGCACAGCTTAGGCGTCCTTTACGAAACCTTGCCAACTGATACCCAACAAGCCATTTTGCAGGAGCTATTGCAAAAGCAGCAGGAAAAGCTGGAAGATGTGGCGTTTTGTATCGCTTGCCAGCAAGCCAAGGATGAAAATGACTTTCTGAGTGACGAGGAAAGCCAAGCATTCATAGAAAACTTGCAGCGATGAAGATTCAGATCAGTAAGCGATTTGTAAATGACAGATAATAATCCAAAGCTAAATGGCCCCAAGCGCCAACACTTTCTGCCGAAGTTTTATTTGGAAGGCTTTACAAAGGAAGGGAAGCTTGCCTTATATGACCGGGAGCGAGACGAGATTCGCATCCAGCAGTCGATTAACACGGGTGTCATTGGGCATTTCTACACTCTCCAAGATTCCAAGGGGCGTAATCGTTACGAACTTGAACATTTGCTATCTGAATATGAGGGAAAATCTGATAAAGTCATTAGAAAGTTGGTTGGGAAGGAGGGGATTAATGCAGATGAGCGAACTGATCTGGCTATTTTTATTGCGTTTGCCGCATTCCGAACCCCGGATTTGGTTGATTCACTGAAAGCTTTTAACTCCGGGATCATTGGTAATTTGGCAAGCAATATGTTTTCTGATGTGGAAGCAGTCAAAGCCTGGATGCGCAAAAAACAAGGTTTGTCTGTCTCTGAGCAGGAAATTGAGAAAGAAGCAGAGGAACATGTTGCTTTTGCCAAAAGTGGATCATATAAAATCACGACTAATCACAGGTGGGCCGTCCTTACGGCAATGGAAATGGCTTTTAAGGTTGCGCCAATTTTGGCAGGGCGTGATTGGGTCTTGATTCACCGGGAAAACAGCAAAAAGTCGTTCATTACGACCGATGCCCCGGTGGTACTGACCACCATTGCCCCGCGAAAGAATAATTTTTACGGAATCGGCTTCGCTAACGCAGACGCGCTAGTAATGTTTCCGCTAACCGAGTCAACTGCCCTCTTGATTTACGGCAACGGAGGAGGTCTAGAGCATATGCAAGCGAATACCGAGCAAGTTCGTCATATAAATCTAGCCTTGGCTGACCGTTGCCAACGATTTGTCATTGGACGCGAGAAAGAACTTGTCCGTTCACTGGTTGATTACCTCGGCTTGGCAAGTAAGGTCTGGCAACCAAAAATGCAAACCAGTTAAAGCCCATTTAAAGGCGCATAGCAGCCCAGACGCATATTGCACTCTAGCGGCTTTTGTTCCAAGTTGTTTAATCAAAAATCCTGTACCGAGAGCCACTATGCAAGCCATCAAGCAAGAAGCCATCGCAAAGATTAGCCACCTGCCCGACGATGCCGATATATCGGATATCATCGCTGTCTTAGAAAAAATGAAACTGGTTGACTCAACAAAAACAGCGGCGAATCCCGTTGACAACTACTTTGGCGCACTCGGTAGCGGTCGTCGCACTGATACCGTGATTGCTGAATTGCGGGAAGAGTTATGATCTCCGCTGTCGATACGAAAAGTAATTTTTAGATATTGAAAACGCTGTATGAGACTAAACAAATTCATCAGCGAAACCGGAATCTGCTCCCGCCGCGAGGCGGACGAGTGGATCGCCAAGGGCCGGGTCAGCATCAATGGCACCAAGGCGCAGCTTGGCACCCAAGTCGGCGACGGCGACGAGGTCACGGTTGACCGGCAGCGTATAGGCACTAAGCCCAAGTCGGTTTACATCATGCTCAACAAACCCGTGGGAATCACCTGCACCACCGAGCGGCATATCCACGGCAATATCATCGACTTTGTCGGCCATGCGGAGCGTATATTCCCGGTTGGACGGCTGGACAAGGATTCCGAGGGCTTGATCCTATTGACCAATAATGGCGATATTATCAACCAGTTATTGCGCTCGGAAAACCATCATGAGAAGGAATATGTCGTGACCGTCGATAAACCGGTGACGGAGGCTTTCCTCAAAAAAATGGCTGGGGGGGTGCGCATCCTCGACACTATGACCAAGCCCTGTAAAATCAGGCCGACCGGCAAATGTGAATTCAATATCATCTTGACGCAGGGGCTGAACCGGCAAATCCGCCGCATGTGCGAACTGTTGGGTTACACCGTGCTACATTTGCGGCGCGTCCGCTTTGTCAACCTAAAGCTGGGCGCACTGAAAAGCGGGCAGTGGCGCAATCTGACCGAAGCGGAATTGAGCAAACTGATGGGGTCGGATAAGCCAAGGCCGCCATCCCCTGCGCCGCACAGCCCGGTTTCACCCACCACTGAGCGCCAGCTTCCCCGCGCACGGCATCAACAAGCCAAACAGCGACAGCGAAAACAGCTTCCAAAACAATAATGATTCTGGAATATGCCTTCTGGATCGCCTTGGTCAGCCCGGTGGGACAGGTGGGACCGGTGTTGGCCTTGCTGACCACCGAATTGATCCAGCGCCGCACGGTTTTGGTGGCTTTGCCCTTGCTGATGGCCGCCATTGGCTTCCTGTTTCCCTTCGCCGGGTCCGGGTTGGCGGTCGTCTGCGTCGGGGCGGCGATCCAGCAATTCTCATTATGAGCCAAAGTGCTGATAGACAACTCGTCATTCCGGCATGGATGCCGGAATCCAGTCACAAGGATGTGAATCTAGGGGTCGCCATCAAGCCTTTTTCAAACACTTAACGCACGACATGTCACCGT
>CAIODU010000087.1 GCA_903857165.1 uncultured Methylococcaceae bacterium | reverse complement strand
TCCCCATGCCGACAATGAACTGGTTCTTCCCTCGGCGGCAAAGGGTTGCCGCCCTACGGATTCTGTTGCATAGGCTCAATTCAACAGGGCAGTAGGTCGGCATCCCCATGCCGACAATGAACTGGTTCTTCCCTCGGCGGCAAAGGGTTGCCGCCCTACGGATTCTGTTGCATAGGCTCAATTCAACAGCATTGGTTTAGGGCGGATTGCCATTCGCGACAAACCCCGCTTCCGGCTTCTGCTCCCGCAGCAACAGATTGCGCACAGCCTCCATCGGGGACAGCCCTGCATTGAGGATCAGATAAACCTGCTCGGTGATGGGCATGTCCAAGCCGTGGGTTTTCGCCAGTTGGTGGATGGCACCGGCCGTCACCACGCCCTCGATTTCCTGGCCGATTTGCGCGACCACTTCGTCCCTGGGCAAGCCTTTGCCCAAGCCTAGCCCGAAGCGCCGGTTGCGCGATTGGTTGTCGGTGCAAGTCAAAATCAAGTCGCCCACCCCGGCCAAGCCCATCAAGGTTTCCGGCCTGCCGCCCATGGCGATTCCCAGCCGCATCATTTCCGCCAAGCCCCGGGTGATCAACGCGGCCCGCGCATTGGCGGCGAAGCCCATGCCGTCGGCCACGCCGGCCGCAATGGCCAGCACATTCTTGGTGGCCCCGCCCAATTGCACGCCAATCACGTCGTCAGTGGTATAGGCGCGAAAATGCGGGTTGTGCAGCAAGCCCGCCATTTCCTGCGCGAAATCCGGGTTGGTTGATGCCACGGTGATCGCGGTCGGCAGGTCTTTGGCCACTTCGCCCGCAAAGGTGGGGCCGGAAAGCGCCGCCGCCGGGGTTTCGGGGCCGAGTAGCTCGGCTGTGACCTGATGCAACAGTTTGCCGCTGCGACATTCCAGCCCCTTGGTGGCCCAGGCGATTTTTGGCCGACTAGGCAGATGGGGTTGCAGTTTGGGCAGCAAGTCGCGGAAGGCATGGCTAGGCACGGCAATGAGCAGGATGTGGCAATCCCTCGCCACCGATGCCAAGTCGGCGGTGACGGCAAGCTGGTCTGGGAACTCAGCACCGGGCAGGTAACGCTGGTTGCAACGGTCTTTGTTTAAGGCCGCAACCTGATGGGCATCGCGCGACCAAAGGCTCACCTCATGCCCGTTACGCGCAAGCAGCAAGGCAAGGGCGGTGCCCCAGGAGCCGGCACCGACCACCCCAACCGATGTGGACATAAACTAAAGCGAAGGGCAGACGGTCAGTTCAACGTGACGTTGCCTTGGTTGTTTTGCTGTTGCAGATGCTGCATGTAGAGGGCTTCAAAGTTGACCGGGGCCAGCAGCAGGGGGGGGAAGCCGCCTTTGATGACCAGGTCCGACACGGCCTCGCGGGCATAGGGGAAAAGGATGGTGGGGCAATAACTGCCGATCATGGGCGACAGTTCCCCCTCGGAAAATCCGGTGATGGTGAAGACACCGGCCTGGGTCAGTTCTGCCAGATAGGCGGTCTTCTCTTCCAGCTTGACGGTGACGGTGACGGTCAGGCCGACTTCATAAAGCCCGTTTTCCAAGCTTTGGGCGTTGCTTGCCAGATTGAATTCAACCTTCGGTTCCCATTGCTGGGTGAAAACCAACGGCGAATTCGGGGTTTCGAAAGAGACATCCTTGATGAATATCTTTTGGATGATGAATTGTTTTTCCTGGGTATCGTCTGCCATTTTATGTTCTCGGGTGTGGGTTACTTTTTGTTTTTTCTTACCAAAGGAAGCTTTTGTTCCTGCCAGGTCAGCAAACCCCCACCCAGATAATACACTTGGGTGAAGCCTTCATTGACCAGTTGTTTGCAGGCTTCCTTGGAACGGGTCCCCTGCTGGCAGTAGACCAGGATGGGGCTGTTTTTGTGCGGCTCCAGTTCAAAGAGTTTTTCTTTCAGCCTGGCCACTGTGATTTGGAGCGCCCCTTCAATATGCCCCTTTGCGTATTCTTGGGGGTCGCGAACGTCAATGGAAATGGTTCCATCCAGATTGAGAAGTTCGACCGCACGGGCTGGTGTTGCGGTCTTGTATTTGCGGGTAAGGGCTTCGAATAAATCCTGGACCAGCAGCAAAGACACAATGAAGATGCCGCTGCTCAACATCCAGTGGTTGCCTATGAATTGTAATATCCGTTCAATATCCATTCAGTTGCCTTCGATAGTTTTCTTGGTATTCATGCAGGGTGCAAAATGTTTGATTTAGTCATAATCCTGAAATTCTTCCCTAAGTTTTGCCAAATTTGTCAACTCCCGGTTAATTGGGTATTTTCAGATGCCGGAGGATTTGGCCTGCCTCCAACCGTCAGGCGGACTGCCCCACGGCAGAGGCCGCCCTGAAAATTCCATTGTTCCCCCAAGCCCGTTTCCGGTTCCGCCCCGAGTGGGCGAATGCAAGCAAAAGCCCATCGGCAGAGCTTGGATGCCATTCGACGCGACGAACACGGCAAAAACCGTTACAATGTCAAACATGGCTGGCAGAATTGCCGGGATGCGGAACAAAACAGTGCTTTGTGTCCTCAAATTGCCCAGTCACTTGAGTTCGCCCATAGATTATACTTTAGAACTGGCATTGTCCTAAACCCGTTGGGCGGTTAAATTTTAATTTCAGAGCTGATGTTACGCATGGACGCGAAAGAGGGATGACGGGAGCGTCAAAGCTTGCTTTGACAAGAGAGCGGGAAATGCGAAGCTTGCTTCGCTGTCAAAGCAAGCTTTGACGCTCCAATCCTAGGCCGTTGCGTAACATCAGTTCAGAGCTTGCCGCAGATGCCAAGGCGGTGGAAGGTATGGCTACGCAGTCCCAATGGTTTCGCCGGATTGTTGCCGACTGGGCTGTTTGACAGGGCCGGTGGCCCAGTGTTCAACGGACCTTTAAGAAACCCCTCCCGCCTTAGGCCCTGTGATAATCTATTGACTCATACGATTGACCCCACACGCATTCCCTTTTGCACTCCATGCTTTGAGTTGGAACAAGTCCGGTTGGCGGTAAGTAAGCCGCAGTCGGTTGGGGGATGTCTATGCGCGTTCATCCGAATGGTCAAGCCTCCTTTCGGGGGCGCTAAGGTTTTGGCCCGGGTTCGCCTGTAGGGGCGTCAGGGCTTGGGCAAATAACGTTGTCGGCCAGCAAGGCCAATCACAATGCATTGACGGAAAACACTCTATGTTGAATCAAAAAAATCTTCTCCTGATCGCCTTGGGGGCCACACTGGGCGGCTTGATTGTTGTCGGCGGCAATGCTTTTGCCGAACGCGAGGCTGCGGAGACGACGGCGATCCCTTTCGAAGGGTTGAAGACATTCTCCGAGGTGTACGGGCGCATCCGCCAGGATTATGTCGAACCCGTGCCCGATGCCAAATTGCTTGAAGATGCCATACGCGGCATGTTGTCAGGGCTTGACCCTCATTCCTCCTATCTGGACGCGGAGCAATACAACGAATTGAAAGTCGGCACCACCGGACAGTTCGGCGGGTTGGGCATCGAGGTTGGCTTGGAAAATGGCTTCATCAAGGTCATTTCCCCGATTGATGACACCCCGGCGCAGAAGGCCGGCATCAAGGCGGGCGACCTGATCATCCGCTTGGACGACAAGCCAGTGAAAGGCATGAGCCTGAACGATGCGGTCAAGATGATGCGCGGCGAGCCGGGTAGCGTCATCTCGCTGACGGTGGTGCGCGAGGGTGTCGAACAACCGCTGAAGATCAAGATTGTCCGCGACATCATCAAGGTGAAAAGCGTCAAAAGCCGTATGCTGGAAGATGGCTATGGTTATTTGCGCATCACCAGCTTCCAATCCCGGACCGGCGAAAGCATGGTGGAGGCGATCAACGAACTCAGGAAAAATGGCGAGTTGAAGGGTTTGGTGCTGGATTTGCGCAACAATCCGGGCGGCGTGTTGAATGCGGCGGTGTCGGTCAGCGATGCCTTCTTGGACAACGGCCTGATTGTCTATACCGACGGCAGGATCGAAGACTCGAAGATGAAATTCAACGCCACGCCGGGCGACATACTCAAAGAAGCCCCCATGGTGGTTTTGATTAACGCCGGTTCGGCATCGGCCTCGGAAATCGTGGCGGGCGCGTTGCAAGACCACAAACGTGCGATCATCATGGGCGAGAAAACGTTTGGCAAGGGTTCGGTGCAAACCATCTTGCCGACCAGCAACGGTGGGGCGGTGAAATTGACCACGGCGCGTTACTATACCCCCTCAGGCCGTTCCATCCAGGCCGAAGGCATCATCCCGGATGTGCCCATTTCAAAAGTCAAACTGGAAGCTGTTTCGCAATCCGAATTCGGTCCAATCAAAGAATCCGACTTGACCAATCATTTGAGCAACGAAAAGTCCCCGAAGAAGGGCGAGCAGAAAGCGGATGAAAAATCCGAAGAGGCTCTGGCAGTCCAAGACTACCCTTTGAACGAGGCGCTGAATTTGCTCAAGGGCATTAATATTATGAAGCAATCCAAGAAAAAAGAAGAATGAGAAAATGCAACTAGAATCCATTTTGCAATCGTATGCACGTTACGCTCCGGTGTATGACCATACGTTCGGCTGGCTGCTGAGTTTTCGCGGGCGTTCCATGGCAGCCGGGGTCACCAACCATCATCCCGGCAAAATTTTGGAGGTGGGTGTGGGCACGGGCATTGGCCTCTCTTACTACCGGCGCGAGCATCAGGTGCACGGCATCGATATTTCACCCCATATGTTGGATAGGGCGAAGAAGAGGGTTCACCGTAAACGCCTGGGTAACGTCACGCAATTGACCATCATGGATGCGCGCAAGCTTCAGTTTGCCGACAATACCTTCGACGCGGTGGTGGCGGCCTATGTGATGTCCGTGGTGCCGGAGCCGGAGAAGGTCATCCGTGAGATCGAGCGGGTTTGCAAACCCGGCGGTGACGTGATTATCGTCAACCATTTTGCGGCGGAAAAGGGAATGCGCCGGGGAGTGGAGAAGTTGCTGGCGCCGTTGTCCAACAAACTCGGTTGGCGGCCGGACATGCCGGTGGAGGAAATCCTCGTACACACCCATCTTGAAGAGGTGTCGCGGCACACCCTTCCGCCGATGGGGCTGTTCACCCTGTTGCATTTGAGGAAAAAAGTGTGAGCCCCTGGGTTTTTGCCGTGGGAGGTTTTGCCACCTTGATAAGTTCAGTTGCCCTTGACAGGCGGTTGTTTGGTTTGACAATCTATGTGCCTGGCGCAGACTTACCTTCATCAGGGTGGAATGGTACAATTTCAGTTCAATCAGCGCCCGTAGTACGACATGCCAGCCAGCCACAGTGAATCCGCAGAGTTTGTAAACGCGTTTGAAATCAAGAGCGGGGCAGTCAACCTGCCCGTGCTGAAGCTTTTGTCCGTTGACATGGAGTACGTCTCTTCGCAACTTTGGCAGAAGGTCAGGCAAGCCCCGGAATTTTTTCGCAATGCGCCCATGGCGATTGATATACATAGCCTTGCCGATGTGGACATTGATTTCGTTGGGTTGGTCAGGGCCATGCGGGACTGCGGATTGATTCCCGTGGGGCTGTGTGGCGGTGCCGAACGGCAAAATCAAGCGGCGCAGGCGCATGCCGGCCTGTCAGTGATAAGCCTTGCCCGCCACGAACTGCCACCACCGGCATCTGCGCCGAAACCCAAGGCAGCGCCGCCGCCCGCAGAGGTACACACCAAAATCGTCGAACAGCCCGTCCGCTCCGGCCAGCGCATCTATGTCGCCGGTGGGGACTTGGTGGTGATGTCCCAAGTTAGCGCGGGTGCCGAAATCATGGCCGACGGCAATATTCATGTCTACGGCACGCTACGCGGACGCGCCTTGGCGGGCGTGCAAGGCAATCTCGGCTGCCGTATTTTTTGCCATGACTTGCAGGCAGAACTGGTGTCCATAGGGGGCCATTACAAGATCAGCGAAAACATCGACGATTCCCTGCGCGGTGTGCCGGTGCAAATTTATCTTCAAGACCAATCTTTAGTTATCCAAAGAATTTAGACGCATCATATATCGGGAGGATCAGTGGCACGAATTATTGTAGTAACTTCGGGAAAGGGCGGCGTCGGCAAAACTACCACCAGCGCGGCGATGGCCATGGGTTTGGCGCTTAAGGGCCATCGCACTGCCGTCATCGACTTCGACGTGGGCTTGCGCAATCTCGATTTGATTATGGGGTGCGAACGCCGCGTGGTCTATGACTTTGTCAATGTCATCAACGGCGAGTCCACCTTAAACCAGGCTTTGATCAAGGACAAGCGCTGCGACAAACTGTTCATCCTGCCTGCCTCGCAAACCCGCGACAAAGAATCGCTGACCGTCGAGGGTGTGGGCAAGGTGTTGGAAGACTTGTCCAAGGATTTTGAATTCATCGTGTGCGACTCCCCTGCCGGCATTGAACGGGGGGCCACCTTGGCCATGTACTACGCCGACGATGCGATTGTGGTGACTAACCCCGAGGTTTCCTCGGTCCGTGACTCCGACCGGATGTTGGGCATACTCGCCAGCAAATCCCGCCGGGCCGAACAGGGCGAAGAGCCGATAAAGGAATATCTCTTGCTGACCCGCTATTCGCCGGAACGGGTGAAATTGGGCGAGATGCTCAGTGTCGAAGACGTGCAGGACATTCTTTCGCTGCATTTGCTCGGTGTCATCCCCGAGTCGAAGGCAGTCCTCAACGCGTCCAATTCGGGCGTGCCGGTGATTCTCGACGAGAAGAGCGATGCCGGACAGGCTTTTTCCGATGTCGTCCGCCGCTATTTGGGGGAACATGTGACCCATCGTTTCATCGACGTTGAAAAGAAGAGCATTTTCGGTAGGCTGTTCGGAGGCTAGCCATGGGATTATTAGACTATTTTCGCAACACCCGCCCGTCCACTGCCTCCATCGCCAAAGAGCGTTTGCAAATTTTGGTGGCGCACGAGCGCTCCGAGCGCAACAGACCGGATTATCTCCCCATGCTGCAAAAGGAATTGCTGGAAGTCATCCGCAAATATGTCAACGTCGACCAAGATGCCATATCGGTGACGATGGAGCAGGATGACAAGCGGGAAATTCTTGAACTCAACATCATCCTGCCCGACGATAGCCAGCGCAAAAAACCGAACAGGAGATAAAAATATGAAGCAAGTTGCTTCGTTGCAATACGGAGTCATTTTTAAAAAAGCATTCAGTGATGTGGGTGTATTTAAAGGTTTTGTGCGGGATATTTTGGGCATCAATCTTGAAATTACAACCGTTGAAACTGAAAAGGAATTTAAGCCGGTAATTGGGCATGTGAGTGTTAAGTTTGATTTATATGCCGAGGATATTAAAAACCATATTGTGGTCGAAATTCAGCATGATAGAAATGATGACCACTATGACCGTTTTTTGCATTATCACTGCGTTGCATTATTAGACCAAGTAAAAAATGCCAATGAATATCGTCCGCAAACAACGGTCTACACGATTGTGGTTTTAACATCGGGTGATAAGCATCAATGCGATGTGTCAATGATTGATTTTGACCCAAAAAGACTGGATGGTGGAACGTTAAAAGAACTTAAGCATAAAATTATTTATATTTGTCCTAAATATGTAAATGAGAATACGCCGTTGCTTTATCAGGAATGGTTGAAAGTTATTGATGATACTTTGGATAATCAAGTGGATGAATCGAAATATCAGTTAGCCGAAATTCAAACGGCAATAATGCGGATTGAAGAAGATGGAATAACGCCCGATGAAAGAGCCAGAATGATTGAGGAATCCTACTCACAGAAAGCTGAACAAAGAGGCAAACTGGAAGGCAAACTAGAGACAGCTAAAATAATGTTGATAAAAGGTTTTGATATTAAAACTATTATTGAAATTACAGGACTGACTGAAGACATTATTTTGCAATAAAACATAAGTATTTCTGATCTGGAATGATACCATGCTCGAAATCCTGCAAATCCCCGCCCTGCATGACAATTACATCTACCTAGTCCACGAACCCAACGGTTGGGCCACGGCGGTCATTGACCCGGCTGTGGCCGAACCGGTGTTGCAAGCATTGGACGAAAAAGGCTGGAAGCTGACCCACATCCTCAACACCCACCACCACGGCGACCATGTCGGCGGCAATATTGAGTTGAAGCGAAAAACCAGTTGCGCCATCGTTGCCGTGGCAAGGGACAAGGAGCGCATCCCCGGCATAGACGTGGAAGTGCATGAGGGGGACATCATCGGCCTAGGCCATGCCGATGCGCAAGTATTGGATGTGCCGGGCCATACCAGCGGCCATATCGCGTTTTGGTTTGCCGATGAAAATGCGCTGTTTTGCGGAGACACCCTGTTCGGCCTAGGTTGCGGCAGGCTGTTTGAAGGCCACGCCGAGGAAATGTGGGCATCGCTGGAGAAAATCCGCGCCCTGCCGCCATCAACCCGCATTTACTGCGCCCATGAATACACTCAGGCCAACGGGCGATTCGCATTGGAAATGGAGCCGGAAAACCAAGCCCTGCAAGAACGCGTGGCCAAGGTTGCGGCTTTGCGCAAACGGAACGTGCCGACAATTCCGTCTCTATTGGAAGAAGAATTGGCAACCAATCCCTTTTTGCGTCCGCACAGCCTGGACATCCGCCGCCGCTTGGGTTTGACTGGCGTGGCGGACTGGCGGGTGTTTGCCGAGATCAGGCATCGGAAGGATAGTTTTGCGGGTTGATGTGTTCTGATGGCATCACACGATTGCCTTGATCCTGCCCCGCCCTAAGTTGATAGCCGACTATTCCGCAAATAAGATGAGCACGAAACAACTTGCAGCCAAAATCGTACATGCAACCCGTTCAGCAATTATTATATTGGTTATTTCTTTTCTGTTAGGGGAATTTATTTTTCGGGTATACAACTCATTTAACCCACTCTTTATATTCTATGATAATTCATATAATAGATTTCGAGGGAAACCATTTGCTGATGATTGGGATTTTAAGCTTAATTCGCAAGGGTTTAAGGATGTCGAATTCCCTCGCCAAAATAACCAGAAATATCGCATTCTTGGGGTTGGGGATTCATTTGCGTATGGGATTGTACCCTACAAAAATAATTACCTGACTCTCCTTGAATCACAATTTCAGGAAGAATCAATCAATGTGGAAGTCTTTAATATGGGAATTCCTTCCATTGGGCCAAAAGAGTATCTTTCATTGTTGATGCGAGAGGGCTTTGAATACCATCCTGATATGGTGTTGTTGTCATTCTATATTGGTAATGATTTTATCGATAGTTATAAGTCCAGAAAATGGTACACCTATTCTTATGTGGCATCTTTTATTCATTATATTCTGGCACTTCAACGGAAATACGAAGGGCGGATTATTCATGGGAAAGGAATATATTGTGATGACTGTCCTAACTTAGATGAAGCGGCCTATCTGGAAATGGAAAAAGAGCGAAGCTTCATCTTTTCAACAGAAATCACGGATTTTGTTCCAATGTTTGATGCGGCAGTTGACTCCTTGAAGCAAATCCAAGATATTTGCAAAAAAAGAGGAATTCAATTTGTCGTAGTGATTATTCCAGATGAAATCCAAATCAATTCCTTGCTCCAAACGGAAGTCAAAAAGCAGTTGCTGGTTCAAGAAGGGACATGGAATATTACACTGCCAAACGAAAGACTCGCTAAAAAACTAAAGGATATGGGGGTGGATCACCTTGACTTATACCCATATTTTATGAAAGAAGCCCAGGCAAAGCAATTGTATAGGCCGCAGGATACACACTGGAACATTGCTGGCAATCAGTTTGCCGCGAATCTTATTCAAAATCACATCCGAAATTATGTAAAACCCTAGGGAGAAGCCCGCGTAGGGCGGAATGGCGATTTGGCGTATTCCGCCGGATGAATCAACCCACAGGGCGCACTACGCGGAGTATCGCTATTGCGCGCCTTAGGTGATTTCCAATAATGAATCCACCAAAAGAATCGTCCACGAAAGACACGAAAAGCACGAACGAATCTTGCTTTTGTTCGTGCTTTTCGTGTCTTTCGTGGACTCTGTTTTTTTCCTACGGATCAGATTCTTGATGG
>CAIODU010000086.1 GCA_903857165.1 uncultured Methylococcaceae bacterium | reverse complement strand
TCGCCTTGCTGGCCAGTGTCATCGACACCTGCCGCCGGCGCGGCCATTCCCCCTGGGAATACTTGCAAACCGCCATAACCCGTCGGCGCCAAGGATTGGCCCTCTTGCCATTGCCGGTGTAGGGGGGTGAACGCTTACACTGAAACAGCAGCGCCTAAAAACACCACATTCTCATAATTAAGATTCGGGAATTGGTTGACAATCTCGCTTGCGATAATCGTCCCCATACTATGCCCGATTAAAGTGAGCTTAATTTCATTTGAAGGATTTGCATCGGAGACTTGGGCGATTCGTATCCCAGGAACTTGATTTTGAAGCTTGGAAAAAAACTGATGAACAACGCCCTCACGGCAACTCCCAATACCAAAAGTATCATCTTTGCAAGGTTCGCGCATGGCAAAATGCGTTCGACTCAACATACTATTCCATGCTCGATTACCCAAAGGGTCTACGATGGGCGTCGTGAGTATCTTCAAGGAATCCAAAGGCACCTTGATCAATTGATCAGTTATAAAGTTGCTGGCGGATTTATCGGTATTATCAAGACACTCAAATCCATTAAGATAGTCAGCATTTTCAGGGATTTCGCCATTTAATTCAGCGCTTTTTTTTAGCACACAGGGATCATTTTCAAGAAATAAGTAAGGAAGTTTAGATTCCTTATTTAATGAACACAAAAAAGATGGCAGTTTGTTTTGCATATATTCGTTATAGCAAAAAGAAGTAATATACAAATAAGCCTGTTTACGGAAACTTTGAGGTGCCCTAGCTACGATTTCTATTAAATCTGTGGCAAATGTGAATGGCGAACCGTATCTATCGCTGTCATTATCCCACGCCCCTTGATAATAATTGACCATGGAATCGCCATAGGAATCAAAGGGGGCACTCGGCCAGTTAATAAAAACAGGGTAATAACCGTCTTTCATCATGGCATCTAAATCTCGCTCAACCCTTCTTAAGCTGCTTTCATAATCATTCATCCCACCATGAATAAACACCAATAAACCTTTTTTGAGCTGGTGATTTTTTTGGGTTTTCGCTAGATTGTTAAGAATGTTTTGAATATGCTGATCCACCGAAGTTTCCACCGGGTAGTCTTTGCAATCCTGATGAAGAAACTTAATCGGCTTGAGCTTGCCACGGGCATTGATAACCAACACGTGATTAATCCAATCCATGCAAGGATTAGCCTCATTGCTGGATGAATAGGTCGGAAGTTTAGGGCCACGGGACAAATCGTACAGATAGGTCTTAGTATTTGAGCTACAACCGGACAACATTAAGACCCATAGCCCAGTTAAGACAAGTAATAGCTTAGGCATATAAACCTCCTCATATTCAGCGATTATCTAAACAGTTTTAGTTACCACAAGCAGCCTGAATATTGGCATATGCCGTTGCTAGAGCATCACCCATCTTATCTTTGGGATTATTGATGGCAATGGCTTGTTGGCAGCGTTGTAGTTTGATCAAACCCAAAAGCTGGCATTTTTGCTCGTTCCCAAGCTCCAGCTTGGGAATGCGGTCTTTGAAGCTCCAGCTTCCCCGAGGAACGGTCAACGAACAAGCAGGAGCTTGAAGTCTAAGGGTTCCCAAGCAGGAGCTTGGGAACCAGCCCAAACCGTAGTGTGGGCAAGCGTCTTTTTTGCTTGCCCACCATTTGCCGGGGTTTAAGGTTCCGTTCCGCGTGGGCAACAAAAAGACGTTGCCCACCCTTGTATGATTATTTATTGGGAAGTCCTATCAGTGAAGGTTGTGTCAGAATGGTTGGGCCTACCGGAGCTCCTGCGATTTTGTATTCAAAAACGGGAAGGTGGTTCATCTCCTTGAGCATCACTTCCTTTGAATCATCCATTATCTTTTTTACCAATTCTAGGTACTTATCTTTGGTTATTATCCTATTCAAATGCATATTGCATACGAAAGCTAGGTTATCACGTGACCATTGCAATCCTTGTGACCGCCTTAGCAGGGGACTCATTACCGTAGCAATTTGCTGGACCATTTGCTGTGACCCAGAACCTTCAGCCGCAGCCCCACCGCCTGTAGGTGGCTCTGCTTTTATGGTTGCAGCAAGAGCCTCTGTAAACTGGCTTGATGCGTTAACCATAGCATCAGCTGGTGGCTCAGCGCAGAATTCTCCTTCATGCCATTTTTCAGAGCTATAGTCTTGTTTAGTGTCACCCATCCGGATAAATGTAATTCGACGTGAAGCGTCAGGAGACAAAGTTCCAAGTGCCCCGGCAGTACCCGGCCAATAGCCAAGATAATCCTGCACAACGGGATTGGTCGCCCTGGTGCTTAGGATACTTGCACCGCACCCTGGAAGGATTAGAGCAATACTAACAAACAGCGATCCGATTTTTGCCGTAGTAAACATAATTAATTCTCCTCGGCTAGTTGAGCCATAAAAGTGAACCCCATGAATGTTGACGTTGAACGACCTAACGACCCCGTTCAGCCGCCCGCGCAAGAGGGGTTAGAAAAATGAGCCAAACGTCCACGCGGGTCGGCTGGAACGGCGGGTTAGGCTGGCGGGCAGAGAGACTAGGCAGGCGGTTCATGGCATTTGCTCTTTGCTCATTTCGTCGCACCACTATTGCGCCCACAGCCCTCTTATCCGTGGTAATAGTGTGGCATCGGTTGTTTAGTTAAACCAGACTACAGAAGACCCCCTACCAAAGTACCATCCACCGCAAACTTTAGTAGACGTGCAATGAATCGACTTGTCTGAAATTGTTGTGGTAATTGGCATTTACTACTAACCTGCCAAGCAATGCCTAACGACTCCATTAAGCGGCGCGGCGGATGAAGCCAGACGAAGCACACGAAACACAACCCGCGTCCGATTGAATGGCGGGTTAGGCTTGCGGGGAAAGGCATAAAGCATGAAAATACTTGATATTCTTGATTATATTAAAGAACCCAAAACAGGGAAACAATTAAACGAAAAGTTTGGGCACTATAGTAGCCTACTTAATTGCTTAATTAAAAGTGGTGCAGCACGGCGATACGATGGAATTGAGGATAATCCTTCATGTATATATTCACATATCGTAATTAGTTACTACGTCGCAACTGGTATTGAACATAAAAGTAAATTTGCTCGTTCCCAAACGCCAGTTTGGGAACGGTATCTTAGAAGCTCCCGCTTCTCTCGGCATCAAGCTAGAGCTTGACAGCCATAGGTTCCCAAGCAGGAGCTTGTGAACCAGCACAAAAGAAAAACTCACGCAACGACGCAACGGCGCAACGTAAAGTGGCTCTTCAGTTGCGCCTTTGCGTCGTTGCGTGACGCTTTCTTTTCCTTTGATTTTGGAGCGCAGCCGACAATTCACGCTGGAATGACGGGCTTTGAACTTGAAGATTCAGCAAATGCTTGATTCAAGTTAAATCCTGCCTCACAGATTGCCTTCCATGGACGCTGGATTCCGGCATCCATGCCGGAATGACGGCGTTTTAGTCGTAGGCCGGAATAAGCCCGCTTGCGGGCGTTTCCGGCAACCTCGGCTGATGCCGGAAACGGTCGCTGCGCGACCTTATTCCGGCCTACAAAGTCAGGAACCCTCCTTCAGCGTTTCCAGCAACTCTGTTACAAACTCAACCTTGCTTTCCGGTGTCGCAAAGGCTTGAGTGAAGCGCAATTTGTCCGGGCCATCCAGCTTGTAAACTTTGGGCTGCTGCTGGATCAGCAGGATGATTTTCACCGGATCGATGTCGGGTTTGGGCTTGAACACGATGCGTCCACCGTTGGCTCCCACTTCGATTTTGCGAATGCCCAAGGGTTCCGCCAGTAGTTTCAATGAGGTGATTGCGAACAGCGTTTTGGTGGCTGGCGGCAACAGTCCGAAGCGGTCGATCATTTCCACTTGCAAGGCGCGGATGCCCTCTTCATCCTTGGCGCTGGCAATGCGCTTATACAATACCAGTCGGGTATGCACGTCGAACAGATAATCGTCAGGGATTAACGCAGGACACTGTAAGTCAATTTCCGGGCCCATATCCATAGGCGCATCCAACTCGGGCTGTTTGCCGGATTTCAATGCTTTAACCGCCCGCTCCAACAGTTCTGAGTAAAGGCTAAAGCCGATTTCATGAATTTCGCCGCTCTGTTCATCGCCCAACAGTTCGCCCGCGCCGCGAATTTCCATGTCATGGGAAGAAATCAAAAATCCCGCCCCCAATTCGCCCGAGGCTTCAATCGCTTCCAGTCGCTTCACCGCGTCATGGGTCATCAATGTTTTTGGCGGGACGATCAAATAGGCATAGGCACGGTGATGGGAGCGTCCAACCCGCCCGCGCAATTGGTGCAATTGGGCCAAACCCAATTTGTCGGCGCGGTTGATGATGATGGTATTGGCACTGGGAATGTCGATGCCGCTCTCAATGATGGTGGTGGCGAGCAACACGTTGAAACGTTGGTGGTAAAAGTCCAGCATGATACGTTCCAGTTCACGCTCAGGCATTTGCCCATGGGCATGATGGATGCGTGCCATGGGTATGAGCCGTTCCAATTCACGTTGGGTTTTTTCCATCGTCTCGATTTTATTGTGCAGGAAATACACCTGCCCGCCGCGTTTGATTTCGCGCAAAATGGCTTCTTGGACCACCGCGTCCGACCACTCACTGACGAAGGTTTGGATGGCGTGGCGGTTGGGCGGCGGGGTGGCGATGATGGAAATGTCACGCAGCCCCCCCAGTGCCATGTTCAGGGTGCGGGGAATCGGCGTGGCGGTTAGCGTGAGAAAGTCCAGTTCACTGCGCAACTTTTTAAAGTGCTCTTTTTGGGCAACGCCAAAACGGTGTTCTTCGTCGATGACGACCAACCCTAGGTTTTTGAAACGAATGTCTTTCTGGAGTAATTTGTGGGTGCCGATGAGGATGTCGACCTTGCCTTCCTCGACGGCTAGGGCAAACTGCGACTGTTGTTTTTTTCCGACGAAGCGAGACATGACTTCGATGCGGATGGGCCATTCGGCGAAGCGGTCACGGAAGTTCTGGAAGTGCTGCTGGGCCAGCAGTGTGGTTGGCACCAGCACCGCCGTCTGTTTGCCGTTGTGGGCGGCGATGAACGCGGCGCGCATTGCCACTTCGGTTTTGCCAAAGCCGACATCGCCGCAAACCACCCTATCCATTGGGCGTGTCGAGGCCATATTCTTGATCACGTCGAGAATGGCGTTTTCCTGGTCCGGGGTCTCCTCGAAGGGGAATCCAGCAGAGAAGGCTGCATAATCTTCGGTCAGCGTTTTAAAGGCATACCCTTTCTTGGCCTCGCGTTTGGCGTAAATTTCCAGCAATTCGGCGGCCACATCCCGTGCGCGTTCCATCGCCTTGCGCTTGACCTTGCCCCAATGCTCGCCACCAAGCCTGTGCAAGGGCGCACCTTCTTCGCTGGCACCGCTGTAGCGGCTGACCAAGTGGAGTGATGAAACCGGGACATAGAGTTTGTCGTTGTTGGCATATTCCAACGCGAGGAATTCCGCGTCGGTTCCGCCCACGATCAGCCTTTGCAAACCAAGAAAGCGCCCCACCCCATGTTCCTGGTGCACCACTGCCGAGCCGATTTCCATTTCCTCCAGATTGCGCATCAATGTGCCCAAGTCCCTTTCGACCACTTTGCGTCGGCGGCGCTGCTGAACTTTTTCGCCAGAAAGCTGGGTTTCGGTGATGATGGCAAGCGGTGGGTCAGTCAGCCAAAGGCCGTGATCCAACGCTGCCACAAGCAGGCACAGCCCGTTGTCGGCCTCGGTGAAGTCCTTCCAAGTTTCAATGACCTGCGGCTTTATCGAGTATCTGCTTAAGGTGTCTGACAGGGCTTCGCGGTGTCCGGCGGTTTCCGCGACAAATAAACATTTCCCCTTAAATGCTTGAAGAAAATCCCACAATGACTGGGCCGGCTGTTTTTGCTTGGCGTCAATGGCAAGATTGGGAAGGGCGCGACAGGCAAAACTGATTGATGGGAATGGGGTTTCATCAATAGTGTCCGAAGGGATAAGTACCTTGGGGTATTCCTCCAGCCTAGTGCGCAATTCTTCCGTACTTAAATAAAGTGTGCCGACCGGCAAGGCCGGTCGGTCAATATTGCCCTTGCGCAACAAATAGCGGTTTTGGGTTTCCTCAAAAAAATGCGCCGCCGCGCTTTCCACTGAACCTTGCAAGACGAAGAGGGTGTTCTTGGGTAGATAATCAAATAGGGTTTCGGTGCGTTCCACAAACAAAGGCAGATAATATTCCACACCTCCGGGCGCTATTCCTTTTCTGATATCTTGGTAAAGGGCGTTGCTTGATGGGATGTCCGGGAATTGGGTGCGGTATCTGTGGCGGAACTGTTTTACCGTTTCCTCGTCGAACGGGAATTCACGGGCGGGAAACAGGTTGATTGAGCCTACTTTTTCCTTGGAACGCTGGGTTTCCGGGTCGAAGGTACGGATTGACTCAATTTCCTCATCAAACAACTCAATGCGATAAGGCATCGCGCTGCCCATGGGGAATAGGTCGAGAATCGCGCCGCGTATGGCAAATTCACCATGCTGCATGACTTGGGAAACGCATTGGTAACCTACGCTTTCCAAGCGCAGACGTGTTGTGTCCATTTTTAGTATGCCGCCCACGGACATAATAGTGCTGTTGGCTAAGATATGGGTTCTTGGTGCCAGCTTTTGCATCAGGGTGGCAGCGGTTGCCACTAGCACACCTCTGCGGATCGTGGGCAATTGTGCCAGCGTTTTGATCCTTTGGGAGATAATTTCCGGCAGTGGTGAGAACACATCGTAGGGTAGGGTTTCCCAGTCGGGAAATTGTAAAACCGGCAATTCGCCCCCGAGGAAAAAGCGCAGCTCATGTTCCAGCCTGAGCAGGGTTTGCATGTCAGGGGTGACCACAAGGTGGAGTCGGTGGTCGGATTTCGCCGATTCTGCCAGGATTAGCGAGTCGCCACACCCGTGTAACTCGCGCCACACCTGCGTACAAGGTGATGATGCGATGGTGGGTGGGGGCAGCGAAGGGGGCGGGCTTGGCCTATTCATGTGATATGGATAGTTATTTTGGTTTATATTCTTAAAGGATTCTAATACAATACGAACTTGTGTTAGATAGATTTACTACTCCTTTAATTTGAACGAGGTTCCTTATGAAGACTAATTTGCATGACCTTTCCGAATCCGAACTCGCTGCCGTGATCGACAACGCCCAAAAGGCGCTTCTCTCCCGGCAAGAGGGTAAGCGCAAGGAAGGTATCGCGAAAATCCGGGAAATCGCTGGCACAATCGGTGTTAATGTGGAAATCACAGAGACTGGCAAGATTTCTCCGAGGAAGGGTAGGAAGGTTGCTGTAAAATACCAAAATCAGGCCAATCCATCAAATCAGTGGACCGGACGCGGCATGAAGCCGAAATGGTTGCGCGAACTCATTGAGCAAGGGCATCAGATCGAAGAATTTGAGGTATGACAAAAAAATAGTAGGTTACTCTGATTGCTTCGAGTAGCATAGGCTCTCCTTGTCCTAGTGGCAATGGGGGCCTGTGATTTCGGTAAGCGTCTTTCATTGTAAAACGTTTCACCAGTTATTATAGGGGCAAGCCGTAAAGTTTTTTAGTTGTCAATAAAGGGGTTGGTCATGGATAAAAAATCAAGGCGGGATAACACTGGGGCGAGAAGCCCTGTTGCCCGGTATGCTCACAAGTTCAATCGTTCCACCGTTTTTGCGGATCGCAAACGTTATCGCAGAACTGAAAAGCACAAAGGCTCAGAGCCTTCCGCAAGGGCGCTTCCTGCATAGGAGGAACGCTTGCGAAGGGCTTTGCCGAATAGGGCCGGTTCGATGAAAACACAAAATATTTTTGCACGTTTGCCGATTGACATCGGCCGTGAACATTTTGAAACGCTTCTGCAATGCGCGGATTTCAAACTGGAGCGCATCATTTCCCATGGGCAAGCCACAGGGGAGGGGGAGTGGTGCGATCAAGGCCATGCCGAATGGGTTCTTTTACTCAAGGGTTCGGCAGGGTTGCTGATTGAGGGGGAGGCAGCCCGTGTATTGGTGGAAGGAGATTACCTTTATCTCCCCGCGCATAAGCGGCATAGGGTGGAATGGACGCAAGCTGAGGGTGAGACAATCTGGTTGGCTTTGCATCATCATCCGGTCTGATTGGCCGTCTGCGCTTTCCAAGAGGCTAGGAGTTCGAGTTCCTCTGCCTTCGCAAGGCATTTCAATAATTCGATGGCAGCTTGCCCGACAGTATCGGCAAAGGAGACGACACCGTCTTCGTGCCCCCCCATTGCAATAACTCCAACGTTAAAGTCCCTTGCGGCAAGCCCCACTGCTTGCCCCATTTCCGGCGTGCCATAGGCAATTGATGGGTCAGTTTGATAAATACCAAGCTTCAAGGCATTCCGCCATATTATCGGCGAGTGGGCGTGGAGTGCGCATTCTATATGCGGGTTCGCGGCGTATATCGCCCCATGTGTCAAGGCTTCTGATGATGGCTTGATGGGGCCCGCTGCTTGTACACGGTTTTTTCCCAGGTCAAAATCCAAGACAAGGCAATAATCAACGGGGGAAAGGCGGCTTTTCAGCCCTGTTTGCGTTCCACTGACGATGAAACTTTTTGTCCCGGTGCGCCTGCTGACATTTCCGTAGGCCAAGCCTTGGTAACGGTTTGAATCGCGGCCAGTGAGTCCGAGGCTATGAAGGATTTGCCTCCAAGCGTCCAACTCCACAATGCTTTCCAATGCTTGGGGCGGGGCATGGTTGAATTTCAGATCAAACTTAATGACGCCTTCTTCGTCATATGATTTCGGCGGATCGGTTGGCGTATGGCCTGTCATGGATTATTAACAGTTTATTTCAATGATGATGACCAAGATGCGGTGTCAGGATGGTCAATATATCCACGCGAGTGCTAAATGGCAAGTAAAAATGCACTGATTAACACAAAATTTAGCGCACTGGCTTGCCGCAGTGATATTGGCAGCGAAGGGTTTGCAAGGCTGAGGGGATGCGCCGCCGGTTCGCGGTGAAAAGGCAGAGGTAAAATGGCAAAAAGGGCGGTCAAAAATCACTCCATTAGCCTTGGCGATGGTTGCAGGATCATTGGGAAAGATGAAAAAATCGCGAGGTGAACCTATAATGTCAGCCTGCGATGCTGGAAACGCCTGTTTTTGCCAATGCAGATTTGCGGGCTAGCCCGTCTTGGCAGGCATCCGTGCTGCTTTAGCGTCGGCAAAAGCCAATTAACTAGGGTATAATCCGACAAAAATTTCACAAGCGAATGTGGCGAAATTGGTAGACGCGCTGGATTTAGGTTCCAGTGGGGTAACCCTTGAGAGTTCGAGTCTCTCCGTTCGCACCACAATAAAATGCAAAATGCGCCCTAGGCCAGATCTGGCCGTGTTCCCGGTCGGCCCTTATGCGGCTGGGATGAGGTTTGATGTGCCGTGTGTGTCCGCAATTGCGAGATTTTCTCCAAAAGTTCAGTTTAAGGAACAATACATGCAAGTTTCCATTGAAAGAACCGCCGAATTAAGCAGAAAGATGACGGTTCAGGTTCCCGAAGAAAAAATTCAGGAACAAGTGTCAAAGCGCCTCAAGTCCATGGCGGGCAAAGTCAAGCTTGATGGTTTTAGGCCGGGCAAGGCGCCACAGAGCCTACTGCAGAAGAGATACGGCCTAGGGGTTCGTGAAGAGGTTCTGGCAGAATTGACCAAGTCAAGTTTTTATGATGCCGTGCGCGAGGAAAAGCTAAGGCTGGTGTCGGATCCGCTAATCACCCACGAAACAACGGCCGAAGGTGAAGGGCTTAAGTATGTGGCTGATTTTGAAGTGATGCCCGAATTTGTCCTATTCCCTTTGGAACTCATGGAAGTCGATCGGTTCGTATCCGAAGTGACCGACGGGGATTTGGAGGCCATGTTGCTGCGTCTTCGCGAACAGCGCAAGACATGGCGGGCAATTGGAAGCCCCGCCGCGCTCGGCGACCGTGTGACCATCCATTTCGAAGGCCAGTCAGGAGGGGAAAACTTTACCAATGGCAAAGTGGAGAATCATCCCGTTATACTCGGTTCCAACCAATTGATTCAAGGGTTTGAGCAAGAACTCATTGGTGTTGCCGTCGGTTCAGGCAAAATGTTCAGTCTGGAATTTCCGCAGGAGTATAGTGTTGAAAAGCTGGCCGGTAAAACCGGGGAGTTCTCGGTCGAAGTGGTCAACATTGAAGAAAGTGTGTTGCCCGATTTGGATGCCGAATTTCTGAAGGCATTCGGCATTGGTGACGGCGATGCTGACGCCTTCCGGGAGGAAATCAAGACCAGCATGGTGCGGGAAATGAATCGGGCTTTGAATGCAAGAACTAAGAATTCGGTCATGGAGGAGTTGCTTCGGAAGAATGAATCCTTAAGCCTGCCAGCCGTTTTGGTGAATGGAGAATTAAAAAGTCTGATCAATTCCTACAAAGAGGAGGCTCAAAAACGCAACCAGCCCTTTGATGAGTCCTCGGCAAAAGCGTATTTTGTGCCCTTGTCCCGTCGTCGGGTGGCGCTTGGTTTGCTGATTAACCGAATTGTCGAGGTGAACCAAGTGGTCGTTGATGCGGGGAGGGTGCGCAGCACCGTTGAGGATCTGGCTTTGAGTTACGAGCACCCCGAAGAGGTGGTTAGCTGGTACTATGCCAACCGTGATCAATTGGCACCGGTGCAGGGCAAGGTCATGGAAGACCAAGTTGTCGATCTTATTCTCGAAAGGGCAAAAGTCACTGAAACAAGCATCGGCTTCAATGATCTGATGCAACACCCCTCCCAAGCCGTCTAAGACTGATGTTGAATGAATATTTTACCGAGTGATAGTATGAAGCAAAATGAAATCCACGCTACGGGTGGGCTTGTACCCATTGTCATAGAACAGTCCGCACGCGGGGAACGGGCTTTCGATATATATTCACGCCTATTGAAGGAGCGGGTTATCTTTCTGGTGGGTCCGGTCGAGGATTACATGGCGAATCTGGTTGTGGCACAGATGTTGTTCTTGGAGTCGGAAAATCCAGACAAGGATATTCATCTCTATATCAACTCCCCTGGCGGCATTGTGACTGCTGGCCTTGCCATTTACGACACCATGCAATTTATCAAGCCCGATGTCAGTACCCTTTGCATCGGTCAGGCGGCCAGTATGGGGGCGCTTCTGTTGGCGGGCGGGGCAGCGGGCAAACGCCATTGCCTGCCTCATTCCAGGGTGATGATCCACCAGCCATTGGGCGGTTTCCAAGGCCAGGCCAGTGATATAGATATCCATGCGCGCGAAATCCTCGCAGTGCGCGATCGGCTCAACAAGATTCTTGCCAAGCACACGGGGCAGCCACTTGATAAGATACAGGTTGATACGGATCGTGATAACTTTATGAGTGGTGAAGATGCCGTTTCATATGGTCTAATCGACAAAGTCCTAGCCAACCGCCAGGCATCTGCGAGCTGATTTGTCAGGTTGCCAGTTTTGAAATATGTTTTTTCTTGTGGCCGAAATGCCATCGGTCGATGTGAACGATGTAGAGATGGCCTGATAACCGTGTCGGACATACGATTGATCTTAGGGGGTAGCAATGAGTGACGATAAAAGCGGCAAGGAAGGGAGCGGAAAGCTTCTGTACTGTTCTTTCTGCGGAAAAAGCCAGCATGAGGTTCGAAAGCTCATAGCGGGGCCGGCCGTTTTCGTATGTGACGAATGCGTTGAGTTGTGCAACGACATCATTCGCGAGGAGTTGCAGGACAACGTTTCTGGAAACTCGGATAAACTGCCCAAGCCTAAGGAAATAAAAAATGTGCTCGACGAATATGTCATCGGCCAGGAAAAGGCCAAGCGTATTTTGGCAGTGGCCGTATACAACCACTATAAGCGGTTGCGATCACAGGGCAGAAAGCAGGAGGTCGAACTGGCCAAAAGCAATATACTGTTGATCGGGCCCACTGGGTCGGGCAAGACTTTGCTTGCTGAAACCTTGGCGCGGCTTCTGGACGTGCCTTTCACCATCGCCGATGCCACCACGCTGACCGAAGCGGGGTATGTGGGTGAGGACGTGGAGAACATCATTCAGAAAATCCTCCAGAAATGCGATTACGACGTGGCGAAAGCCGAGTCGGGGATTGTCTACATTGACGAGATAGACAAAATCTCGCGCAAGTCCGACAATCCCTCCATCACCCGCGACGTTTCAGGCGAAGGCGTACAGCAGGCACTGCTTAAACTCATTGAGGGCACCGTCGCCTCAGTGCCTCCGCAGGGCGGGCGCAAGCATCCCCAGCAGGAATTCCTGCAAGTCAACACGGCCAATATCCTGTTTATTTGCGGCGGTGCATTCGCCGGGCTGGACAAAATCATCAGTGCGCGCTCGGAGAAAGGGGGCATCGGTTTTTCAGCCGAGGTCAAGAGCAAGGATGAGCGGCGCAACGTGGGTCAAGTGCTGGCGGATGTGGAGGCGGAGGATTTGATACGGTATGGGTTGATTCCCGAGTTCGTCGGACGCTTGCCCGTCGTCGCCACTTTGGAGGAACTGGACCAAGACGCGCTGGTGAAAATATTGACTGAACCTAAGAATGCCCTCGTCAAGCAATACAAAAAATTGTTTGAGATGGAAGGCTGCGATCTTGAAATCCGTGAAGACGCCCTCAAAACGATATCGAAGCGGGCAATGGAAAGGAAGACGGGGGCGCGGGGGCTGCGCACCATACTTGAACACGTTCTGCTCGATACAATGTATGAGTTGCCTTCCACAGACCATATATCCAAGGTGGTTATTGATGATAAAGTCGTCAAGGGCGAAGCCCAACCTTACCTGATCTATAAAAGCGAAGAAAAGCTTGTGGCTTCGGCAGAATAGAATCCCACAAAAGTATTCGCGCTTTTCCCACTACACAGCGTTCCTCATGGCTCAAGATGAGGTATCACTGGCTTGGCCTTGCGCTTAAAATATTAGGCCAAGTCGAATTTTCGTCTGATCGATCCCTAGTTACTTTGAAGGTTTCTCCCTATGGAAAAAAAATTGCCCGAAAATGACTCTCAAGCGGAAAAAATGGTGCCTGTCCTGCCGCTGCGGGATGTGGTGGTTTATCCGCACATGGTCATTCCGCTGTTTGTTGGCCGGGACAAGTCGATCCAGGCATTGGAAAGCGCCATGAGGGAAAACAAGCAGATCATGCTGGTGGCACAGAAGGACGCGGAGAACGACGACCCTGGGTTTCAGGATTTGTTCGAGGTGGGAACCCTGTCCAACATCCTGCAATTGTTGAAATTGCCGGATGGCACGGTCAAAGTCCTAGTTGAGGGCAGCCAGCGCTGTAAAGTTGAAAAATACCGTATTGTGGGCAAGCATTATGTAGCCATCGTCTCCCCCTTGATTGACCAGTTGGATCTGAACGATCAAGAGATCGAGGTGTTGTCGCGGACGGCCGTCAATGCCTTCGACCAGTATGTGAAGCTGAACAAGCGTATTCCGCCCGAGGTACTCAATTCACTGTCCGGCATTGACGACTCAAGTCGTCTGGCCGATACGATAGCGGCCCACATGACCATCAAGATCGAGGAAAAACAGGCGATTTTGGAAATGGACGATATCGCCGGCCGCTTGGAAAAACTGATGACGCTGATGGAAAGCGAGGTCGATATGCTGGAGATGGAGAAGCGCATCAGAGGCCGCGTCAAACAGCAGATGGAAAAAAACCAGCGCGAGTACTACCTTAACGAACAGATGAAGGCAATCCAGAAGGAACTGGGGGAAATGGAAGATGTGCCTAACGAAATCGAGGAGCTCGCCCGCAAAATCGAAAAGGCCGGGATGCCCGAGGCCGCCCGCGCCAAAGCCGATGCTGAATTGAACAAGCTGAAGCTGATGTCGCCCATGTCGGCGGAAGCCTCAGTAGTTCGCAATTACATCGACTGGATGGTCGGCGTGCCTTGGAAAAGGCGGACCAAGGTGAGCTTGGATCTGACCAAGGCCGAGGCAATCTTGGAAAAAGAGCACTACGGGTTGGAAAAGGTGAAGGAACGCATACTTGAATATCTGGCGGTGCAAAACCGTGTTAAGAAGCTGAAAGGCCCCATCCTGTGCTTGGTCGGCCCGCCAGGCGTGGGGAAAACCTCGTTGGGCCAATCCATCGCCAAGGCAACCAACCGCAAATATGTCCGCATGGCCTTGGGGGGTGTACGCGACGAGGCTGAGATTCGCGGGCATCGCCGTACTTACATTGGCTCCCTGCCGGGCAAGATACTGCAAAATCTGTCCAAGGTGAAATCCCGCAATCCGATGTTCATGCTGGATGAGATCGACAAGATGGCGCAGGATTTTCGCGGAGACCCTGCCTCCGCCCTGCTAGAAGTGCTGGACCCTGAACAGAACCACACGTTCAACGACCATTACCTAGAGGTTGATTTCGATTTGTCGGAGGTCATGTTCATCGCCACGGCCAATACGATGAATATCCCCGCCCCCCTGTTAGACCGGATGGAGGTCATCCGCATTGCCGGTTACACGGAAATAGAAAAGATCAACATCGCATTGCGCTATCTTATCCCCAAGCAGATCAAAAACAACGGCTTGAAGGAAAGCGAGATAGACATTACCGAGTCGGCTGTGCGCGGAATCATCCGCTTTTACACCCGTGAGGCGGGTGTGCGCAACTTGGAGCGTGACATCGCCAAGATTTGCCGCAAGGTCGTCAAGGGTTTGGTGCTCAAGCCATCCACTGATCGGGTTACCGTGACTGAAGACAATCTCGACCAATATTTGGGGGTCGAGCGCTTCCGTTACGGCAGGGCGGAAGAGAACGATGCGGTCGGACAAGTGACCGGTTTGGCATGGACTGAAGTGGGGGGTGAGTTGCTGACTATCGAGGCGGCGATCATGACAGGGACCGGCAAGCAGACCTTCACCGGCAAGCTTGGCGAAGTGATGCAGGAGTCGATACACACGGCGATGACGGTGACCCGCAGCCGTTCGGAAGTGCTTGGCATCGATCCCGCCTTCTACCAGAAGAATGATGTCCATATCCATGTTCCGGAAGGCGCCACGCCGAAGGACGGTCCCAGTGCCGGCATCGGAATGTGTACGGCCTTGGTTTCCGCGCTGACCAAAATTCCCGTGTGCTCCAATGTCGCCATGACAGGGGAGATTACTTTGCGTGGAGAAGTGCTTCCCATCGGTGGCCTTAAGGAAAAACTGCTTGCCGCGCATCGAGGCGGCATTGACACCGTGCTTATCCCGAAGGAGAATGAAAAGGATTTGACGGAGATTCCGGAGAACATCAAGCAGGATTTAAAGATCATCTGTGTGCGCTGGATTGACGAGGTGTTGGCTGTCGCCCTACAAAGATTGCCCGAACCCCTGCCAAAAATTCCGGTGGTTGTCGATCCGGATTGTTCAGGAAAGCAAACTTCCGTCAATGTAATCACAGCCCATTGAACCGTTTTGGGGGCTATGTCAACAAGCACCATTCGGTCAAAATGGCAAGCATCAAACTATGCACTGCGGGCAGACCGGCCATTGGCGATGAATATCTTTGTCTGCGCCTTGACAGTGGATTTGCCCTACTGCTAAATTGGTGCGCAAAAGCTTTCTGGCATAGCAGCTTAGGGCAGTGCGGAAATTTGGCGGAATACAACTTAAAAACGTAATTATCAATGATCGACAGGGGGAGTGAATGAACAAGTCGGGACTTATAGAAGCCATTGCCGAATCAGCCGATCTGACAAAGTCGGACGCGGGGCGCGCACTGGAAGCCGTGATTGAGGCCATTACGGAAGCCTTGAAAAGAGGGCACACGGTTTCCTTGGTGGGTTTTGGTACTTTCGCAGTAAAGGACAGGGAGGCGCGGCAAGGGCGCAACCCACAGACCGGCGATGCCATAACCATCAAAGCGGCAAAAATTCCTTCATTTAAAGCTGGCAAAGCGCTGAAAGATGCGTTACAATAACCAGATTAGTAAAAGGATGACGGGTGCTTAGCTCAGCTGGGAGAGCATCGCCCTTACAAGGCGAGGGTCGTAGGTTCGATCCCTACAGCACCCACCACTAAAGTAACTGGAGCGGTAGTTCAGTTGGTTAGAATACCGGCCTGTCACGCCGGGGGTCACGGGTTCGAGCCCCGTTCGCTCCGCCATATCGACATAAAGCCCCGGACATTTATAGTCACGGGGTTTTTTGTGTGCGCAAAGAATTCCAATGCAGTTAAAACAAAAAGATAAGGTTCTGGCTTATGTTGCAAGCGATTAGAGACAAAGCACATGGTATATTTGCCTGGGTCATGTTACTTTTCGTGGGCGTTCCATTCGGCTTGTGGGGAATCAATAACTATTTCGACGGTGGCCAAGAAAAACCCGTCGCTGTCGTTGGAGAACGGGATATTTTCGAGAGAGATGTCAACCGGGCCTATGAAAGCCTAGTTGCCCGAATGGGGTCTTCGGACTACGACGAGAAACAGCTTAGGCACGAGGCACTGGAACAAGTGATTAACCTCGAATTGATCACACAAGCCTCGCACAATGAAGGCTTGGCGATTAGCGATGCGGAAATTCGCGGGTATGTCCAGTCTCAGCCGTATTTTCAGTCTGATGGCAAGTTCGATAAAGACAGGCTCAAGTCCGTAGTCGCCTCCCAGGGCATGACCCCCCAGCAATTTAGCTCACAAGTGGCAGGGCAATTACTGAATGAACAATTTGTCCGTGGCGTCACCGACACGGCCATTGTAACCAAATTACAACTTGATAACTTCTACCGCTTTAGAAACCAAGAGCGGCAGATTGAATATTTCACCATCCCACTGAAAAAGGCCGATGGGGAAATCTTGGACAAGGATATTGAAGCCTATTACCAAGCAAACAAAAGCCTTTTCCAAAATCCAGAAATGGTCTCGGTGGAATATATTAGCCTAAGCATAGACGATGTTTCCGGTGATTTTCAACCGACCGAGGAGGAGTTGAAGACTCTTTATGAGGAGCAAAAAGCGCAATATGGCACCCCCGAGCAACGCAATGTCAGCCATATATTGATTGCCGCTGACATGGACAAGGAAGACAATGCCAAGGCGGCACTAGGCAAGGTCGAGGGATTGCGGCAGCGACTGGCCAAGGGGGAGGATTTTTCCAAACTCGCCAAGGAAAATTCTGACGATAAAGTTTCCTCCGAGAAAGGCGGCGACTTGGGGGTAGTCACCAAGGAGACAATGGACCCTAATTTGGCTGCTGCAGCTTTTGTCCTTGCCAAGGGGGAAATATCCCAGCCAGTGAAGACACCCTTCGGTTACCACCTGATCAAAGTGACAGAATTGGTTCCTGCCAACACGAAAAAGTTTGAAGAGGTCCGTGCCGAACTTGATAAAAGTTTTCGGCGCAATGCGGCGGAAAATAAATTTTACGAAGCCAAACAGAAGCTGGATGAAATGAGCTTCGAGCATAACGACGGTTTGGAGCCATTGGCCAAGAACCTAAACCTGAAAATTGCCCAAACCGGGCTATTCACAAGGGACACCGGTGTCGGCGTAACGACCGAGGCATCATTAAGAAACGCCGCTTTCGCCCAAGATGTGCTGGAAGGTAAGAACAGCCCGGCTTTGGAGGTCGGTAGTGACAAGGTCTACGTGTTCCACCTAAAGGAGCATCAGCCCGCTTCGGACAAGCCGCTGGCGGATGTGAAAGCGGAAATCATCGCCAAGCTTCGCGGCAAAATGGCCCAGGACGGGGTTCGCAAGCAGGCAGAACAATTATTGGCGGATGTGAAACAGGGTAAGCCCCTTGCCGATGCGGCCAAATCAATTGGCGTAGGCGTAAATAAGTCCACCGTCAAGCTGTCCGGCAAAACTGATTTGCCACCCGCTTTGATTAAGGCGGTGAATAAGTTTCCCCGGCCTCAGGGAGGCAAGTCAAACCCCTCTTCGGCAGTCATGGAAAACGGGGAACAGGTAGTGTTCATATTGACCGAAGTCAAAGATGGTTCAGCAGCCTCGGTTGATGCGAAGGAATTGGAAATGGCTAAGGATTATCTGAGCAAGAATGCGGGACAGGCCGAATTCAACGCGTTCTTGGATTATCTGCGTGATAAGGTTGGGGTCAAAGTCACTGAGCAGAGCAAGCAATAGCGTGTATTCATGGGAACTCCCAAGCTAAGGGTGTTGTGTACCTCATGGCTGTTGGCCGTGAATTGGGGAATGGCCGATGGGGATGAGCTTGCCGATACGGTTGAAAAAATCAAGCCCAGCATCGTTGGAATAGGCACTTACCAAAGAACCCGCACCCCGGCGGTCGATTTCAAAGGCACCGGTTTTGTGGTTGGCGACGGACTGCATGTCTTGACTAATGTTCATGTATTGCCAACGGCCATGGACACCCGGAAACTGGAAATGTTAGCGGTGTTTGTCCGGGAGGCGGGCAAGGAAATCCTCCGCCCGGCAGAAGTTGTCGAACAGGACGGGCAGCATGACATGGCCCTGTTGAAAATCGCCGGCAATCCATTGCCTGCATTGAGCATGGGCAATTCCGACAAGGTGCGCGAGGGGGAAGCCTACGCATTTACCGGTTACCCCATCGGCGTGGTGCTGGGGTTGCACCCTGCCACCCACCGCGCCATGATCTCCGCCATCACCCCCTCGGCAATCCCTCTGCAACGCGCCGGACAACTGAGCAACGCCGTCATCGATCGCTTGCAAGACCCCTACGACGTATTCCAACTCGACGCGACCGCCTATCCCGGCAATAGCGGCAGCCCGCTGTACAATCCGGCCAGTGGCAATGTCATTGGCATCATCAACAAGGTTTTCGTCCAAGAAACCAAAGAAACCCTTCTGTCGAAACCTAGCGGCATCACTTACGCCTTGCCGATCCGCTATGCGGAGAATTTATTGAAAAAATCCCAGCGTAAAGGGGATTGATCGGATGGCAAAATCAACAGGCTAGTCAGTCGTCTTTTGTTGCGCTTTCCCGCTCTACGGGTTCTTCGTTATTAGATTCGATGGATTCGGAAGTTTGCCCTTCCTCGGTAGCGTAACTGTACTTAGGCTCCCTGACGGCCTTAGCCAACGACACCGCGCGGGCCTTTGCTTGGGTTTCCGCGTCGACTGGGCTGGAGCAATCGGACAGACAGGCCGAAGCGAGCAAGGACAAAATTATTGTGTTCAAGGTCTTCAAAGGTGTCTCCGCAAGGATAAGGAAAAATAATGACCGCCGGATTCGATCATTTGCTGGGTTCCATTTTCTGTGGATTAAATCATATATGAATACGACTATTCTATGGTTTCGCCGCGATTTGCGCTTGGCAGACAATACCGCATTGTGTAAAGCCATGCAAACACCGGGGCGGGTTGTGCCTTTGTTCATCCATGCGCCAGACG
>CAIODU010000085.1 GCA_903857165.1 uncultured Methylococcaceae bacterium | reverse complement strand
CATCTGCTCCAATTGTTGGCGCTCGGTTTCCGTCAGGCGGACTATGTAACGGGGCATGGCTTTGGTCTCCAGACAAGAGGCAAGGCCGGTATGACAACCCAATCCCTTCGGTCTGTCAATTTAAAGCGGTTGGGGCACTAGCTTGACGTTCCTCGTGAAGCCGGAGCTTCCAAGGCCGCATTCCCAAGCTGGAACTCTCGCCGTTATACACAAGTGTAAGAGGCCCGTCATTCCGGCATGGACTGCCGGAATCCAGTCACAGGGAGGTGAATCTGCGGGTTGATGTGTATCTTGAATCAAACACTTACATAACACTGGATGCTCGCCCAAGCCCGCACGGCTCGCGTCGAGGCGATGAAAGCCTGATAGGCGGGATACTACTTACTGGCACTTCATGAGGAGAAAAACTATGAAAAATGCTGATTTTAGCTTTGACAAATGTTGTTTTGTGGTTTCACCGATTTGCAAAGAGGGTACGGAGGACTATCAGAGGTTCCGAGCGATTTTGGAAGACGCAATACGACCCGCCGTAGACGGTGGCAATTTTGGCCTGACAGCGGTTCGTGCAGACGAAATTAACCGTACCGGCTCATTCATTCGGGACATCTTTGAATACATTGCCAAATCGCACATTGTAATTGCGGTTCTGACTAACCAAAACCCCAATGTATTCTATGAACTCGGTGTGCGACATGTGTTGAGCCAACGGACGATCTTAATCGCACAGAGCATAGATGACATACCGTCTGATCTGCGAATCTATCGCACAATAATTTATGGTGCATGGCCTGATGGAAAAGAAAAACTTATCCAAGGTATCAAAAATTATCTGCGGAGCATTGAGATTGACCCAGACCGTTCAGATAACCCGGTATTAGATGTATTAGGAGAAAGTATTCCAAGCCTCAAAAATGATCTTATGCAGAGTTTTACTGCTCGCATTAAAAGCTGCGGAAATGAGCAAAGTGCAATTCTTCAGTTTATCAGTTATAATACACCTAACCTTGGAGACATGGTTGAGCGGGGAACGATACTTGATCATTTTTCTGGTTACAAAGATAGCGAACTCTATTATCGTCTTGAAAAGTTACGGCTACTTGATCTCATTGTCAAAAAAAGGGCGGATAAACCATCTAAATATCTCTATTGTTTGAGCGCTGCTTATCGACGGGATTTAGATATCTAGCCATAATCGGTTCGCAAGTGTGCATAGCAGTTTTATCGCCGTAGGGGCTGGTTGGCGGGTTGCGGTGCGCGGCAAGGCCCACACAAGCCTCAAGTTTGGCGGTATGCGCACCTAACCCGCCAACGCCAAGCAGGTTCGCGCCCAGGTGAGAATTGCTGTTGGTAGCCACTGGTTGATTAGCTGAACGGTTTTTTGCGGTATGATCCCTACGATAAACGAGTGAACCAGACGGGAAGAAACCCATGTGCCAACTGCTCGGCATGAATTGCAACGTGCCTACCGATATTTGCTTTTCCTTTGAAGGCTTCCATGTGCGCGGTGGCCTGACCGACCACCACCGCGACGGCTGGGGCATTGCTTTCTTCGAAGGCAATGGCTGCCGGGTGTTTTTGGATTCCAAAGCGACCATCGAGTCCCCAGTGGCGGAACTGGTGCGCAAATATCCGATTCACTCGAAAAATGTCATTGCCCATATTCGCAAAGCGACCCAAGGTCTGGTCACGTTGGAAAACTGCCATCCGTTCCAACGCGAATTGTGGGGACGTTACTGGATTTTTGCCCACAACGGGAACTTGGAGAACTTCCACCCGGATACGCTCGAATTATTCCGGCCCGTCGGGCAAACTGACAGTGAGCTGGCTTTCTGCCATTTGTTGGAACGCTTATGGCGGGAATTTCCATGCGGCTATCCGGGCAGTGAGGGAATTTACAGATTTCTCGAAGGCGTGGCGGGTGAAGTCGCAGCGCATGGAAACTTCAATTTCCTGTTGTCCAATGGTGAATTCCTGCTCGCCTATTGTTCCACCCACTTGCATTACATTGTGCGCAAAGCCCCTTTTGGTGACGCACACCTCATCGACCAGGACATCACCGTGGACTTTAGCCAAGTTGCAGGGGTTAACGACAAGGTGGCGGTGATAGCGTCTTTTCCCCTGACCGATAACGAAGTCTGGACCCCACTATCGTCTGGCCAGTTGCTGATGTTCAAGGAAGGCGAACCGGTTTCAATGCAGGAAGAGCCGTAGGTCGGCAACCCTTTGCCGACACGGGCAGAGCACCAACCTGCTGGAATGACGGGGTTCTTAGGCTATCAATAAATAAACAACTTACTCCAGGAGCAACCCTATGAGCAAACACCTCGTCGCCGCGATTCAATTCGCAGCAGGCATCGACGTAAAAGCCAATCTTGGCATGGTAAGCGAACGGGTGGCGAAAGCCGCCGACCGGGGCGCGGGCCTTATTGTGTTACCGGAAAACCTTGCCTTGATGGGCCTAAAGGAAACCGACAAGCTTGAAATAGCCGAGATGGAGGGAAATGGCCCCATCCAAGACTTTTTAGCCGATTTGGCGGTGACCTGGGGGGTTTGGATAGTGGGGGGCAGCATACCCCTGCGCTCGTCGCCCGGCAAGGTGACTGCCAGCAGCTTGGTGTTCGACGATTCCGGCGCACTGATGGGCCGCTACGACAAAATCCATCTATTTGATGTGGACGTGCCGGGCAGCCAGGAGCAATATCGCGAGTCCGCCACGATTGACGCGGGTGGCATGCCCCTGATTTTAGACTCCCCGTTCGGCAAGCTGGGGGTGACCATCTGCTACGATTTGCGTTTCCCTGAGCTTTACCGCCAAATGGCGGATGCGGGTGTGGAGATTTTTGCCGTGCCTGCCGCCTTTACCGCTAGGACCGGCGCGGCGCATTGGGAATTGCTGTTGCGGGCGCGGGCAGTCGAGAACCTTGCCTATGTGGTGGCTTCGGGGCAGGGCGGGCTGCATGAAAACGGAAGGGAGACCTATGGGAATAGTATGATTGTCGATCCGTGGGGAACGGTGTTGGCAAGGTTGGGCACTGAACCCGGCGTGGCGGTGGCGGAAATCGACTTGGATAGTCAACGACATTACCGGGAAGCATTCCCTGTCCTCACCCATCGTCGGCTGGATTCCGTGCGTTATCCGGTTGAAACCTAGCCCTGTGACATAATATTATGTATAACTGGTTGATGTTACACAGTGAGCCGATGAAGCTTAAGATGTAGGCCGGAATAAACCCGCACTAGCGGGCGTTTCTGGCGAGGTAATCCGCAGTTGTTCAAGTTATGCCGGAAATCCCCCCAACCCCCCTTTTGCAAAAGGGGGGTTGGGGGGATTTCCTAGGCTTATTCCGGCCTTCTACCCCTTAGCCGTGTTGTCACCTCCTGACTTTGACTATCCTTCGGTTCCCTTCCACTGCCACGCGTTCATGCTCCTTCTGCAGTCGTTCGCCCTCCCTTTCCCCATATTGCTTGGTGATGACGGATTGAAATTCGGGCCATCGGGCCTTGAACTGTTGATAATCCGCCGCCGCCGCATCGCTGTCGGGCGACCCCAAAGAACTAATGTAGATGGAGGCGTAGACATAATGCGGTGCCACCCATTTGCTGCGTTTATCGACAAAGGTGGAGCAATCGCTGCAACGGCAGAAAAAGAAATCGGCAACCAAACCCGATTTATTGCTTGGAAGCGTCCGGTCGAGCACTACCCAACCATGTACTTTACTGTAACCCCACCAAGGGGGTGCATCCACTACTTTTGCCATTTGTAACCCTCAAGGTTTGGCGTAGCCACTCATCAACTGATTGGGTTGGCGGGGGGATGCGCCGGTATCAAAAAGCCAAATATTTATTTGGTTTTCTTTTTTGTCTTGCCCTTGCTTTCTTTGCGAGGGCTGCTGCCTTTCATTTGGGTTTTCATGATTGTGTTCCTCAAATTGATTGGAGTTTCGTTCATGTACATGATGCGCTTAATTTCCTGAAATAGATAGCCATTTTCGGCATTGTTTGCATTGATTGGCCCTAGTCTGCATGACAAGTCCCTGTATGGCATTGATTTATGCCACCATTCCGTTCGGAGAATGCAACTATAGTTGGTATTTCTTGCGCTTTCGCCAAAATGTGGCACGGCTCATGCCGAGCGACCGGGATGCCTCCTCAATTTGGCCGTTTGCCAGTTTCAGTGCCTCGCGTATACGGCTCGCTTCATCACCCGCAAGCGGACGTTTGCCAAACGGGTTTGATGGCGGGGCGGAAACAGGCGGGGTTTCACGAAATTCGGGGGGCAGGTCATCCAATGTCAATTCAGGCCCCCGGCCTACCGCAAACGCATATTCCACCACGTTCTGCAATTCTCTGACATTGCCCGGCCACGGGTAGTCCAGTAAGCGTCTCATTGCCTCCGGCTCAATGCGTTCAATCCGCCTAGGGCCATGGGGATTGTGGCGTTCGATGTAATGCCATAATAAAAAACTAACATCCAGTCGGCGTTGCCTTAGCGGCGGCAGAAACACTGGGACCACCCGCAGGCGGTACATCAAATCCTCGCGAAAATTTCCCAGTTTGACTTGTTCCCGCAGTGAACGGTGGGTAGCCGCAATAATCCTTACGTCCACCATTAGGGTACGGTCGCTGCCCACCGGGATGAAGGTCCGCTCCTGCAATACCCGGAGAAGCTTGGATTGCAGTTCGAAGGGCAGTTCCGCGACCTCGTCCAGAAAAAGCGTACCCCCGTCCGCACGCTGAAACAAACCGGAGCGATCCCTGACCGCACCGGTAAAGGCACCCCTGACATGCCCAAACAACTCGCTTTCCAGCAAACTGGGAGTCAGTGCGGCGCAATTGACGGCTAAAAAGGGTTTGTCATGGCGAGGGCTTTCCATATGCAGGGCGTGGGCGACCAATTCTTTGCCAGTGCCCGACTCCCCGCGAATAAGGACGGTCGTCTCCGTTTCGGCAACATTGCGGATGATTTTCAGCGCTTCTTTCATGGCCGGATCGCGCGAGAAGATGCCATGGAAGCTTTCCACATCTTCCTGCGCCGGGCTTGCGGCCAGCATTGGCAATTCTGGACGCAGCACTTCGAAAGCCCCGGCAAATTTGCCGCTTGCATCAAAAAATGCGCGCGCGGTGCGGAAAAAAGATAAACTCCCGCCGCCGGTGCGTTTGACTTTGATGTATTGGTCTTTGATGGCACCCTGTTCGGCAAGCCCGCAAGGATCATTGCCTTGTTCACAGTGGATGGCTTCCGTGCAAGGCTTGCCTATCACCTGTTCACTGCGCAAGCCGAGAAGCCGCTCCGCACCCCGGCTCCAGAATAGGATTTTTGCCTCGGAATCAACGGCAAAAACAACACCTGAACCCATCAGGTCGGTGATCGCCTCCAATGCGGTATCGGGGCCGATTTGGCTAAGCCAACGGTTAAACAAAGGCGAGGACTGGCTCATAGGGATGCGGATTAAAATGTTTCATGATGTTTCTTGCATCGTATCACGCATTTCAATCGCGTGTCATATGAAACATGGAAAGCTTGAGAACCCTCTTGAAGCACAATTAAAAACAATCGGTTATAACTGAATGATGCCACATCAAAGCTTGGCATGGGAATTGATGGTATAAGGAAAATAGCAATCTGCTTATTTACCGACACTTACGGAGTCAAGCCATGTATTTCAGGCAACTGTTCGAACCCGACACCTTCACCTACACTTATTTGCTTGGCTGTGATCGCAGCAGACGCGCTATTTTAATCGACCCGGTCGCTTCAGAGGTCGATGCCTACTTTCGCCTTCTCAATGAGGCCGGCCTAAAGCTACTCTATACGCTGGAAACGCATGTCCACGCCGACCACATCACCGGTTCCGGGCTGCTTCGCGAGAAATTGGGCAGCAAGAGCGTGGTCCATCGGGACGCTGGCGCACTGTGCGCCGACCTTCTGGTCACCGACGGCGTGATGTTGCAGGTCGGAAATTTGGAAATCGAAGTCCGCGCGACTCCGGGGCATACTGCGGGTTGCGTCAGTTACGTGGTTGGCGACCGGGTGTTCACTGGCGACTCTTTGCTGATTGGCGGCTGTGGGCGCACCGATTTCCAGCAGGGCGATGCGGGGCTTCTGTACGACAGCATTCACAACAAGCTGTTCTCGCTTCCGGCCGACACGCTGGTTTTCCCCGGACATGACTATGACGGCAACACCGTCTCGACCATCCGACAAGAGATGGCGAAGAACCTCCGGCTTGGCGGCGGCAAATCACGGGATGAGTTTATCGGCATCATGAAGAATCTGAAGCTCGCCTATCCCAAATATATCGATCAAGCGCTACCGGCCAATCAATCCTGCGGCCAGCCCAAACTAGAGTTGCAAGGCTAGGCGACCCCATGACGCTCGCAATTGGTTTGTCTTTACTGATCGGGCTTTTGCTGGGCTTGCTTGGCGGAGGCGGTTCGATTCTTACCGTCCCGATGCTGGTGTATGTCCTCAAAATCGATCCGAAGATAGCGATAGTGACTTCCTTGGTGGTGGTTGGCATCTCCAGTATGATCGCCATCATCCCCCACGCCCGCAGGAAATACGTCTGCTGGAAAAGCGGCTTCTTTTTCGGGCTGGCCGGAATGCTGGGCGCTTATGGCGGGGGGCGGCTGGCGGCCTTTTTTTCCAGCGATGTGCTGATGGCACTGTTCGGCCTGGTGGCGCTCATCACGGGTCTGGCCATGCTGCGTGTGCGTCAATCAGCAGCCACCGGCCCGTCCATGCGGGATGTCAGCGCGGTTTGCCCTCTGAAGGTTGCTTTTCCGCGTGTGCTGTTCGACGGTTTCTTCGTCGGCATCTTGACCGGTTTGGTCGGCGTGGGAGGGGGATTTCTCATCGTACCGGCCCTGGTCATGCTGGTGGGGCTGCCGATGCAGGCGGCGATTGGCACTTCTTTGCTAGTCATTGCCATGAATGCAATGGCTGGATTGGGGGGATATGCCAACCACGTTTCCATCGACCTTGATTTGACCGCCATTGTCACCGGCGGGGCGATCCTCGGGGCCATTGTTGGCGGGGCACTGTCAAAACAAATCAGCGCGACGGTGCTGCGTCGATTGTTTGGAATCTTTGTAATATTGGTTGCCGGCTATGTCCTGTACCAATCGCTGACGCTTGCGCTGCTACTGAACTTGAACGGCTTGCTGGAAAAGCATCTCGAGTTTGTCTTAGGGTTTGCCACCTTGGCCGCTGGTATGGTGCTGTTTCGTCTTGGTCAGTGGATTCACCAAAAAGATACCGATAAAACCTCGCAAGGACACAGACGGGATAGAAGATATAAGCCAAATCCGTATTGACGCTACAAATGTTAGAATATGCATAGGTTTGGAAATTTAAAGGCAAATGCGGTAAGCTGTACCTTGATAACTAATTTTAGGCAGTAACATGGGATTTACACTCGATAAAGTCGTACCTTGGGGACGTTCTTACCAAGAATATGTCAGTATGTTTAGTCTTTCCGATACGGATTTAAAACGCCGTATTCTTGGTTGTGGTGATGGCCCTGCAAGCTTTAATGCGTCACTCACTGACGGGGGCGGTAATATCATTTCGCTTGATCCAATTTACCATTTCAATTTAACACAAATTAAACAGCGAATCACAGAAACATACACTGTTGTTCTTGAGCAATTGCGCAACAATAAAAACGATTTTATTTTGGATGAAATTCAATCTATTGAAGAACTTGGAGCTATTCGGATGGCGGCAATGGAGCTATTTTTATATAGCGAGCATTTGTCAGCATGTTAGTTATAAGTTCAACAAAAATGGGCAAGATAGCTCATTTAAAATCTAAATTTTAGGATCAAGAGGAGAAACCATCTTATGACCACCCATCGCATCGTTAGAATTGTCGCTGGAACCTTTGTTTTACTTTCTTTGGCGCTAGGGGTGCAGGGCAGCCCAATGTTTCATAGCGTCAACTGGCTTTGGTTCACGGCTTTCGTCGGGGCCAATCTGTTGCAGAGCGGGTTTACGCAGATTTGCCCGTTGGAGTTCTTTTTAAAAAAGGCAGGTTTCAGGGAAACCTGTCATTGAAAAGTCCAGCCAACCGACAGCAGTCGCCGGGCAGCGCACCATCCGGTTTAGAGGGTTAAATACCCGTTCCACCCACAATGACAATTATTCATCAACCCACAACGGAGAATCATCATGGCTAAAATCGTTATCATCGGTGCCGGCATTGGCGGCATCCCCATGGCCTTCGAAATGAAGGAAAGCGCCCGCAAGGAGGACGAAATCGTCGTCGTCGCGGACACCCCCACCTTCCATTTCGTGCCGTCCAATCCCTGGGTCGCCGTCAACTGGCGCAAGCCGAGTGATTTAAAAATCGAACTGGTGCCGGTATTCAAGAAGAAAAAAATCACCTTCATCCAACAGAAAGTGACGAAGGTGAAACCGGAAAGCAACCAGTTGGAATTGGCGGACGGCAACACTGTCGACTACGACTACCTCGTCATTGCCACCGGCCCCAAGCTGGCCTTCGATGAAATCCCCGGGCTTGGGCCGCAGGGCCATACCCACTCGGTATGCCATGTGGACCATGCGGGCGAATCCGGCGAGTTTTGGGACAAATTCGTGCAAGACCCGGGGCCCATCGTCATCGGCGCGGTGCAGGGCGCTTCCTGTTTCGGGCCGGCTTATGAATATCTGTTCATCGCCGAAACCGATCTGCGCCGGCGCAAGATTCGCGACAAGGTCAAAATGACCTACGTCACCTCCGAGCCTTACATCGGCCACCTTGGCTTGGGTGGAGTCGGCGACACCAAAGGCTTGCTGGAAAGCGAATTGCGCGACAAGCACATCAACTGGATTTGCAATGCCAAGGTGGACAAAATAGAAGCGGGCATGATGTATGTCACCGAGGTCGATGAAAACGGCCAGGAAAAGAAGAAACACGAACTGCCCTTCAAGCACAGCATGATGCTGCCTGCCTTCAAAGGCGTGGATGCCGTGTTCGGTGTGGACAAGCTGGTCAACCCGCGTGGTTTCATCTTGGTTGATAAGCACCAGCGCAACCCGACCTATAAAAACGTCTATTCGGTGGGTGTGTGCATCGCCATTCCGCCGTCGGAACAGACCCCGGTTCCCACCGGCACGCCGAAGACCGGCTACATGATCGAGTCCATGGTGACCGCCACCGCCCATAACATCCGCGAGCAACTGGACGGCAAGGAACCCTCCCACGAAGCCACTTGGAATGCCTTGTGCTTGGCTGACTTTGGTGACAAGGGAATAGCCTTTTTGGCCATGCCGCAAATACCGCCTCGCAACGTGCAATGGTCTTCAGGCGGGCGATGGGTGCATTGGGCCAAGATCGGTTATGAAAAATACTTCATGCGCAAGGTGCGCAAAGGCATCAGCGAACCCACCTATGAACGGGTGATGCTCAAGCTGATGGGGGTCATGCGGTTGAAGAAGGGGTAAGGCTCTGGTTGGGTAGGTAGTGTGCCGCCTGTATCGACATAAGCCACTATTTATTTTTTTACGTTGCGTCGTTGCGTGAGACATTCTTTTTTCTTCCCTCGCAATGCGGCTTGGTTTTGCCCTGGGGGAAGATTTTTTTCCTCACGCAACGGCGCGACGACGCAACGCTAAGAGCCAAAGAGTAATATGATGTGCTTATCCCACTTTGCTGACTGAAGAGGCCAATTCCATGTCATCCGTCTTAAAACAAAACCGTCTGACCCACGAAGAATATTTTGCGTTGGAACAAGCGGAAGACCAACGCTACGAATACCACGCCGGAGAAGTGTTCGCCATGGCGGGTGGCACGGAGAGCCACGCTCTGATTGGCACTAACATCATCATTAGCCTAGGTGCGGCCTTGCGCGGCAAGCCTTGCCGGGTCTATGGCCCGGACATGAAGCTCTATGTCCGCGACTATGACAAATTTTGTTATCCCGACGTTCAGGTGCTATGCGAACAAGGCATCCGCCACGGCTTGTATGTGGAAAACCCGGCTTTGGTGGTGGAGGTGCTGTCTGATTCTACAGAATCTTATGACAGGGGCCGAAAATTCGAGCAATATCGCAGTATCGAATCTTTGCAGTATTATTTGTTGGTCGATCAAGGCCGAAAACATGTGGAATTGTACGAACGCGATTCCAGTCAACGCTGGGTATTGATGGCATCGCAAGATAAACTTGTTTTGTCAAACTTGGATATTACATTGGAGACGGATGAAATTTACCGGCAAGTTGAGTTTATACCGATTACAGAATCATAACACTAGAAAATTTATTTAAGAGAAAATACCCATGTCGTCCCAACTCATACAGCGGCAAAGCTACCTAACTCACGAAGAATATTTTGCGTTGGAGCAATCGGAAGATCAACGCTACGAGTATCACGCAGGGGAAGTGTTTGCCATGGCAGGCGGCACGGAAAGCCACGCACTCATTTCCATGAATATTGGTGCTGCATTGGTCAACGCCCTGCGCGGCAAGCCCTGTCGTGTTTATGGCGCGGATATGAAGCTCTATGTCCGTGACTTCGACAAGTTCTGCTATCCCGACGTGCAGGTATTATGCGAGAAGGGCATTCGCCATGGGCTATATGTGGAAAACCCCGTGTTGGTTGTAGAAGTATTGTCTGACTCCACTGAATCTTATGACAGGGGCCGAAAATTCGAGCAGTATCGCAGTATCGAATCTTTGCAATATTATTTATTAGTCGATCAATGCCGAAAACATGTGGAATTGTACAAACGCAAATCCAGTCAACGCTGGTTGCTTACCGAACCACAGGATTGTATGGTTTTGTCAGGTTTGGATATTAGTTTGGAAGTGGATGAGATTTACCGGCAGATGGGGTTTTCCACTGCCGATAACATCCCTTCAAGGGATGTTATCGGTAAGCAAACAATAGAATAATACACTATCGAAACCATGAACCGCCTTCCCCCATTGTTTATATTATTGGCCGTGACAGTCTCAGCCCAAGCCGCCGCCCCGCCTGATGCACCAACTCAAGAGACCATCCGGCCAGCTTCGGTGAAGGCCGCCGCGCTTGGCCTAGACCAACTATTGGATTTGGCCTTCGAGCGCAACCCCGATCTTCAGGCCGCGCAGGAGCGCATCGGCCAGGCCGAGGCCCAAGTCGCCGAGGCAACTGCCTCGTTTTATCCGAGACTCACCGGTGCCGTCGGCTACAGCTACACCAACAACCCCGCCTTGGCTTTCTCCGCCATCGTTTCGCAAAGGCGTTACGAGCCGACCATGAACATCAACCAGCCGGGTTTTGTGGAGAACTTCCGCCCGGAACTGATCGGCAGCATGTCTTTGTTTCGCGGCGGACAGGATTATTACCGAAAAAAAGCCGCTGAGTTGGGGGTGGAAGCGGCGGAATTGGAACGCTCCGCCTTGCACAACCGGCTTGCCGCCTCGGTGACGGCGGCGTATTACGCTGTGCTTGCCGCCCCTAAACAAGTGGAAGCGGCTAGGCATTCGCTGGATGCGGTGGACAGCGAGTTGAAAAACGCCCGCATCCTGCACAACGAAGGGGCATTATTGAAGTCCGACGTGCTTTCCCTTGAAGTCCGACGCTCGCAAGCTAGGGAAACTGAGTTGAAAGCCCTGAACGCGGTCGAGCTGACCCGTTCAGGACTCCGCACCCTGCTCGGAGTGGATACGTCAGAAACCTTGGAAATCCGCGAATCCGCCGATGCGCCCACGCCGACCCAACAGGACAATGTGTCCGGCCTGATGACCCAGGCATTGGTGCAGCGCCCCGAAATACAGGTGGCGGCTCGTCAAGTGGAAATGCGCGAGAAGGAGCTTCGGGCCGAACAGGGCGGGCATCTGCCCAGGGTTAACGCCTACGCTTCCTATGGCATCAATAATCGCAGCCCGTCGTTTAATTTTAACAATGACAACCTGACTATGGGAGTCAATGCCGAAATCGATCTTTTTGCCGGCGGGGCGACCGTCGCACGGGTGGCGGGTGCCGAACACAAACTGGCCGAGGCACAGGCAATTCGTGAACGTACCCGTTTGGAAATTGAAGATGACGTGCGCAAAGCCCATGCCAATTTAGTCGAAGCCCAACAGCGTAAGGAAGTGGCTGAGGCGGCGACAGCCTCAGCCCACGAGGCGCTGCGCCTAGTCCGCGAGCAATATCGGGCGGGTGCGTCAACGGTGACGCGCTACCTGGAAGCCGAGGCCGACCAGGCGCAAAGCGAGATTCGCCAAGTGACCGCCCGCTATGATGCGCAAGTCGCACGGGCTTTTTTGCAACAAGCCATCGGATTGTGGAAATAACAACATGAGCACGGGACATCATTCCTACAGCAAACTAATCCAAGCCTTGGCCTCCATTTTGGGCCTGATACTTCTTTTGGTCTGGATGCAAGGTGGCTTCACTACCAAAACCCCGCCGGGAACGGCCCAAGCCGCCGAAAAAGGCGAGCTGGTGCGTGGCCCCACGGCAAAGGTTATCTCTAAGGCAATCGACGAAACCATGCTATGGCCCGGTACCGTCACTGCCCGGACGGTCGCGCAGATTGCCCCCAAGGTGCCTGCCAGGATTCTGGCCATCAACGTCAATACCGGTGATGCAGTCAAGTCAGACCAAATAGTCGCCCGGCTGGATCCGGCCGAGTTGCAATCCCGCGTCAATCAGGCCCGTTCCGCGCTGGCAGCGGCGGAGGCACAGGCCGCCAAAAACGGGGCTGACCTGCGCCGGGCGCAGAGCCTGTTTGACCAAGAGGCGGCCACCCGGCAAACCTTGGAAGCGGCCCAAGCGGCCGCCCAAACTTCGATGGCACAGGTCGCCGAGGCGCGTGCCGCCATTGCCACCGCCGAATCGACGTTGTCTGAGACCGTACTGCGGGTGCCTTTCGATGGAACGGTGCTGAAGCGCAACCAGGAACCCGGCGACATGGCCATGCCGGGCATACCCGTGCTTACCGTGCAGTCAGGCCAACGCATGCGGGTGGAAGCCGCCATCCCCGAATCCTGCGCCCGTGACATACAACTGGGCGAATGGTTGAAGGCGCGTATCGCCGAAAACGAATTTAGCGTCAAAGTGGAAGAAATCACCCCTGCCGCCGACCCTAAAACCCGCACCGTTCTGGTCAAGGCAGGCATTGAGAATCAGGGGGCGGCCAAACCCGGTGTCTTTGTCTGGCTCGAACAGAACTGCGGCAGCCGCAAAGTGCTTTCCGCCCCATCCTCTGCGGTCAGCCGCTCGGGACAGTTGGAAAGTGTCCAGTTAGTGCTGGACGGTGGCACTAGACTCCGCCACATCCGCACCGGCAAAATACGCGACGGTTGGGTGGAAGTGCTTTCGGGCCTGAAGGAAGGCGACGTGGTGTTGGCGGGGGGCGGGAAATGATTTTTCCGGTACGTCCCATGAAGCGGGCAATCCATAAGAACAATGACGGAGTTGTTTCCATGGAGCGTGGCCGATGAACACGACTGAACCTGTCAAACGCGGCTTCACCGCCGAAATCGTCCGCGTCTTCATCACTTCCAAGCTTTCGTTGCTGCTGCTGATCGCCTCGCTATTGGCCGGGGCAGCCGCGTTGCTGCTGACCCCGCGTGAAGAAGAGCCGCAAATTGTGGTGCCGATGGCGGATGTGTTCGTGCGCATGCCGGGTGCTACGGCGGAGGAGGTCGAAAAACTCGCCGCCTCGCCGTTGGAAGCCAAGCTGCGCGAGGTGGACGGGGTGGAATATGTCTATTCCGCCTCCCGCGAGGGCGAGGCCATGGTCACGGTGCGCTTCTATGTGGGCGAGAACCGCGAGGACAGCCTGGTCAAAGTGTGGAGCAAATTGATGTCCAACCAGGATGTCATTCCGCCCGGTGTCAAAGACTGGACCGTCAAGCCGGTGGAAATCGACGACGTGCCCATCGTCACCCTCGCTTTGTCTTCCTCCAATCCGATGTATGACACGGCCAACCTGCGCCGTCTCGCCGACGAGATCAAGGACAAACTCAGTGAGGTGAAGGATTCGGGCAAGATTTCCGTGGTGGGCGGCGAACTGCGGCGGGTACTGATTTACCCCGACCCGGCCCAGTTGGCATCGCGAGGACTGACTCTGGCCGAACTGATGCATGCCTTGGCCGCCGCCAATGTCAACGTGCGGGCGGGAAGTTTTGATGCGGGCAACCATACCGTGCAGCTAGATGCCGGGCCTTCCTATCATCATGTGGACGAGATCGCCGCCACCGTGGTCAAGTCAGAGGCTGGCCGTCCGGTTTACCTGCGTGAAGTGGCCGAAGTCCGGGACGGTCCCGCCGAAGTGGAAACCTACACCCGCATCGGTTTCGGACAGGCATCCGCAGACAGTAAGACCCTCTCAGCCGATCCTCACCCTCAATCCCACACTCAAGGGGAGAGGGGCTTGAAGAGCGAGGAGCGCCAGTCCGTCACCCTGGCCGTGTCCAAGCGCAAGGGGGCCAATGCCGTGGCAGTGGCCGAAGACACCATCAAAACGATGGAAGGGCTTTACGGCAAGTTGATCCCCGAGGATGTGACCGTCACCATCACTCGCGATTACGGTGAAACGGCAAATCACAAGGTCAACGAACTGGTCAAGCATTTAGGGATAGCCATCGTTACCATTATAGTATTGCTGGCTTTGGCACTAGGTCCAAAAGAAGCCTTCATTGTCGCCATCGCCGTGCCGATGACCTTGGGAGTGACCTTGCTGTTCGACCTGATTTTCGGCTACACCATCAACCGCGTCACCCTGTTTGCGCTGATCCTGTCGCTGGGGCTTTTGGTGGACGACCCCATCGTGGATGTGGAAAACATCTATCGGCACTTCAAACTGCACAAGGAACCCCCGCTGGAAGCCACCCTCACCGCCGTGGACGAGGTGCGCCCGCCGACCATCTTCGCCACCTTCGCGGTGATTGTTTCTTTTCTGCCGCTGTACTTCATCACCGGCATGATGGGTCCGTACATGGGTCCGATGGCCTTTAACGTGCCCATCGCCATGTTGATGTCGCTGCTGGTGGCCTTCACCGTCACGCCTTGGGCCAGTTACCACCTGCTGCAAAGCGAATATGGCAAAGGTGATGAAGCCCCGTTCAACCTGCAAGAAACCCCGTCATGCCGAGTCTATGATCGCATCCTCGGTGGCTTGGTGCGGAAACCAGCCCGGGCAAAATGGTTCCTCTGGGCCATGGTCGCCGCACTGGTCGGATCAAGCCTGATGGCGGTTTATCGGATTGTGCCGCTCAAGCTTTTGCCCTTCGACAACAAAAACGAGTTGCAGCTGGTCCTCGACCTGCCGCGCGGTGCGACTTTGGAGTCCACCGACGCGCTGGCGCGTGATTTGGGGCTCTATCTGGCCTCGGTCAATGAGGTCACCGATTACGAAACCTATGTCGGCCTTGCTTCGCCCATGGATTTCAATGGCATGGTGCGCCACTATTATCTGCGCCAAGGCGGCTGGCTGGGGGATATCCGCATCAATCTGTTGCCTAAGGAAAAGCGCGAGCAGCAATCCCATCAGATCGCATTGCGCATCCGCCCGGACATCGAGCGCATCGCCAAGGCCCATGGCGCGAAGGCCAAAATCGTCGAAACCCCGGCCGGCCCGCCGGTGCTATCGACCTTTGTGGCGGAAGTTTATGGCCCGCTAGACAAGGACTATGCCGAATTGGCCAAAGTGACTGAAGGCGTGCGTGCGGATATAGAGAAGATTAACGGTGTGGCCGACGCAGACGATTTGGTGGACGAACCCCAAACCAAAGTTAGCTTTCGGCTGGACCGGCAGAAGGCCGCATTGCACGGCATCAGCGTTAAGGAGATCACCGATACCCTGAGTGTGGCCCTGGGTGGCGGCATGGTAGGCACAGTGCATGAACCCACCGAACGCCTGCCTTTGGAAATTAGTGTACGCCTGCCTCGTGCCGAACGTTCCAATACCGCCGATTTGCTGGCCCTGCGGGTGAAGGCGGCAGACGGCTCCTTGGTTCCGTTGGGCGAGTTGGGGGCTTTGTCTGAAACCAATGCCGACCTTACAATTTATCACAAGAACCTTAAACGGCTGAACTATGTCACCTCTGACACGGTCGGGGTCAGCCCGGTGGAAGTGGTGTTTGATTGGTGGGATATTGAAAAAGCCAAGCCGCTGCCAGCCGGTTACTCGGTGGACCTGGCCGGGGAAGGCGAGTGGAAAATCACCGTCGATGTGTTCCGCGATCTTGGCCTGGCTTTCGGCGCGGCCTTGTTGATGATCTATGTGTTGCTGGTGGCACAGACCGGTTCGTTGGGCATGCCGCTGGTCATCATGGTGGCGATTCCGCTGACCATCATTGGCATCATGCCCGGCTTCTGGATACTGAACCTGTTCACCAGCCCGGTGGCCGGCTACGCCAACCCCATCCTGTTCACCGCCACCGGCATGATTGGCATGATCGCCCTGGCCGGGATTGTAGTGCGCAATTCCATCATCCTCATCGACTTCATCGAACGTTTGCGGGAACAGGGCATGGAACTGGTCGAAGCCTTGGTGGAGGCGGGCGCAACCCGTCTCAGGCCCATCTTCCTCACTGCTGGCGCGGCCATGTTCGGATCTTTCGTCATCACCCTGGACCCCATCTTTTCCGGGTTGGCCTGGAGCTTCATCTTCGGCATCTTCGCCTCGACGGCGTTTTCGTTGCTGGTGGTGCCCGTGGTCTATTTCCTGATTAACCGGGAAGGTTCATAATTCGGGTTTGGAGGAAATTATCTATGAACACAGTACGCGCTCTGGAGTGAATCGTGAAAATTGGCCTACAAACTTGGGGTAGCGACGGCGACATCAATCCGTTCATCGCATTGGCGGGGGGGTTGGCGGCTGAAGGCCACGAAGTCACGTTGGCTATAACCGCCGTCGAGCGCAAGGATTATGGTCAATACGCAGAAAGGCTGAAATTTCAGTTGGCTCCGGTTTTGTATATCGCAAATTCCGAAGAGGATTTAATGCTGTTTTCCGCTGAATTGGACCATATAGTCAAGCCCATTGACCAAGTGCGTTTTATAGTCCAGGAATTGATGGAACGGGGAATCCAGTCACTCTACGAAACGGCCCAGTCGCTGAGTAGGGACAACGATTTGTTGATCGGTCATTTCATACTTCATCCTTTGCAGTTGGCGGCTGAGAAGGCCGGCAAACCTTATGTGACCGTCACCCTTAACCATAGCGCCATTCCCAGTCGCACTACTCCTCCGCCGATGCTACCCAACCTTGGGCCATGGCTCAACCCACTGTCATGGATGCTGGCTGTAGGGGTGCTTAACCGGATCATGCTCCCCGGCATCAACCGTCTGCGCGTTAGCGAGGGGGTGCGGAGTGTGCATTCATTCCGAGAGGTCATCGAGTCGCCGCTGTGCAATCTGATTGCAGTAAGCCGGGCTTTCTGCACTCGGCAGTGCGATTGGGCAGGCCATCAACATTGCGCGGCGGTGGTTCATCACGGCGGTGCAGGCACGACGCAAACATCCTTGTCCTATGGCATTCCTTCGGTCATCGTCGCCCACATTGCCGACCAATATTTCTGGGCCGATGAATTGAAACGGCTAGGGGTTGCGCCAAACCGGCTGGATCGTCGTTCGGCCACGCCAGAGTCGATTGCACAGGCGATACGCCAGGCATTGGATACACCGGCCATGCAAAACCGTGCTAAAAACTTGGGCCGGCAACTCGCCACAGAGAATGGCGTTGCCAAGGCCGTTGAAATTATTACCCAAATGGATAAGAAAAAATAGCTGTTGTAAAATTGCATGAAATTGCCATTTAATTGTGGAGATTAATCCCTAGTCAGAAATACGACAGAGTGGAGTGTGGCACAAACATTTTTCTCAACGATAGTTTACAACCCAATTGGAGGATTGTTTTAGCTGTAGGGTTCGTACTGGACACCCGCCTGGCAATTTAGACTTTGTGACCGATTTATAATCTATAAAAACTAAGAGAGGACGCAGTCATGACTAGCTTCACCGATATTCCCCGCAGGAGGTTCCTGCAATATTCCGGCCTGACCATGGCCGCCTTGTACGGGATTCCCCGTTGGGGCCAAGCGATGGAGAAAAAGCCGCTTGCCGTGGCTACGGCCAACTTTCACCCGGATGTCGAACTGGAATTGTTCGCAAGGCCGGTGGCTTTTGGCGTGTTGCCCGGCACCTTGACCAATTTGCAAAAGTATTTTGGCAAAGTCATCAAAGGCCCTGCCAATGCCTTCACTGACATACCCGGCAGTTACTTAGGGCCAGTGATGAGATTGCAGAAAGGCCAGAAAGTGCGCATCCATTTTACCAATGAATTGGATGATCCTTGCATAACCCACTGGCACGGAATGCATGTCCCCCATCTATCCGACGGTCACCCGATGTACGCCATCGCCAAGGGTGAGACTTGGGTTTACGAATTTGAAGTGCTGAATCGCGCCGGCACCTATTTCTACCACCCCCATACCCACGAAATGACCGGCAAACAGGTCTATTACGGTTTGTCGGGCGTGATTATTGTCGAGGATGAGGAAGAAAAGAAACTAGGGCTTCCCTCCGGCGAATTTGAAATCCCCATCGCCATCCAAGACCGGAGTTTTGATGCCGATAACCAATTGGTTTTCGTCACCCACAACATGGAACGGATGATGGGTTTCCACGGCGACCGCATTTTAATTAATGGCAAGCCCAACAATGAATTTGAAGTGGCCAGTCGGGCGTATCGCTTGCGCATTGCCAACGGCTCGAATGCCCGGATTTACAAGTTGGCTTGGGATGACGGTTCGCCCATCACCGTGCTGGGCGTGGACGGCGGACTGCTGGACAGCCCACTGCAAAAGCCTTATGTGATGATGGGCCCGGGCGAACGCCTGGACGTGTGGGCGGATTTCTCCGGGCGCGAAGTGGGTGCGGAATTGGTCATGCGCAGCAAACCGTTCTCCGGCACACTGCCGGCGATGCACGAGAGGATGATGGCGATGATGGGCCATGGCGGCGAAGCGAAAACTGGCGACAACAAACCCGGCCAAACCATGGGTCAAGGCGGCGGTGGCATGGGTGGAATGGGCGGCATGGGCATGATGAACATGCCCGGCATGAAACTGCCGTTGGGTAGCGATTATCCAATCTGTAAATTTCGCGTCACCCGCAAAGTCAGCGACAGCCCCAAACTGCCTGAGAAGCTCTGCACGATCCGTCATTACGAAGCGAAAGACACCGCGAACCCGGACAAGCCCATCCCCATCGGCATATCCGAAGGCATGATGTCGATGTTATTAAATGGCCGTCCGTTCAAAATGGATGATGTGCAAGAGTTTGAAAAGGTCAAGGTCAACACCTTGCAGTTAATCGACATTTTCCACGACCATTACATGGTCGACGGGAAGGCCAAGACTAGCGACAATGCGCAAAAGCCGTCGGGTGAACACGCGGGTGGACAAGGAAGCGGCATGGCGGGCATGAGCCAGGGCCAACCGGCCCAAGGTGGCAGTGGCATGGGTGGCATGAACCACGGTTCAGGTGGCGGCATGGGCATGGGCATGATGGGTGGCGGCATGGGGGGCATGATGAACCAAGGCGGCGAAAACAAACCTTCAGGCGGTGGCATGGATCACGGCGGCGACAATAAAAACGCCGGCGGTGGCATGGGCATGGGGATGATGGGCGGCGGCATGGGAGGCATGGGCGGCGGCGGCATGGGCGGCATGATGTCCATGTCGATGGCCCACCCCATCCACCTGCACGGACAGCAGTTCCAAATCATCAGCCGCAGCTTGGATATGAAGGAGGGCGACGGTTACGACACCGTGAAAGACGGCTTCATCAATAGCGGCTGGAAGGATGTCGTGTTGGTGATGCCGGGTGAACGGGTCAAAATCGCCAAACCGTTCGACAATTACACCGGGCTGTTCACCTATCATTGCCACAATCTGGAACATGAGGATATGGGTATGATGCGGGATTTCCTAGTGGTTTAACCGCAGTTTACAAATAGAACGACTTGCGATAAAAGCAGTCATACCAGCACAGCCCCGGCCCTGAATAAAGACCGGGGCATCTAGCAATATCGAGACAAACCAGCACAATCCACCGAGGAACACTATGAGCAAAATCTTAGAAGAAGTCTTAACCGCTAACTCCAGCTATGTTGCCAACTTCGGCGCAAAAGGCGAACTGGCCCTGCCCCCGGCGCGTAGCTTCGCCATCCTGACCTGCATGGATGCCCGGCTTGACCCTGCCAAGTACGCTGGATTGGCGGAAGGCGATGCCCATGTAATCCGCAACGCCGGCGGGCGGGCTAGTGATGACGCGATTCGCTCGCTGGTGATTTCCTACAAGCTGCTGGGAACCCGCGAATGGTTTGTGATCCACCACACCCACTGCGGCATGGAGTTGTTCACCAACGAAATCATGAGTGGCTTGCTTGCCAGCAGCCTGAAAACCGCATCCATCGACGCCAATGGCTGGCACGACTGCGGCGAAGGGCCGGGCTGTAAGGAAGGCAAGTATATTAATTGGCTGACCATTAAAACCCAGGAAGAGAGCGTGGCCGAAGATGTCACCCGCATCCGCAACCATCCTTTAGTGCCGAAGAACATCCCCATTTACGGTTACATCTACGATGTCAAATCGGGCAAGCTGATCGAAGTTCCCGAAGCAACGACAGCGGGCAAGGCCGCTTGATTCGATTTACAATGCAATCGTAAAAACTATCGTAGGGGCGGGTTCACTGCCATTAAGTTAAGCCGTCATACCGGCATGGACCGCCGGTATCCAGATTGCGGGGACGCCCCCAAGCCCGCGCCATCCCTGGAGCCTGGGTTCCGGCGGTCCATGCCGGAACGACGATGTTTTGTTAACTTAATGGCAGTGAGGGGCGGGTTCCAAACCCGCCCCTACGCATGGCCCTTCAAATCAAAGTCGATAAATAATGTTGGCGGAAATATTTCGAAACCACAGGCCCCTGATGATGGGCATTGTCAACGCGACCCCAGACAGTTTCTCCGACGGCGGGCTGTTTGCCGACCCGGAATGCGCTTTGCACCATGCCCAGGACATGGTAATGCAAGGGGCCGACATCATTGATGTGGGCGGCGAGTCGACCCGCCCCGGCGCCGTCCCGGTGGATGCCGCCGGGCAAATCGCCCGCGTCATCCCGGTTATCGAGGCACTGCGGAATTCGCTTCCCGCCGGCATATTGATTAGCATAGACACCAGCCTGGCTGAAGTGGCGGCGGCAGCGCTCGGTGCAGGGGCGTCAATCATCAATGATGTCACGGCGGGTTTGACCGACCCCGGCCTTTTACAACTTGCTGCCGGGCGCGGTGTCCCCATTGTGCTTATGCATATGCAGGGAACGCCTCGCACCATGCAGGACAATCCCCAGTATCTAAACGTAGTGGAAGAGGTCCTTGGCTTTTTGATTGAGCGGGCCGAAGCGGCGCAAGCAGCGGGAGTGGCGAAGGGAAACATCATTCTCGATCCCGGCATTGGCTTTGGCAAACGCAAGGACGACAATCTGGCCTTGTTGGCGAATCTTGGGCGTTTCACTGCGACGGGCTATGCCACGCTGCTGGGAACCAGCCGCAAGCGTTTCATGGGTGCGGTTTGCAATGAGACACGCTCCCGCGAACTCGTCGCCGCCACGGTGGCAACCACCGCCCTTGGCGTCATGGCTGGGATCAATATTTTCCGTGTGCATGACATCCGGGAGAATCGCCAGGCGGCGGACGTGGCTTTCGCCATCAAGCAAGCCTGTTGAACGAAGATACTTCCCCGGCACGGGTTAAATTCATTGCAAAGGTCGTCCTAAGATATTTCACGATTGATTTGAAAATGTAATAAGAACCATGAAAATCAAGCTTACCTTGCTCATGTTGACGTTGGCTGGCTGCTCGGGCCACAAAGAAGTCAAACCGCAGCCCGTGCAGATACCCCCCGTCGAAACACAGACCCACAGTCCCTCACCCGTCACTGGTCAGTATCACGCCAGCCGGGTCACCGGCGACTTTGCCGGTTATCCTCAACTGAATGAATTTATCGCACACATGGAAACGGTGCACGGCATACCCCACGAATACCTCTATGGACTATTCTCGCAGGCCCATCGCAAACAATGGACGCTCGATTATATGAACCGCCAAGGCGGGCCTAGTAAGGGTCTGCCAAGCCCCGGTTCATGGTCTAGGTATCGTGCCCAGTTTTTAACCGAATTGCATATTGAAAGTGGCGTGGCCTTTTGGCGGCGACATGCCCAGGCATTAAGGCAGGCCGAGGAACGCTACGGTGTGTCGGCCGAATATATACTCGGCATCATGGGGGTGGAGACCATCTATGGGCGCAACATGGGCAAGGACAGGGTCATTGACGCACTCACCACGCTGGCCTTTGACTATCCGCGCAGGAGCGCTTACTTCACCGAGGAGTTGGAGAACTATTTAGTGATGGTGAGGGACGAGAGTGTCGATCCAGCGGAACTGCGTGGGTCTTTTGCCGGGGCAATGGGATTGGGGCAATTCATGCCGGGCAGTTTCTTGAAATGGGCGGTGGACCACGATTATGACGGACGGCGCGACCTGTGGCAACCCGAGGATGCCATTGGCAGTATTGCCAATTATTTCTCCCAACATGGCTGGCATCCGGGCGAACCGGTCGTCACGCGGGCGATAGTGCAGGGGGCCGTCACCTTGCCCACCGGTTACGACAAGCAATATTCCCTAGCCGACCTAGCTGCCGAAGGCATTACCCCTGCCACCGACATACCCGCCGACGAGAGGCCGAGTTTGTTGTTGTTGCGTGGCAATTCTAGCGACGAATATTGGCTGGGCTTGAACAATTTCTTCGTCATTACCCGCTATAACCACAGTACCCATTATGCCATGGCGGTGCATGAGCTAGCCCAAGCGATAAAGCGGCGTTATCAAGGCAGTGCGGCAATTCCATTTTCAAATCAATTCTCGAATACTTTAGGGGCGAATTCATTCGCCCATGGGCGGCTGAAACCGCCCCTGCATATGTCATTTGAAACGGGATTGGAATGAGAGGATAGTGAAGATGAATGAAGAAAGGCAGTTAATACCCTTGGACATCGCTGTCCTTACCGTATCCGACACCCGTGTCGAAGAGAATGACACCTCCGGGCGCACCTTAATCCAGCGCTTGGAAGAGGCCGGCCATCGTTTAGCGGAAAAGCGCATCGTCCCAGACGATGTCTACATTATCCGTGCCGTGGTTTCGCACTGGATAGCCGACCCGTCTGTGCAGGTGGTCATAACCACGGGCGGCACTGGGGTGACGGGGAGGGACGGCACGCCCGAGGCAATCAATATCTTATTCGACAAAACCTTGGAAGGATTCGGCGAAACTTTCCGCGCCATTTCATTTCAGGAAATCGGCACTTCCACCATGCAATCCCGCGCCGTTGCAGGTGTCGCCAACGGCACTTATATTTTCTGTCTACCGGGTTCAACCGGTGCCTGCCGGACCGGATGGGACCGCCTGATCAAAGACCAGCTCGACTATCGCACCCGGCCCTGCAACCTAGCCGAGTTGATGCCGCGTCTTAAGGAAAAGTAAACTTTCCGACTACGACTTCAAGAAGCCCAAGGCCGACCCTGCGGGTCAAGTCCATCATCAAAATGCCCCACGCCCGTGCGGGCTACGAGCAATTCGACTACCCCGGCCGTTACGTCGAAATCGGCAACGGCGAGAATCTTTTCCGCAGGGCCGCAGGGCGCAATGGCGTACTCGCGTATTACGCCGAATGGCAAACACTACTCATGCGGCGGAATACGGCGGAGTGCCGCCTATTCCGCCCTACGGTCCTGATTGGGCCAGCAGTGCCTTGAGCCGCTCAATTTCTG
>CAIODU010000084.1 GCA_903857165.1 uncultured Methylococcaceae bacterium | reverse complement strand
GCCCGTCGCGCCGTGGACTGTGGGCGTGCAGATAACGGGCCAAATTCTCCTTGCCGCAGCCAGGCTCGCCAATGAGCAATACGCGGGCATCGTGCTGGCCCAACCGGCGGGCCTGTTCGCGCAGCCTCTCCATGACCGCGCTCTTGCCAACGGGTTCGACCAGCGCTTCGACGCGGCGTTTCAGGCCGATGTTCTCCCGCTTCAGCCGGGCGTTTTCCAACGCCCGCTCCACCGTGACCAGCAGTTTCGCCAATGACAATGGTTTTTCAAGGAAATCGTAGGCACCCAGCCGGGTTGCCTCCACCGCCGTCTCCACTGTGGCGTGGCCGGACATCATAATCACCGGGCTCGCACTTTGCTCGTCATTCAGCCAAAACTTGAGCAGGGTGATGCCGTCTTCATCTGGCATCCAGATGTCCAGCAGGATCAGATCGGGGCGCCGGGCCGCCCTTAATGTCCGGGCAGTCGCGCCATTCTCGGCGACAGCCACTTCGTAATCTTCGTCTTCGAAGATTTCCTGCAACAGGTGGCGGATATCCGGCTCATCGTCCACGACCATGATATAAGCCTTAGCCACGGGCAACTCCTTCACGCATCGTTTCAACCGAAGGCAAGCGAATCACGAACCCGGCACCTCCCATTAAGGTTTGGTCGAGATGGATGGTCCCGCCGTGTTCTTCGATAATCTTTTTGACGATGGCAAGGCCCAAGCCAGTCCCCTTGGTCTTAGTGGTGACGTAAGGGTCGAAAATACGCTCGGCCTGTTCCGGCCCAATGCCGGGGCCATTGTCGTGAAGGATTATTTCGACAAGGGAATTGCCGCTGAATTGAGTCATATGGGTATTGATTGACATGATTCCTGATGTTCCTGGGGTCATTGCTTCCTGGGCGTTTTTGATCAAATTGTGCAAGACTTGGCGCATGCGCACCGGGTCGGCGGAAATCTTCGGCAAACCCTGCCCCAAGGCCAACGCGAACTCCAACCCCGCCTGGGATGGATACAGGGCGACCACCTCCTCAATGAGTTGGCGTAGATCGACCTGCTGCAAATGGATGACGGAAGGTTTGGCGTATTCGGCAAAGGCGTTGACCATGCTTTTCATCGCTTCCACCTGCTGGACGATGGTTCGCGTGGAACGGTCAAGCACTTCGGCATCGGCCTCGCCCAGGCTTTTCGAAAGCTTGTGCTTCAGCCTTTCGGCAGAAAGTTGTATCGGTGTCAACGGATTTTTGATTTCATGGGCCAGCCTTTGAGCCACTTCGCCCCAAGCGGCGCGGCGCTGGGCTTGGATCAGCGCGGTCACATCGTCGAACACGACCACCGCGCCCTGCCAAGCCCCTTCCGCGTCAAACAGCGGCGTGCCTCGGCAAAACAGATCCTGCCGCCCAAAAGGGCCGTTGAAATGTATCTCTTCCCGCCATGGCTTCCCACGAATCAACTGCTCCCCGACAAACCGCATCATTTCGCCCAGGTGGGGATGTGCTTCCGCCAATTCCGGCAGCGGCGCATTCAACAACCCGCCGATGCCGGCATGAAGGATGGTGTCCGCCGTGTGGTTCGCCGTTTGCAGGCGCATATGGCCGTCAAAGCTCATCACCCCCGAGGAAAGGTTGGCGAGCACGGTTTCCAGGTAGGCGCGCTGGCGCTCCACTTCGATCCGGGAATTTTGCGCCTCGTCCCTGGCCCTGGCAATTTTGGCGGTCATGGCGTTGAAAGACTCCACCAGAAAGCCCAACTCGTCTTTGCTTTTCACCGACAGGCGTTTTTCATAATTCCCCTCGGCCACCGCACGGGTCCCCTCGGCCAGTCGCCGGACCGGGGCGACGATGCGGCGGATGCTGACAAAAGCCACCCAGATGGCCGCCAACAGGCTAAGCAGCAACACCAGTGAAAGCGTCAATGCGAAGGTGGCCTTGAGGGAGCTGCGCAGGTAATTCAATTCTTTGTAGTGGGCATGGGCCGACTCGACCGTGACCCCCAACTCCGCCAGGCGCTTCGGCACGGGGAATATCGTCTGGAAATAATAATTTTCGTCGCGCCCGTTCACCAAGACTACCGCCCTGACATTCATGCCCTCGCCGGCAGTGGGCTCCAAGCCAACGTAGGACTTCCCATGCCGCAGTTGCAACAAAACGCCTTCGCCGGGCAGATCGGGGACAATCGCGTCGGAACTCGTACCGCTGGACATGATAATACGGCCTTTTTTGTTGAATACCGTCATCTCACCCTCCCCGGAATTTTCGTAAACCTCGCTGAGTGTAATCGCAATCATGGAGGCTGGCATGTTTTCCAGATGGCCGGCAACCTGTTCGGTCTGTTTCAACAGCGTCCTCATGCGTTCGTCCAAGGCCGAACGGCCCAATTCAAGCGCATCATCCATGGCCCGGTCGATGCGGACGTCGAACCAACTGTCGATGCTTTGCTGGAGAAATTGCATGGAATAGTAAAAAACGATGGAGGCAGGTGCCAAGGCCAACAAAATGAACAAAAATACCATGCGCGCGGTCAGTTGCGACCCCGCCGCCTTTTTCTTGAGCTGGCGCAACAGCCAATAGACATTGGCACCCACCAGACCCAGCAACAGAACCGAACCTAGTGTGTTGATCAATAACAGCCAGGAATACATTTTCCCAAGCTGGGAAGAATCCTGAGTGGCCGAACTCATCAGATGCAGCGAAGCGACAATGGCTCCGAACAGCACCAATACGGACAAACCCAAAGGTGGCTTTATTTTACGAAGGTCCATTTGTATTGCGGACTGTTTAGATGCCAGGCTGGGGTGATATAAGCCACCGGACGCAATGGCAGCGGAAGGGATTCGATATCCAATCCCACGGACAGGCTGGCCCGGTAGCGCTCACCTTGGGATAGCGGGGAAGCCAAGACAACAGGAAATTCACGGATGGAACCCATGGCTTCAAGCAAGGCATTATAGCTGACGAAATTGAGGGGGGGGTCGAAATTCTCATAAATGATTTGGTATAACTTGGAAAGGGCATGGTAGCAGATACGGAAAGAAATTTTTTCATCCAGCAAGGCATCCTCCAACCACCATGCGTTATCTTGCTTGATCCTCACCCGCAACACCAAACTAAGGCAAACCCCGTTACGCAGCGCTTCAATCGCCGGTTCACTGAACCGGTAGTCGATGTCGGCATCCAATAAATAGAGCTTCCCTTCATCGAAGGCATGCAATTCGGCACGCTGGATGTTGAAGCCATAATCGGCCACTTCGGCATTTGCCAATGACGAACAAGCCGTCCATGCGAAAATCAGCATAAAACAAACGGGCTTCAAAACGATTTCACCAAGCGGGCGTAATAAAAGCCATCCATGCCGTCCTCCCCGCTGAGTATCTGACGGCCATGCGGGCGCGGGCTTCCCCATCCAGCCTCAATTGGCCTGTCCATTGCCGCTGGATGACTACTTCGGAAAGCCGCAATTTGCGCTTCATTTTCGTCCTTGAGGATGGAACAGGTCGCGTAAACCATAAGCCCGCCACTGGCTAGCAACGGCCAAACACTGTCCAGGATGCGACGTTGCACATCAACAAGCTTTGCCATGTCCGCAGACTTGCGCAACAACTTGATATCGGGATGGCGGCGGATCACGCCAGTGGCGGAACAAGGCGCGTCCAACAGTATACGGTCGAACGGCCGGCCGTCCCACCATTTTGCGGAATGGAGGGCGTCACCGCACACAACGGTGGCACTCAAACCGGCGCGCGCCAGGTTTTCGCCAACTTTCACCAGCCGTTCGGCTGCAATGTCCAGCGCCACGACTTCCCCCAAGTCGGAGCGGCTCTCCAGAATATGCAAAGTCTTGCCACCCGGCGCAGCGCAAACGTCCAACACCCGCTGCCCTGAATCAAGCTCCAACAAACCGGCGGCCAATTGCGCAGCCTCGTCCTGCACGGAAACCCCGCCTTCGGCAAACCCAGGCAGGCTTTGGACTGGAACCGGGTTATCCAACGTTATCCCGGACTCCGCAAATTGGCAAGGATAGGCCGCTATGCCAGCCCTTTCTAAAGTTTCCAGGTAGGCCCTGCGATTGGTTTGGCTGAGGTTGACCCGCAACGTCATCGGCGGCTGTCGATTGGCCTGTTCAAAAATTTCCTGGCATTGCCTGGGCCAATTCCTGCGGATTTTCCCCAGCAGCCAGGCAGGGTGGGACCATAAGGCACACTCGTCGATTTCGGCAAGTGCCAACAGACGCTCCCTTTGCCTTTGGAAATTGCGCAATACTCCGTTTAGCAATGGCTTGGCCCAAGTCTTATGCCCTAAAGCGGAAACCGTTTCCGAAACTGCCGCATGGGGTTTGACCCGGGTATACTCTAGCTGATACAAGCCAAGCATGGCCAGCAACCGCACCTCTTCATCCCGGATGGGTTTGGCAACCAGTTGGCTAAGGATGTAATCCAGCCGGTAATACCAGCGCACAACGCCAAAACACAGGGCCTGCACAAAGGCGCGGTCATTGTCTTGTGGTATGTCAGGCAAGATTTCCTCCAGCGCCTCGGTTAGCGACTTGCCGTCCGCGACAACCCGCACCAAAGCATTTGCCGCCAGCGCCCGAGTGTTCAAGCGCAGACTCCCAAACGCACGTTTTTCATCGGGTGCGCATTGAGAAAATCGGTGGCCATTAGCCGCTTGCCGCCGGGAAGCTGCAACTCAAGCAAGCGCAATAGACCACAGCCCGTGACCACGTCCAAGGTTTTTCGGCCGGCCAGCACAGCGCCGGGCGATCCTGATGGATTTTCATCCAGCGACTGTGCGCGCCAGATACGCAGTATTTCACCACAGTAAACAGTTTCAGCCACAGGCCAGGGGTTAAACGCGCGTACCCGCCTTTCCAATACGGCGGCAGGAAGCGTCCAATCAGTGCTTGCCTCACATTTTTGCAGCTTACCGGCAAGGGTCACCCCCGACTCGTCCTGCTTTTCCGCCTTGATCGTCCCGCTTTCAATTCCTGGCAGGCAATCATGCAATGCCTTCGCACCCAAAACCGACAAACGGCCATACAAATCGGCGGAAGTTTCCGACGGCTGAATGGGAGTGGCCATCTTAAGCAACATAGGCCCGGTATCCATTTTGGGTTCAAGAAACATGATGGTGACGCCTGTCTCATCGTCACCGGCATAAATCGCACGCTGGATGGGGGCTGCGCCGCGCCAACGGGGGAGCAGCGACCCGTGGACATTGACACAGCCCAGCCTTGGAATATCCAGCACGGGTTTTGGCAAGATCAACCCGTAGGCGACCACCACCATCAAATCGGCCCCAAAGTCGCGCAGTTTCTGGTGTTCATCCGGGGATTTCAGGCTGTCCGGCTGGCAAACCTCAATCCCAAGGGATTGTGCCAACACCTTGACCGGACTGGGCCGATCCTTGCAGCCCCTGCCAGCCGGGCGATCCGGTTGGGTATAGACACCTACAACCCGATGTTCCGATGCCAGCAGCATTTCCAGGCTGGGTATGGCGAATTCAGGCGTGCCGGCGAAAAGGATTTTCATAATACAGATTTCTTCATGTCAGGTTTGGCAGCTTTCTCGAGCCGGTCTTTTTGCAATTTTTTTCTGGCACGCTGGCGCTTTATGGGGGAAAGGTAATCGACGAATAGCTTGCCTTCCAAGTGGTCGATTTCGTGCTGAATGCAGACGGCAAGCAAGCCATCGGTCTCCAATTCAAAACAGGCACCATCGTAACCTAATGCTTTCACTTTCACCTTTTCCGCCCGGCTGACTTTCTCGAACACACCGGGCACGGAGAGACAGCCCTCTTCCATTTCTTCGGCACCACTCGTCCAAATGATCTCCGGATTGATCAGACGGACGGGGGCGTTCTTTTCCTCGGTAATGTCAATGACAATAATCCGTTGCTGTTTATTCACTTGGGTCGCAGCCAAACCTATGCCCGGAGCGGCGTACATGGTCTCCAGCATATCATCAAGCAAGGTGCGGATAGAATCGTCCACCCCCTCGACTGGCAGTGCTTTTTTCCGCAGACGGGGGTCGGGGTATTCGAGAATTGGGAGGATGGCCATGGTTTAGGGACACGCGAAAGTTCTAAGGATTTTGAATTTTAGCCGAATTCGACTAGACTTTGAATGTTTATAATAAACACGGTGCTGGAATGACCCCGGCAATCCCCCTTTATTTTCCGGTGACTTCCCGCACCAGCGCAATATTTGCCTGTTGGTCAGATGTATTGCAGTGCGCCCGCGCCAGATAAAGCAAGATGGTGACGTTGATGAAATTGAGGCTGTTGAGCGGTTTGTGTGCGTTGCTCATAGCAGGCTTCGCCCAAGCAGATGAAGTGGAACTGATGCCGGGCCATCCGGAGCATTATACCGTGGCCCGGGGGGACACCCTGTGGGGCATCGCCGGCAAATTTCTAACCAGGCCGTGGCAATGGCCCGAAATCTGGCGGGAAAACCCACGGATCGAGAATCCCCATTGGATCTACCCGGGGGACGAGTTGGTGCTGGATGTCGTCGATGGCAAGCCGCGCTTGCAAGTGGCTAGGCGCTTGCAATACGCCCCCCATGACCCGCAATCCCGCTCCGATGAAGAAAAGCGGGTTCCAACCATCAGAGTGGAACCTCTGGGACAAGCCATTCCGATGATTCCGCTCAACGCCATCCAGCCGTTTTTGATGCAAACCAAAGTCGTGGAAGCAGGCGACATGGAGCAGATGCCCTATGTTGTCGATTTTGCCGACGAACACATTGCCGGCGGGGCGGGAGACCGGATTTATGTGCGCGGGTTGCCGGAAAGCCAACTGTCAGGTTACACGGTTTTCCGTGCAGGAAGCCCCTACAAAGACGGCGAGACCGGGGAAACCCTTGGGTATGAAGCACTGTATGTGGCCGATGTGGAATTTCAGGTTGGCGGAGACCCTTCCACCATGTTGATTACAAAAAGCAACCGCGATGTCAGGATAGGCGATCGCATCTTGCCCGTGGCCACCGAACGGTTGCTGATGGGCTACCAACCCCATCCCCCAACCCTTCCCATACAGGGGCATATCATCGCCGTGGTGGACGGCGTGTCCCAAATCGGTCAATATAGCGTCGTGACGATCGACCGGGGCGTGGCAGATGGCATCGAAACCGGCAACGTGTTCGAAATACGCAGAGGCGGCCAAGCCAGCATCTACCATGGCGGCGACGAAGAGACCTTCAACATTCCCAGCGAGAAGGAGGGTTACCTGATGGTTTTCCATCCCTATAATCGAGTTAGCTTCGCCTTGGTCCTAAATGCGATCCGAGCCATCCAACTGAACGATGCCGTAGTGAGTCCGAATTGACACTCTCCGACAGCATAATGGAATTGCGTTTGCTGCTTGCCCTGCTGCGCACTCCGCGTGTGGGTCCGCGCACATTCGGGACGCTGATCGAATACTTCGGTTCACCCGGGGAAATTTTCGGTGCGTCCGCTGCAACCCTCGCCACCTTAGGCTTGGCTAGGGAAACAGTCGAGTGGCTAAAAAAGCCTGACTGGAAAAAAGTGGAGAGCGATTTGCGTTGGCTTGAATGCGAAGGGCATCACTGTTTGGGTGTAAACGGACAAGGCTATCCACAAATGCTTGCCGAAATCCCCGACCCACCGCCCCTGCTCTTCGTCCGTGGCAACGTTAGCGCATTGGCCCGTCAGCAAATTGCGGTGGTCGGAAGCCGCAACCCCTCTCCAGTCGGGGAAAAATTCGCCTGGGATTTTTCCCGCGCCCTCGTAGAAACCGGTTTCGCAGTGACCAGTGGCTTGGCGCTTGGAATAGATGCCGCCGCACACCTTGGCGCCTTGGACGGCGGCGGGCTTACCTTGGCCGTCGCAGGCACGGGGCTGGATCAAGTTTATCCGCGCCGCCACTTGGAACTTGCCGAAGACATTGTGGGTCGGGGAGGGGCTTTGGTCTCCGAGTTCCCGACCCTTTCGCCACCCCAAGCGGCTAATTTTCCCCGGCGAAACCGTATAATCAGCGGGCTCTCCCTGGGTGTCTTGGTCGTAGAGGCCGCGCTGCGTAGCGGCTCGCTAATCACCGCACGCATGGCGCTGGAACAAGGGCGTGAAGTTTTCGCGCTGCCCGGGTCCGTCAACAACCCTTTGGCACGGGGTTGTAACGCACTCATCAAGCAGGGCGCCAAACTGGTCGAGACGGTGGATGACATCTTGGACGAATTCGATGTCACCAGACTGCCTACCAAACCAGTGGCGCAATGGCAACTGCCTTTGGGGGAACAAGACAGTGAATGCCATTGGCTATTGAAATATATTGCGTATGCCCCGACCTCGGTGGATACTTTAGTGGCATCGACGGGAAATGCGCCGGAGTCCATCGCCTCCGTGCTGCTGTCACTGGAACTGCAAGGCCATATTGTTTCCGCCGAAGGCGGCTACAGCAGGATTCGGTGAAACTTCCCTGCCCCACATCCAACAGAGGCCCAGTATGAAAGAGAACGTATTTGATGTGCTGATCTATCTCTTCGAAAATTACATGGACGACGAAACCGAATCAAGCCCGGATCCGGATGCCATCTACACCGAACTGCTGGAGGCCGGATTTCCGCAAAAAGAGATAAACAAGGCATTCGACTGGCTGGAGTCCCTGTCCGAGCAAAAGCCTATCCAAACCTCATCCCCGCCCGCGTTCCGCATTTATTCGGCACAGGAATGCGTAAAGCTGGACACTGAATGCCGTGGCGTTTTGATGTTCCTCGAACAGTCTGCGATACTTACCCCGGCCTGCCGGGAATTGGTGGTTGATCGCGTCATGGCATTGAACGAAGAGAGCATTTCGCTGGAGAATCTGAAATGGATCGTGCTGATGGTCTTGTTCAGCCAGCCCGACGAGGAAATAGCCTTTGCCCGCATGGAGAACTTGGTTTATGAATCGCTGCCCAGCTATTTGCATTGATCCCTATTTCCATTTAAGCCCTTTATCCACAAAACCCGTATATGCAAGCGACAAATGAGTCATAATCTCGTCATCGTTGAATCACCGGCCAAGGCCAAGACCATCGAAAAATACTTGGGCAAGGACTTTCATGTCCATGCTTCCTACGGCCATGTGCGCGACCTCGTTCCTAAGGAGGGCGCTGTCGATCCCGACAATGATTTCTTCATGAAATATGAAATCATCGAGAAAAACCTCAAGCATGTACAGGTCATAGCCAACGCCGCCAAAAAAGCCGATGCCATCTACCTGGCAACTGACCCAGACCGTGAAGGGGAGGCGATTTCCTGGCATTTGCATGAGATTCTCAAGGAGAAAGATCTGCTGGGGGACAAGCCGGTGTATCGCGTGGTGTTCCACGAGATCACCAAGCGGGCCATCACCGAAGCCATCGAACACCCCATCAAGCTTTCAGAAGCACTCATCAACGCCCAGCAAGCGCGCCGCGCCTTGGATTATTTGGTCGGTTTCAATCTATCCCCCTTGTTATGGAAAAAAATCCGCCGTGGACTCTCCGCCGGTCGAGTGCAAAGCCCCGCGCTGCGCATGATCGTGGAGCGGGAATTGGAGATCGAAGCCTTCAAAACCCAAGAGTACTGGTCTATCGAAGCGGCTGCCCAAACTGAAGGTCAGGGCTTCAAAGCGCGCCTGACCCACTACAATGATGCCAAACTAGACCAATTCAGTATCACCAACGAGGGCCAGGCACACCTTATCCGCGATGCCTTGCTGAAGGCCAGTGGCAAAAAACTGGATGTGGTGAAGGTTGAAGAAAAGGAAAGGAAGCGCAATCCAGCACCCCCCTTCATCACCTCGACCCTGCAACAAGAGGCCGCGCGCAAGCTTGGCTTCACTACCCGCCGCACCATGACTGTGGCGCAGCAGTTGTACGAAGGCATCGACCTAGGCGGCGAAAGCGTCGGCTTGATCAGCTATATGCGAACCGATTCGGTGAACCTGGCCAACGAAGCCTTGCTAGACCTCCGTGAATTGATTGCCACCCGTTTCGGCCCAGACAAGCTGCCGGACCAACCGCGCATTTATAAAACCAAGAGCAAAAATGCACAGGAAGCCCATGAGGCGGTCAGGCCCACCTCGGCCCAGAGGACACCGGAATCCGTCAAGCAGTACCTGACCACCGATCAGTTCAAGCTTTATACGCTAATTTGGAAGCGCACTGTGGCTTGCCAGATGATCCACGCCAGCATCGCCACCGTCGCGGTGGACTTGGCCTGCGGCAGTGGCAACCTGTTCCGTGCCAACGGTTCGACGGTCATTGAGCCTGGCTTCATGGCAGTTTATCTGGAAGGCCGCGACGACGAAAAGGGAGGCGAAGACGACGACAGCTACCTGCCACCGCTCAAGGAAGGGCAGCAGGTCGGTCTCGAAGAAATCATTGCAGGCCAACATTTCACCGAGCCGCCACCGCGTTACACCGAAGCCAGTCTGGTAAAGACCCTGGAGGAGTACGGCATAGGCAGGCCATCGACCTACGCCTCGATCATTTCCACGTTGCAGCAGCGGCATTATGTGGTGCTGGAAACCAAACGCTTTTCCCCCACCGACGTGGGCCGCATTGTCAATAAGTTCCTGACCGAACACTTCACCCGCTACGTCGATTACAATTTCACCGCCAACCTCGAAGACGAACTGGATGCCGTATCGCGCGACGAAAAAGCGTGGAAACCCTTGCTGGCAGAATTCTGGGGGCCGTTCATCGCCCTGATCGTGGACAAGGACGAAACCCTTAAACGCTCAGACGTGACCCATGAGGCGATTGAAGAGAAATGCCCCGACTGTGGCGGCCCCCTGTCCATCCGCTTGGGCCGCAACGGCCGCTTCATCGGTTGCAACAGCTACCCGGTTTGCAAATACACCCGCAACCTGGACGGCGATGGCAAACAGGCTGAACCCGAAGTCATCGAGGGCAGAACCTGCCCAAAATGCAACTCTCCGTTAGTGTTGAAAACCGGGCGGTTTGGCAAATTCATCGGTTGCAGCGGCTATCCGAAGTGCAAGCACATTGAACCACTGGAAAAGCCCGAAGACTCCGGGGTTCAATGTCCCGAATGCAAGAAAGGCAGCCTGATCAAGCGTAAATCGCGTTTCGGAAAATTATTTTACTCCTGCTCCACCTACCCCACCTGCAGCTATGCCGCCTGGAACCCGCCGCTGCCGGAGCCGTGTCCGAATTGCGGCTGGCCGATACTGACCGTCAAGACGACCAAGCGGCGGGGCGTTGAGAAAGTCTGCCCGCAAAAAGAATGCGGCTACGCCACACCCTACGAGGGTGACCCGGCGGACGCGAACATGGCTTAACCCGAAGGTGTCGATATTTATGGTTTGGATTTCAAATTTGCGGCTTAAACTGGCCGCAAGTCGAATGCGCGAAGGGAAGCTCCTCGCCTACCCCACAGAGGCCGTGTGGGGCCTGGGCTGTGATCCGCTCAACCAACAGGCTGTCACCGACTTGCTGGCGCTTAAAGGGCGGGCGTCCACGAAAGGGCTTATATTGATTGCTGCCGATTTTAGCCAGATTGAACCCTTTTTGGACATAGACACCCAACAGATGAAAGGCAAACTTCTAGCCAGTTGGCCCGGCCCGGTGACGTGGATCGTCCCCTCCGCCCGGAATACGCCCGCATGGCTGCGAGGAAAACGCGACACGCTGGCGGTCAGGGTGACTGCCCATCCAATCGCCTCGGCGTTATGCCGTGCCTTCGGAGGGGCAATCGTTTCCACCAGCGCCAATCCGAGCGGGGCGCGGCCCGCGTGTACACAACTCAAGGCCCGGTGCTACTTTCAAGGCATCCCTTTGCATTTCCTGCCGGGGTCCGTGGGTGGCTTGGATCGGCCAACCGCCATTTTCGATGCCCGTAGCGGGGTCAAGTTGCGCTAAAATATCGCAAAGTGGACGATTAAGCTTGACACAGACGAGGCGGAATCATAGGATTCGCTAATTTTATAATAATGAATGCTGGATAACCGCTCGCAAGCGGAGACAATCGTGACGATTTTAAGCACCCAACAAACCCATTCGACACCGGCCAAGTACCCCAACCAAGACTATGCCGGCATTAAACAGCTCGTCGAGGCGGAAATGACCGAGGTCAACCAACTCATCATCCGCGAACTGAGTTCCGATGTCGTGTTGATCAACCAGATCGGCAACTATATCGTCACCAGCGGCGGCAAGCGATTGCGACCTGTATTGCTGTTGCTTGTCGCCAAGGCTTTGGGCTACCGGGGAGAACAGCACATCACCTTGGCCGCCGTCATTGAATTCATCCACACCGCAACACTGCTGCATGACGATGTGGTGGACGAATCTTCAAAACGGCGAGGACAGGACACCGTCAATGAACTTTGGGGCAATTCTGCCAGCGTATTGGTCGGCGACTATCTTTACTCGCGCTCTTTCGAACTGATGGTGACTGTGAAAAAGATGCGCATCATGGAAATCCTCTCCCGCACCACCACTGCCATCGCCGAGGGAGAAGTGCTGCAACTGCTCAATTGCAACAACCCGTCAACGAACGAAGAAAAATACCTGCAAGTCATTTCGCGGAAAACTGCAATTCTGTTCAGTGCGGCAGCCCAACTTGCCGCCGTGCTGGTGGGTGCGCCCGAGGAACTTGAAAACAATCTGAAGGAATACGGCCTGCGGTTGGGCATAGCCTTCCAACTGATAGACGATGCCTTGGACTACAAAGCGGACCCGGAAGACTTGGGTAAAAACTTGGGTGACGACTTGGCCGAAGGCAAGCCCACCCTGCCCCTGATCTACGCCATCGAACATGGCACCGGGCAACAAGCCGCGCTGCTCCGCCACACCATCGAGGAAGGCGACCGTGACCGCTTCAAGGAAGTCTACGAGATCATTGAGTCTACGCGGGCAATCGAGTATACTGTCGCTCGCGCTCGGGAAGAGGCCGACAAAGCCATTCAAGCCTTGGTCAGCATACCTCCTTCCGAATATAAAGAAGCCCTCATCCGGCTTGCGCAGTTTTCAGTGGAACGAAGTTACTGAAAAATCCATCATTACGGGGTGTAGCTCAGCCTGGTAGAGCACTGCTTTCGGGAGGCAGTGGCCGGAGGTTCGAATCCTCTCACCCCGACCACACAATCAAACGGTTAGACCGTTTTTCAGGCATCAAAAAAAGGCCATACGGAATTGGTACGGAATCCGCAAAAAATCAGGCCACTTTTACAGCACCATTCGGCCTGTTTTTCGGCAAAACAACGCTCCCCCATCCCCTAGAGCATTTCGGCAAGGAAACTGGTACATCCAGTGCGGTTAGGTTCTAAGCCGCTGCCTATAAAAAAACCGCCACGATGGATAATCATTCTTGGTGTCGCATAGCCTGTTTACACTGCTTACCGTTAGCTTGCCCGCTTTTTTGTTTACGGTGTTTACTGTTGACCGTGTTAGCAGGGTTTCCAGTTCGCCCGGTCACATGGCCTTGCCCTGCCAGACCGTCAAGCCTTGCCCGAGGCTTTGATCACCATCCAGCCAGACCGCCAAGGGCAGGACTCCTCTCGCCGGTCGCTTGGGCCTTGGGGATGGGAAGGCTTGCGCCAGATCGTCAAGCCCTGCCCGTGGTGATGTCGGCAATCGGCTTGCCCTGCCAGATCGTGATGGCCCGGCCGGTCGCTCATGCTGTGCTTGGTGGCGGTGTGCTGGCAGATGGTGAAGCCCTGCCCATGATTCCGGCCTTGCCGTGGCTAATTTGGCTAAAATGGTAGGCGATGGCAAGGCAACCAGCCCCGCACAGCGGTCGGAACCGATAAGGCCAAGCCTTCCCGCTGAACATGCGGCGATAACATGCTCTTCATTTTAGGCTAGGCGGAACGGTGCGGGACTCTACCCGATTAGCCGCCTCGAAAATAGCGTACATGCTGACTTTGGAAAAGTCTGCATTTTCGATTAGCGAACTCAGATAATCCTTTGATCGGGAGGTAACGCCATTCCTTTGGCAAACCAGCCAGGCCACGGCCTCGGCTTCCATTTCACATAACCCCTCACCCAATGAAGATCGGTCGGGCCAGCGGCCTTTTGAGTCGCGCCCGACATGACCGCAATAGATGTGTCCCAACTCATGGGCAAGCGTGGTAAACCGGGTAGGAAGATCGTGCTTCTTGTTCAGTTTCACCGTAAAAGGCGTTACGGTGTTGGCAGTGACAAATTCCGGGCGTATTTTTAATCCAGAAGCCGTCCCCGCCAATAAAACGCCGTATCGGTCAGTCTCGTTTACTGTAACACCATATTTTTCAGCCGAGTTTCGGGTGTTGTCATAGGTTTGGTCAAAATTAGCCGCTTGTCAGAGCGTGAGTACCTTGGTGCTTTCCTCCCCAAACTGGCTAATCACCCGCACGGCGATTTTCCGCCCCGGTTGTTTGGGTATGGGGTGGGATTGGAAACCGTACAGACGGTCAAACGCTTCGTCGTCGATTTCGATCTTTAAGGTCTGCTCCACCTTGCGTTTGGTTTTGCGTTTGGCAAGTTCGGACAAGCCGGATTTCCACTTGTTGAATTCGTCTTTTTCATCGCTGCCGCAAAAGAACACCTGGCGCACGATGAAACTGCTGCCGTCGTAGTGGTCGTCCAGCATCCAATAGGCAATGTCGGCCACGCTACGGGCTTTCACGTCGTCTTTAATGGGGTCGTAGATGTCCAAGCCCCGGATTTCTATTTGCACCGTATCGCCGTGGTCTATCAAACCAATATCCGGTTCGCCGATGGTGACGAAAGACGCTGCCTTTTTGTCTTTCTTTAACAAGCCTTCTTGCAACAGGTCGTCGTGCATCCGCGCCTTGGTGACTTCAAAGCTGCCCATGCGGGTGGTGACGGACTGGCTTTGAATGTCGCTCTCGAAAGAGAAGCCCAAGATCACCAACCAATCGGCATCGCCACGGGCGCGGCATTCTTTGATGGCTTCGTTCACCGCTTGCTTGCTGACCGTGCCGAATTGCGGGCCGATGTGGAGGTAGGCTTTGCGCTCGCCGTCCTTGCTAGGATAAAAGCCTTCGGCATGGAGATAGGCACTGCCTAGCCGTTCCACGCGGACGAACACCGCCTGTTCGTTCCGCGCCCCGTTCTTGATGCCAGCGGATTTCAAATGCTCGAAGATGCGTTGCTCAAAACGCTCCGGGTTTTCCCGCGTCGTGGCTTCCTCGTCCAAGCTTTCTGGTGACACAGGGTCGAAAGCTTGCAGGGTTTCGACGGTGAACGGCCCGGCTACGCGAAGTTTTTTCCGGTCAATCTCCGGTTGGTCAAACAGGGTTTCCTCTTTGGGCGGTTCATCGTTGGCAAGAGCGCCTAGGGTAATATGCGGGACTTTTTTATAGATGAATCCCTGCCGCAAATCGCCTTGGATTTCATCATAAAGGGTGTAATACGGGAAGTTCGCCGTCATCAAACGAGTCTTGGCGATATTCAAGGCAATGCGCGAAGTATCCAAGGTAATCCACCGCCTTCCCCATTGTTCGGCGACATAGGCCGTTGTGCCGCTGCCGCAAGTCGGGTCTAGCACCAAGTCGCCGGGGTCGGTGGTCATGAGGATGCATCTTGCTATAACTTTATCAGTAGTTTGAACCACATAAACACGATCTGTTGCGCCTCCAGTATCTGGCCAGTTATTGGTAATAGCGAATACAGGAAAATCTTGCATATATCTAACAAAAGAAAGCCGTTCTCCTTGAGCTACAATCCTGTTTGCTTTTAGTAAATATTTCATTCCACCTTCTGTTGTTGACCAGCCACGGGAGCCAGGAGGGTAAAATTGCTTACCTATAACTTCAACGGGATAATACATGGCTGTTCCTAAACCAGATGGTCTTCCTTGACGTTGGGAAGTGATATCACCCATCCTAAAAATTTTTGCGCCAACTGGTAGTAATGACAGGTCATTTTGTTCAGATGCAGTGAGTCTACGTCTTGACTTGTCTTCTAATTCAACAAATTGATACATCGAACCACCTGTACCGCCAACTTCTTTATCGAGAAATAATTGTCGATATTTCAAACTATCGATTTTTTTTGCATACCATATTATGTAATCAACCGTTCCCGATAAATACTTTGCTGTCTGACCTGCTGTTTTTTGAACCGTAATTAACGAGATAAAATTCTCACTCCCAAACACCTCATCCATCAAACATCTCACCAAATGCACATTCTCATCGGAAATCTGCACAAAACATGAACCACTCTCCGTCAATAAGTCTTTTGCCACCAGCAGCCGGTCTCGCAAATAAGACAGATAGGAATGAATGCCCAATTCCCAAGTATCCCGAAATGCCTTGATTTGTTCCGGTTCACCAGACAAATGCTCGTCTGAACCATCTTTGATGTTGCGATCATTCAAGCGAATCTGCCAATTGCTGCCATATTTGATGCCATACGGAGGGTCGATGTAAATCATCTGCACCTTGCCCGCCAAGCCTTCCCGTTCCAATAGGGAAGTCATTACTAACAGGCTATCACCCTGAATAATCCGGTTTGTCCAGTCTTCGGGGTGTTTATAGTATTCGTAAGGCTTGTCGGGTTCGTCGATAGGGGATGGGTTGCCGAATAACTCAAACAAATCCGGCTGATTCTCGGCGGCTTCGGTTTTGACCATCCGATAAAGCCCCTTAATCAAATGTTCCGGGGTAACATGCTCATGCCGGTAAAGTGAGCGAATATCCACGTTCAAGCGGTCTTCGGTATCATCCGGGCCGTATTTGTGCATCCAGTACAATTCCGGGTCTTGTCCGCGAGTGGTGACGGGGTTTAAGGGTGTTTCCGCCCTCGCCTTGCCTTGTACGACGGGGTTGATGTGTTCGCTGCCCGCCTCCTCATTGGAAGGAATCAGCACCCGCTTGTCTTCTTTGTGTTTGAAGCTATCGACGGTCATAGATTTCTGTCCTATTCATTTATAAACTCGTATAGGTTCCCACGCCGGAGCGTCTAAACCATCAATAAACGTATAGGTTCCCACGCTGGAGCGTGGGAACCATAAAAAGGCTATCGTTCCCACGCTCCAGCGTGGGAATGCATCCCCTGCCGCTCTGCGGTGCTTATCCAGCAGCCACATCACGCCCATGGGTCAATTTCAATCAAACCAAGCTTCCCAGCATAATTCCTAGCACTGGAATAACGCCAGTGTTCCGGTTCATCCACATAACCCCTCTTGACAGGATTTCTATGGATATAATCTAACTTTTCCCGCATTAATGCCTCACTAAACATTAACTCGGCGTGTGTCCCTTCTTGCCAAAATTGATATTCCCTGTCCGTCTTATGCGCTTTTTTTCCAAAACGTAGCCTAGCCAACAAACGCTCCACATGATTGGCTTCAAGATAATCTATTAGTTGCCTAGCCGTATAAGATTTGAAACTATTCACACATTTGTCGAGTTGCTCCGCTTGCGCAATAAAGTGTATATGGTTTTCCAGAATGACATAACCGTACAGCAACAGTCCTATATTTTCGCGTTGATAACGCCAAGTATTAAGTAAGATTTCTGCCGTTTCTGGTCGAGTGAATACAGGTAGCCATTCCAATACTGTACACGTTAAAAAGTGAGGTTTGTTCGGTTCCGTGATGATATATCGGCTTCGGCCCATTTTGTTGCTTCGTTTGTTGTTAGCGGACGCTGGAGCGTCCAGAGATGCATTCCCACGCCGGAGCGTGGGAACGATAGTAATATTCATCTTATAAAGCGGATTTCCAAGCCTTTGTTGAAAGATTGCCAAGCCTTGTCAGCGGTTAGCACAGGCAGTTTCTTTTCCAATCCAAGCGCAAGACAGGAACGATCACCTAGGGATAGACCCAACGGTCGGGTTTCCAACCATAATTGCCCGGCTATTTCGGCTTGCGTTATGGTGTAGGGTAGGATGCGAACGCCTAAAGAAGCAAATTTCTCCGCCATGCCAACGGTATCAACTCCTCTTTCTACACACTTTTGGATGACTTCACACCAATTGACAGTCGAAATAATGGATTTGCCAAGATGGTCGCGTACTATGTCCCCTCCCGGTTCGTTATGAAGAAACGCCAATAATGCCGAGGCATCCAGAACGACAGTCATAAGCCATCCTCTCGCTTAGACTCTTCGCGGCGTTCAGCAATCAGTTCATCGGCCAAGCTTATATTGGAAGGGATATGGTTAAACCGAACTTTCAGGCTGCGAATAATTGCCTTTTGATTTTCTGTATCGGGCATCTTCATCAAATAAAGTTGATTAATTTCTAGCGAATTAATCTTTGCCAGCAGTTGGTTCTTGATGTCGCGGATGTCATTGGCGATTTCCACAAACGCCCAAGGCTCCATCCCGTATTTGTCCCGCACGGCATTGACGGCGGGGAGCCAGCGATTATCCACATACCAGCGTTTTTCCGCTTTGTCTTGGTTCATGCCAGTTATCTCGATGATGAGATTCACCAAACCTCCACTTGGAACCCTGCACCGGGCGATGAAATCCGGGAAATAAAGCTTATCCTTGCCATGACCGACATAGGGTATTTGAAAGCCGAGAAAGGCATTCTTGACATAGCTTTCAACTTCGTCAAGTTCCTCTAAAGTTTTAGCGGCGATTTGTTCCCAACTTTCCGTGTCGGCGACAACAAAATTGACATGGCTTTTACTGGTGGGATAAACCTCTTTCGAGGTCTGACCGTGGACATAGCGGGAACTGCCAAAACGGTTATAGTGGTTGAAGATTGGCAATATCACATCGGTCGCTTTCTGTTGGGCCATGATGCCAAGGTTGATATGGTCGCAGATTTCCTTGGGATTGTAGAAAAACAACAGTTTTTTGTAATCTGGGTCGGTGATATTGAGCAATACCACTTTTTCTTGATACCAGCGTTCGACCAGTTTTTTTAGCTTGTTGAATTTCTGGAAATAGGGCTTTCCGTCAAGGTCGGAGAAATACAAGCCTATCAATTCTTTGGTGATGGTATAAAACAATTCCTGCTCGCGCTGTTGCTTCACCGAGCGCACCTTGATTTTCTCCTTTCTGCCCGAGAAGGCGGTTTCCATGGTGGTTTCCATCGGATATTGAGTGCCGTCTATTTCAAAATTATGCAGCCCGGAAAAATCCGCGTCGATTTCACCCTCCTGAGATTCAACCCGGTAGCCGATGATATTGGGGAAACTGATTTCATAAGTCTCTTGGCGTTGCGGCAAGGCGCGAATAACCGTAATGTCTTGCGGTAGGGGCGGCGGCGGGTCCCCGCCTTTGAACAGCTTGAACGGCACACCGACGATATGGGCGTATTCGGGCGGAAATTTCCAAACAATGTTTTCCTCTTTGTAACGCTTCAGGTTTTTGGCTTCGATAGGCTTGCCGTCAAGGTCATACGCTTGCAACAGATACTTTTGGCGGCGCAAGGCGCGGCCCGCGACTTGTTCACACAGCAGTTGTGAGCCAAAAGCGCGTAACCCTAATATATGGGTGACGGTGTTGGCGTCCCATCCCTCGGTCAGCATGGACACGGAGACCACACAGCGAATATGCGCCCCCAATAGGCCGGTTTTGCCAACCGTATTGACCACTTCACGCAGGATGTCGCCATCGGTCAACTTGTCGGCGGATTTGTCGGGGTGGGCAATGCGGTAATCCCGCTTGAATTGTTCGATTTCCGGGGCGAATACCTTTTTGAAGTCATCGCTGATTTGATCAGACTCTTCCAAGGCATCGCTGTCGATTAACAAGGTTGGCGGTTTGCGTAAGGCAAAACCTGTGGCATCGTCAAAATTTGAAAATAGCGAATACTTGCCGCCCACCATTCGGGTTTGGCCTTCGTCGTCGATTAATTCATAACCTGCAATATATTTGTAAACCTCCTTGGAAACCGTTGTGTTGTTGCACACGAAGATGAACACGGGCGGGGTGGCAAACAAATCGGCGGTGGCTGCATAGTCGCGTTGGTAATGGTCGTAGAATTGGTCCAGAGCGAGTTTTACCAGCGTAGGCAGTTTGGGAGGTTCTTCCCGAAGGGCTTCCCCTTTTAATTCTTTCTTTTGTCGCTTCTGCCCTTTGTGAGGCAATTCCTGTTTGACATGCTCGTAAAGATTGCGCAGTACGGGCATGGTGAGTTCGTGAGACGTGTCGCTTTCAGGTAAGAACGGAATTTTCACCAGACCTGATTCAATTGCTTCAATCAAGCCGAAATCTGACACCACCCAAGGGAAAAGCGTGTATGCCTCATACCCTGAGCCAGACAAGTAGTAGGGTGTGGCGCTCAGGTCATAAATGGATTGCAGCTTAAAGCGTTTTGCCGATTCCGTCAGTCCGGTGAACCAAACCGCTGCACGGGCGTTTTCCTCCTGCGAATCTTCGTCCTCGGTACGTTTGCCTTTAGCCTTGGGCAGATAGCAATGATGGGCCTCATCGTTTAGGATCAATAGACGGCTATTCGGTTTAAATTTACCTAGAAGGCGTTTGAAGGTTTGCGCCGGGTCTTCCTTGGCTTCCTGCTTGTTGCCGTCTGCATTCCGTTTGCCATCGAAAGGGCTTTTCTTATTGCCTTGCAGGGTACGCGGCTCAAAGGCGTGATAGTTGGTCATGACCAAACGGGCATTCAAACCTTCCAATAGGGCTTTGTATGGGCCTTGATTGGGAACTAGCCACCGTTGGCGGTAATAATCGTTGATTTCGTGATGGCTTTTGTTGAGCGTGTCCACATACAACACGCCAAGCCGGTCACGGATGGTGATGCCCGGCGCAACCAGTAGAAAATTATCGGCAAACCGGGTATCGGCGCGATACTCCTGCCGATTGAAGTAGTGGTACAGAATCAGGCTTGCCATCACAACCGTCTTGCCTGTTCCGGTTGCCATCTTGAAAGCAATGCGGGGAAGCCCCGCTTCTTGCAATTGTGCAGTTCGGAGTTGACTAAGGAGATTTGTGCCAGGGTTGGATTTATCCGCAACTTCATTCAGCCAGACAGCGGTTTCAATGGCCTCCCGCTGCGCGAAGAATAGCTTTTTGCTGTCGTGACGCTCGGAGTTCAAGAACCAAAAATGGAGCAATTCGGCGGTCACACGGGTCGTTTGAGGATAGCCCGCAGAGCGCCATAGGCTGACTTCCTTGCGCAGTCGATTGACCAGAAGCTTGTCATAGACCGCCTCCAGTTCGTTGATTTCAAAGAGCGTGGCTTGCGGCCCTTGGGGGGTGGGCATTGGATGGATGTCGGGCGAAAATATCCGCCTACCAGGCCGGATGTCTTCGTAATTCAATGCCCCGGCTTCATCGGTGGCGTAATGAAGGGTTGGTTTCAAATAAGGGTTGTTGAGAATTGGGTTGTCTTGGGCCATAGTGGATGCTCTTTGCCTATTGCGGATAAGCTTAACCGATTTTCGCTTGATTTGTGTCCGTGCTTTTCTGGTTGACCGCTCCTACGGTCGTGTGGCGCTGAGTCGTCTCCATAGGCATTCCCACACCGGAGCCTTGGGAACGCTAACAATGTCCCCCCCGAATGCTCACCGATTCATAACGGCGGTATAGACGGCACTGCGTTCACGCTTGCCAACGGCTACAACCAGCACAATCAACTCGGCATCGCGGACTGCGTAGACCAGCCGGTAGCCGACTGACCTAAGCTTGATCTTGTAGCGGTCTTTCCTTCCATGCCGTTGCACCGAAGGCACACGCGGGTTGGTCAATCGTTCCGCCAGCTTTTTCTTGAACTGACTGCGTATGGAAGGGTCTAGCTTGGCCCACTCCGTTAGCGCAACAGGATGGAACGCCAATTCATAGATCATCCAGCGATACCCTGACCGGAGCCTGTCCGTCAGCCAAGCGGGAATCGGCAAGGGCGTTGAGTTCCAAATCTTCCAGCTTTTCCATCAAGGCTTCGTAGGCTTCTGCCGGAACGCAGTAGAACGCTGGCTCGTTATGGTTAAGGATGGCGACGGGCAAGCCTTCCCCCGCTGCCACTGTGCCTAGGGGGTTTTTCTTTAGTTCGGAAACACTTGCGCCGCCGACTTGACATGCGCCATGACGATCTCAATAAGGTGGGAACCTAAGATTCTAGCACAAGGGCGCAATGGCAATTCGGGCAATTCGGCACATGATTTGCCGGGTAATGCCGCAAGTTATTCACCCCCCCCTTTTTTACCTGCGGTATTTTCCACATTCCGCCAAGGTTCACGGCATGGGCTTGGCGGTTGGAAGGCCCGCGCCAGATCGTCAAGCCCTGCCCGTGGTGCTATCGGCAATCGGCTTGCCCTGCCCGTGGTGCTGTCGGCAATCGGCTTGCCCTGCCCGTGGTGCTGCTGGGCTTGGCGGACTACTTCGAGCTCTACAACTCGGAACGGCCCCACCAGTCCTTGGATTACCTGACACCCGACGGGGTGTACCGGACAGGCAGTGGCGGGGGGGCCAAGATCGTAGACAAATTCAGCGAGAAGG
>CAIODU010000083.1 GCA_903857165.1 uncultured Methylococcaceae bacterium | reverse complement strand
TTCAATTGGCCAGCCCATCGCCAACACCCGCATTTACATTCTCAATGACCAACACCAACTCCAACCCCCGGGCATCCCCGGCGAGTTGTGCATTGCCGGGGCGGGTTTGGCGCGCGGCTACCTGAACCGCCCCGAACTGACCGATGAAAAGTTCATCGAAGCCGAACTGTTCGGCAACACTGAGCGAATCTACAAAACCGGAGACCTGGCAAGGTGGCTGCCCGACGGCAATCTGGAGTTTTTGGGGCGCATTGACCACCAGATTAAACTGCGCGGCTTCCGCATTGAACTGGGCGAGATTGAAAACGCCATCATTAAACACCCAAAAATACAAGAGGCAGCGGTCATTATTCGTGGAGAAATCAACGATAAGCGTTTATTAGCTTATTTCGTGCCTAAATTACTTAATAATTCAGAAACTGTTGATAACGATTCAAAAGTCGAGCAATGGGAACAAATATGGGATGAAACTTACCGACAGCCCATTGCTCCTGAAACCGAACCGACATTCAATACGATAGGCTGGAATAGCAGTTACACCGGGCTGCCGATACCAGAATTGGAAATGAAAGAATGGCTGGATGGTACGGTAGAGCGGATTTTATCGACGATGCCCAACAATGTGCTTGAAATCGGTTGCGGCAGCGGCATGATAATGTTTCGCGTTGCGCCTCTGTGCAAGCATTACACGGGCGTTGATATCTCCCGACACGCACTGGAACATATTAGACAGCAGATGAAAGCTTGGGGGTACGGTGCGAAGGTGAGCCTGTTACAAAGGGCAGCCGATCAACTTGACGGCATTGAAGCCGGATCAGTCGACACCGTCATCCTTAACTCCGTCATTCAGTATTTCCCATCAATTGATTATCTGCTGGAAGTGTTAGGCAAGGCGGCCAGCCTCGTTGCCCCCGGCGGTTCTTTATTCATCGGCGACGTGCGCAATTTCCAACTGTTGGAGGCTTTCCATGCCTCGATACAATGCCATCAGGCCGACGATTCGCTGACGGTCGGGGCATTGCGGCAACGGGTGCGGAAATCGATGGCCAATGAAAAGGAGCTGCTCGTCGACCCCGAGTTCTTCATTGCCCTAAAAACCCGGCTGCCGCAAGTCACCCGCGTCCAGATTCATCTAAAATCCGGCTATGCCCATAATGAATTGAACCGCTTCCGTTACGATGTGACCCTCCGCATCGGCGGCGAACGCACCCGGTTGAACCCCGTTCAGTGGCTGGATTGGCAGAAAGAACAGCTAAATTTAACCAAAGTGCGCCAACTGTTAGAGGCGGAGCCGGCGGCGGGCAGGGGCATCATTAACATACCCAATGCGCGTCTTTGTGCCGAAAGGGAAATACTCAACCGGCTGGGTGAAACCGAAGGAAACCTAGCAACATTGCGCATGGCCCTAGCCAAGCTGGATGCCGGGGAGGAGCCCGAAGCGTTCCGCTCCTTGGCGCATGAGTTGGGCTACAGTTGCGACACCACGTACAGCGGCCAGTATGATTTTTGTGCTGTGCTGCAAACTCAAGCGGGGCCTTGGGGCTTGCCGCAGGTTGACGGGGCAGGCCATGCACCTAGACCTTGGCAGACCTACGCCAACAATCTGACCAAAGACCCTGCAATAGGTCGTCAATTGAGCTTTGAGTTGCGTGATTTTGTCAGACAAATGCTGCCCGATTACATGATACCCTCGGTGTTTGTGCCGTTGGAATCCATGCCGCTGACCCCCAACGGCAAACTCGACCGCAAAGCCCTGCCCGCGCCCGAGTTGCAAGCGTCCACCGGCTTTAGCCAGCCCAACACCCCGACCGAAGCACTGCTGGCGGTGTTGTGGGCGAACGTCCTCAAACGCGAAGCCGTCG
>CAIODU010000082.1 GCA_903857165.1 uncultured Methylococcaceae bacterium | reverse complement strand
TGATGTTACGCAACGGCCTAGAATTGGAGCGTCAAAGCTTGCTTTGACAGGCGAAGCAAGCTTCGCATTTCCCGCTCTCTTGTCAAAGCAAGCTTTGACGCTCCCGTCATCCCTCTTTCGCGTCCATGCGTAACATCAGTTATCTAATACCGGTCTCCATTCCGAGCAAATTGCCGTCCCCCCTTATATTATCTAAGCTCAATTGCCCCAAACTCGTTGCCAGCCTGAGCCTTGACGTTTGCCAATTCGCCGCCGCTAGGAGCCGTTGCTGTTCGGCGCTGGACAGATCGCTTTGCGCCTTGAGTAACTCGATAATATTCCCGACCCCAAATTTATATCTTCCCTGCGCAACATCGAAGGACTGTTTCGCGCTCAGCACCAAGGTCTTGGTGGTCTTCAGGTTCTCCATCCCCGTCCGCAATGCTTTATAGCTCTTCCATACTTCCAGAGAAACCTGCTGTTCCGCATTGGCCAGTTCGGCCTGCTTGTTTTCGGCCTGGGCTTCCGCTTCACGCACTTTGTAATGCCGCCCGAAACCTTCGAACAGAGGGATGCTTACCTGTAAACCAATTTCCTGGTTGTCGATACTTTGTTTTGAAGAACCCTGGTTATTGATTGGAGTAGCGCTCGCGCCACTATGGTCATAGGAGGCGACCAATGCCAATGACGGCAGTCCTGCCGCGCTGGTCGAGTCTATCTGGGCCCGGGCGGCCTCAAGCTGTGCTTGCGCGGCGAGTATCTTCGGATGATTATGCACGGCTTGCTCAATGAGATCGTCCACCACCTGTTGGAACAAAGGTTCAGCGTCCGTCTCGTCGATAATGCCGGTGAGTTGAATGGCAGCATTGGGCCTCAGCCCCATCACACTGGCCAGACTGCCGATGGCGTTTTGCTGTTCGCCCTCGGACTGCACACGCTTGAGGGTGGCCTGCGCATAAGAGGTTTCCGCCTGAAGCTTGTCGGCCAGAGCGCCAACCCCCGCGACATATTTCGCGTCTGCCGCCTTGAAGCTCTTCTCCGCTGCCTGCTCCGCCTCCTTGTTAGCCACCAGCAAAGCCTGGGCCGACTGGGCTTCATAAAAAGCTTTGGCGGTATCGAGAAATACCGTTTGCAAGGTATCGTCGTGGGTCGCGTTGGCGGCGTTTAGCAATTGCCGTGCGGATTCCAGATTGGCCGCCCGCAGCCCGAAGTCATAGAGCACCCAATTCAGATTCAAAGCTAGGGCGGTGTTGCTCGAATTGACATGCGTGGCGTATTCAGGATGTCCGGGGAAATCGGAACGCCTATCCATGTAGTTGAAGCGGCCGGTTCCATGTAGCGTGGGCAGGTAAGCCGACCATCCGGTTCCCACTGCGGCCGACTGCGCTTTGACATGGGCCCACACTTGGCGGGTTTGCGGATTGTTGCAAAGAGCCCGCTCCACCGCATCGACCAGGGTCAAAGGGGAGGGTGACGGCCCGTTGAATTGGCAAGTGTTGCCTATGCTTGACAGGGTGTTTTTGGCAGGTGTGGCGGGGACTTCCTCCATGACATTGAAGGGGTCCGACAGGAGATCGTAGGCATACCCCGGTATAGAGGTAATGACTATAGCGGGGATCAACACTAAGGCTCTGGCCTTGCTCCACCCAAAGGTGTGGGGTAGCGAATTCATGGCGTTCATGCCCCCACAAGCGGCAACTTAGGACTTACAAACTCTTGCGCCACCTTGCCCCCGGCCAGTACGATGGCGCGGTCGGCGGTGCCGATGGTCTCCGGGCGGTGGGCAACAATCACCCTCGTTATTTGCAAAGTCTTGATCGCCGAGTTCACCAGATGCTCGCGCTCGATGTCCAAATGACTGGTGGCTTCGTCTAGGAACAATATCTTCGGACGCTTGTACAAAGCGCGGGCCAGCAAGACACGCTGCTTTTGCCCGCCGGACAGCACCGTGCCCATGTCCCCCACCAGCGTGTTGTAAGCCATCGGCATCGCGGTAATGTCTAGGTGGATCGCGGCCAACCAAGCACATTGCTCGATCCAAGCTTGGTCAGCCTGGGTATCGAAAAAACTGATATTGTCGGCAATCGACCCGGCGAACAGCACATCGTCTTGCAATACGGTGCCGACCATCTGCCGCAATGTGTCAAGGCCAACCTGGTTCACACTGACGCCGCCGATCAACACCTCGCCTTCGACTGGTTGCAAAATGCCCAGCATGACGTTGATCAGCGTGGTCTTGCCGCCGCCGGACGGGCCGACAATCGCCACCGACTCCCCCGCCTCGATCTTGAAATTCACGCCGTCCAGCACATAAGGCTCTTGCTCGGCGTAACGGTAGCGCAAACCTTTGACTTCCAGCGATGGGGCCAACGTGATTTCGTCATCGACGGCCAGCCGCGCATGGGTCGCCTCCGGCTCGTGCAACACGATATCGGCCAGCCGCTCGCCTTGCAATTGCAGCATCTTCACCTCGACGAACTTGTCGATCAGCGAAGCCACCCGGCTATCGAACTGGCCCTTGTAGGCATTGAACGCCATCAACACGCCGACGGAGAAATTGCCATCCATCACCAGCTTCGCCCCGAACCAGATAATCAAGATATTCTCCAGCCCGAACAACACGCCGTTGAGGGTATGGATCAACAGATTCAACTTTTGGGTGCGCAAATCGGCGTTGATTTGATCCACCAATAGCGCCAGCCAACTGGAACGGCGGTCGTCATGGCGCTGAAACAGCTTGATGGTCTTGACCCCGCGCACCGTTTCGAGAAAATGGCTCTGCTGCTTGGCGGCATGGATGATCTGCTCCTCGGTTGCATAGCGCAGCGGCATGAACCAAACCCAACGACCGATGCCATACAGCGCCATCGCCCCCACCGCGATCCAAGCCAGCAGCGGGCTGTAGACGAACATCAAGGCCAGCGTCACCACCGTCATCAGCCCGTCCAGGATCGCCTCCAAAAACGAGGTCGTCAGCGTGCGCTGGATCGTGTCGATGGAACCGAAGCGCGAGACTACATCGCCCAGATGGCGCTTCTCGAAATAACTGACCGGCAACCGCAGCAAATGCGTGAACACGTTCGCCCGCCATTGCACATTGAGGTTGGTCGCCATGTACATCATCACCCAGCCGCGCACCAGCCCCACCGCCTGCTGCATGAACATCAACAAGCCAAAGCCCAGCGCCAGCGTCGTCAGCAAGTCGCGGTCGGCGGACACCAGCACATTGTCGATGACCCACTGTAGATAAAACGGCGTGGTCAGGGCGAACACTTCCAAGGCCAAGGCCAACAGCAGAATTTGCCCAAACGACCGGTACAAGCCAGTCACCCGCCCGACCAGCCCGCGCAAACGCACCCTTTGTTTTTGCTCCACCGGCTTGAAGCCGGGGTTGGGCCAAAGCTCCAAGGCCACGCCGGTGAAATGCTTCGACACCTCGTCCCAAGAGTATTTGCGGATGCCCAGCGCCGGGTCGTAAATCTCAATCCTGCGGCTGCCGACCGCCTTCAACACCACGAAATGGTTGAAATCCCAATGCAGGATGCACGGCAGCTTCAATTGCCCGAGATGCTCCATGTCCAGTTTCAACGGCCGGGTGGACAACTCCAACTGATGGGCAATGCGGATCAAAGTGCCTAAGGTGGTGCCTTTGAGGGACACCGGATAACGGCGGCGCAGGCTCGCCAAATCCGTCCGATGCCCGTGGAAGCCCGCCACCATGCCAAGGCAAGCCAGCCCGCATTCGGTCGCTTCGGTTTGCAGCAGCAGCGGCAGCGAATGACCGAAACCAAAGGAAAGCCGGTCTAGCATGACACCACTCCCGACGGATTAAATCTTCGCCTTGCCAAAAGGGGGGTTGGGGGGGGTTCAATTTGATATGCGTTTAAATGATTGTTTGGCATATATTCCTGGAAAGGGTTTGTGAAGCATGGTAAATTCCTTGTGTACAGCGTTTTCTATATCTATTAGTTACTTATTTATTTATTTACGCCCATGTCGGCAAAGGGTTGCCGACCTACTGCGTAACAAGGACTGTAGGGCGGCAACCCTTTGCCGCCAACGATTTCAAAACTTAAACAACGTAATCAATTGGAATTAAAAACGCTGTATTAAAGTTTCCCAGTAAGGCTGTAAAGCGGCTCCAATACCCATTCGTACAAGCGGCGCTGCTCCTGCAACACATCCGCGTCCAGCAACATCCCGGCTTGCAAGGCTTGGGGCTTGCCATAGGCATTCACCGACTGCGCCGCCAATTTCACACTGACCCGATACAAAGGTTCGCCACTATTACCACTTTGTGCATTGGGAAGGCCGTTTAACTCCGTGGTAGGCAAGGCAGTTTTAACGACAGTCTCGACCTCCCCTTGCTGATGGCCGAATTTTTGATACGGGTAGGCTTGATAGCGGATCAGCACCTTGTCGCCGGGTTTGACAAACCCGATGGCCCGGCTCGGCGCGTACAAATCGGCGCGCAAACGTGCGCCCTGAGGCACGATGCTGACCAAGGGCCGGTTGCCGTCCACCGACTGGCCGACTTCGGCAATCACCGCCGTGGCAACACCCGCTTGCGTCGCGGTAATCACCAGCCGCCGCTTGGCCTCGCTCTCCGTCAGTTCCTGCCCGGTGCTGCTCAACAATCGCTCAATCTGCGCGATCTGGTTTTGATGTTTCAACGACAGGCCGGCCAACTCGGACTGTTGCGCCGACAATTCCCGGCCAATGCTAATCCGGTCACGCCCCAGGCTTTGTAAGCGGGCCTTTTGGTCGAGCCATTCTTCCTGTTTTGATTGCAATTGTTCCTTGGAAATATAATCTTGGTCCAACAAACTCTGATACCGCGCCACAGTGTCCTCGGACAGTTTAACCCTTGCCCCCTGCCCTTCGATTTGGCTGGCGAGCTGCATGAGTTCATTCTTTAGCGCATCAATTTTTTTGATGAGGCCAGACCGTTCTTCTTGTTGCAGGCCGCGGGTTTTCTGCATTTCATCGCGCAAGCTGGCTTGGCGCAGTTCGACCTGGCTGCTGATCGCCGCCTGCGTGTCGCCGATGCGGCTACTGTGGCGCTCGCTGGACAATACATAGAGAATATCGCCGGACTTGACTGCTTGGCCCTCGGCGACATGTTTTTCCAAAACAATACCGGGTTGCGGCACATAGATTTTCAACAGGCCGGTGTCGGGGGTCAGTTGGCCTGCGACCGTGCTGCGCTTGGTGTAACTGCCCCAGATTAAGAACGCACAGACGATGCCGGCCAGGGCTACGGCAAAAAGAGTTAAAAAGGTAAATGAGATGGGGCGGATTAACACAATCTCGCCCATCCATTTGGGTTGCTGGGAGGCAATAGCCTGTTCTCTAAATAGCGTCATGATGCCTTATCGAGTATGTCTGACGAGGTTCGAGTCATTTCGCTCAAAGCCGGTGGTGTGGGCAAATCGCTCCATTGTTTGCCCACGCGGGATCGGCACAATCGGTGGGCAACAGAAAGGCGTTGCCTACCCTACCCGACTACCCGGCTATTGATTTGGCTTTGTATAACGGGTGTTTTTTGCGGCGGTCGGGTTAAAGTGATGATTGCCTCATTTTGAGGCTGTTTTGGCAATCCATTAAGCGGGCAACCTAATACATTGAAATCCTTTTCTTTATACCCACGGAGCCACGGCTTTAGGATGTCGTTGTCTAGCGATAAAGTGCCATCATCATTGATGTGTCCAATATTATTTCTTGGGTCACTGAGCGCGACAGTGCATTTGCCAATGTTTCCATTGGCACGGATAAGCAATGAATTTGGCTTAGCTGCATAGCAAATGTAGTAGGAATCCATTGCAACCACTGTTTCGGATTCCCGTACCTCAGTATGTAATTGTTCTTTGAATTTTCTGATGATATCTTGTTCTAAACTTTTGTCCAATGTAGCTATGCGTCCTGTGCTAGATCCACCAAAATCACCTATAGGTTTGAACATCACCTTGAAACGTGAGTCTGACAATAAAGTGCTGTTTATGTGACTAATCAGTGTCTCTATTGATATAAGGTTGGAAGGGGTCAAATGTAGCCTAAGCATGACTGAAAAATCATAGCTAGACTTTTGCATCGCTAATAGGTTTTGCCAAATTTTCTCAAATGTCCCGCGTCCAGAAATCATTTTTCGTGTCAAATCATGAGCTTTGCCAAAACCATCCAAGGAAATTTGAAAATTTACTTGATTCAGAGCAACTAAAGATTTGAGCGTTGATAAATTGAGCGAATACCCATTAGTTGTTATTTCACCTCTAACAAAAAAAACACCATGTTTTTCGCATTCAGCTTTGGCATGTTTGCTAATATCGATAATAATATCTTTAGCTAGCATCGGTTCGCCGCCAAACCAAGAAAGATTAAAAGACTTCAAGTCTTTTACTCGCTCAGAGATTAAAGCTTTGATTGCATTTATAATATTGCTCGGCATTCTGCCTATTTCATAATCTTCGTAACAATAGGAGCAGCGAAAGTTGCAAGCTTCCGTTGGGAGTAGTATCAACTCAAGATGAGTTGACGTTATTGCCATAGCAAGGCTTCTGTTTATTTTTAGGTTGGTTTGTTCAATCTCTGTCATTTCATCACCGTTATTCATAAATTGCAAATGTTCAATTTTAAGTATTAATTGGTAATACAAATTAATCAGTAAGGCAGAATGGCGTGGCATAGATTATCAACTCGCCACGCCATTTTATCGCGTCAACTTCAGGCTGAAGTTATAACTGATTCTTGAAAATCTTTCATTTTATGGAAGCTAGCCGCAGTTTCCAACATTCATCCCGTTTGCGCTACCACCGCAGGAACCAAAGTTCATGCCTGTAGCACTACCATGGCAAGTACCCCAATTTAGCCATCCGCCAGAAATTCCATCCAGCAAATCAGGATCAAGAATTTCGGATATTTCAAAGCGACCACGACCATCCAGCTTGATCGATTCCGGATCGATTGATATCAGCGTTTCAGATAAGCTTGCTTGTTTCTTAGTCATGTTATTACCTTTTGTTGGTTAAAGTGTGTAAAAAACTACAGTGCCACTAGTCGTAAGACCTCAGCGACAGCTGCTTTATTTCGAGCCAGTAGTGGCTCTTATTTTCCCCATTCAATGGAGAACCTGCGATGTTACGATGCTATCCAACTGTGCTTAAGTTAGGGAATGCTCGTGACTCAATAATTCGACAACACATATTTTAAAGCTCCGTTTCAGAACAGAAATTCTGACCATGTTTTTGGTAAAAACAATGTATCAATAAGACTTGGAATAGTTTTAGATAAATAATTAGAGAATCTCCATTTAACCCTAAAAATAGGATAACTATATTTTATCGATATTAATATTACATAGCAGAAGCTATATTCATTTTTCGAGCCGTGCTCATCTTCATCAAGTTCTTTTGCTGCATCCTTAAATAACAGTATATTTTCAGTGCGCAAAATATTACTTTTTCTGAGTTTTTTCATATAGCTATCTAATTCTTGATCTGTCTCGTTTTTTGATAGCTTAAAATAATCCAAAAAAGCGCAACAAACTCCCTGCGACAAAAATCTTATTAAATATTCGCGCCGGTATTCTTGAAAAATCCCTTCATACTCAAGGAAATCCTTTACAATTCTAAGTGAGATAAGCATATCACATATTTTTTTCTTTGAAGCTGACTTTGTAATTGATCCCTCTCTTCGGCGGTAGTTATACAAAGGCAGCTTTAGCACCGCTATGCTTTTAGCATAGTACGCCGCCTTGATTGTGAAAATGACATCCTCAAAGTAAATACCTTCTGAAAATAGAATGTCATACGACATAGCCAATTTTCTTTCTATAAGATACTGCCAAGGCATACAACCCAAACCCTTTCTTTGTTGCATCAAGTATTTAAAGAAATCGGGATCGTTATCAGCTAACGTCGGTTGGCATACCAACTGCGATGTTTTATTTTTTCTGGAATCCGTGTGATGCGATATATGCCCATACATGACCACATCAAATGCCTGTGACATGGCTTTTCGGTAAACAATTTCAGCCGCATTTTCATCAAGCCAGTCATCCGAATCCAGAAACATCAAATAAGCACCGGTTGCCTGACGCATGGCTTCATTTCTGCCAAAACCATTGCCGCGATTTTCTTCAAAGGCAATCACCCTAATCCGGCCATCCTGTCGCTCATATTGCCTAATGATCTCCAAGCTGTTGTCCGTGGAGGCGTCATCAATGACGATAATCTCGATTTCTTTCAAAGTTTGATTGACAGCGGAATCCAAGCACTGATGCAAGTATTCAGATGTGTTATAGACAGGTATGATGATGGAAACTTTCACATCCCCTGCCCTATGTGTCTGCGTTTCATCAATACTGGGCAGTACGCCTTGCTGTCCTGCGCTAGTCCTTATCGCATCAAAGTTGGGCATCGTCTGACCGGTTTCACAGATAGTTTGATATGTGTTCATTTCATCACCTTTTCAATTAACTTAATACGCCACATCTGGCAGATTTCTGTCATCATTATTTGCACCTAATAGTCGGGTAGTGTGGGCAAACGGTGAAGCTGTTTGCCCACACTACCGGGCTACGGGTTGCGCCTTACCGCGTCGAAATAGAGTGGTCAAATCAATTTCTCAAGGCTTGGAAGGGGGGGCGATCGTCCCTGCCCGCCCCCTAAAGTCTGCCCGGCAATCAGCAGGAACCGGGGTAGCTTGAGCATGTCGCGGTGACCAGCGGCACGATGTTGTTGGAGGTGAACGGGCTGGCGCCCTGTTCTTTGACTCCAGAGGCGGTATAGCCCCAACTGGTGACGCCCACGACAACGTTGGTGTT
>CAIODU010000081.1 GCA_903857165.1 uncultured Methylococcaceae bacterium | reverse complement strand
GCCGAAAAGAACCAGGACAACGTCGTCGAACATAACAAGACCCTCCATGTCGGCAACAACGAAACCGCCACCATCGGCGGCTTCCAGACCGAGACCGTCGCACTTGCCAAGGCCGAGACCATCGGGCTGGGCAAGGCGCTGACCGTCGGCATCGACTACGCGGTGACGGTGGGCAAGGACATCTTCGTCACGGCGGGGGACTCGATTCACCTCACCGTCGGCAAGTCCAGCCTAGTGATGAAATCCGACGGCACCATCATCATCAACGGCAAGACCGTCGATGCAGTGGGCACCGACCACATCCAGCTTGATTCCAAGCGGATTGATGTGAACTAGCCAATGAACGGGCCCGAAAACCTCATCGCAGTCCCCGTCAACACCGCGCCCCTGCCGACGGTGCAAAACCACACCCGGCATCCGAGCCAGTATTACCAAATGCTCGATGTCAGCGGGCAGGTGTTCCACGTCATCGTCAGCCGCCTGACCTACACTCTCCGCCGGGTCGACGGACATAGCCGCCCGCTACTCGCCGAGACGCAAACCCCTTTGGTTGCAACCGATGAATTTTATGGCGAGGCCAACGCCAGCAGCGTCATCCAAGAAAGCGACTTCGCCCCGTACAAGCCCAAGTGCGACATCCTCTTCACCCACGCCACCGCCCACGCACCGGGGGGCCAGCCCGCCCCCCGCTGGCCGGTGGAAGTCCGCATCGGCGACTGGGCCAAGCGCTTCACCGTCACCGGCCCGCGCTACGCCGAACCGACCCGCGACCACGGCTGGCGGATCACCGAACCGGAACCCGCCTTGCAAGTTCCCATCCGCTATGAGCAAGCCTTCGGCGGCACCTGCCAATGGCCGCTGCGGACGGAACCCGATCAACCACCGGAACTGCTGGCCCGCGAGGAACACAATCCAGTCGGTTGCGGCTATGTGGACGAAGCTTGGCTGGCGAAAAGCCGGGTCGCCGATATTGATGTCCCGCAGATTGAAGTGCCGGACCGGCCTTTTGACGAAGGCGCGATCAAAGCCCAGTCCTACCCGGTCATAGGCCTGGGGGCGATAGGCCGCTGGTGGCTGCCGCGCAGGCTCAAGGCCGGCACCTACGACGACGACTGGAAACAGACACGCTGGCCGCACCTGCCGCTGGACTTCGACTTCGGCTATTGGAACGCCGCCCCCGAAGACCAGCAGATCGACTACCCGCAGGGCGGCGAACCCGTCGTTCTTATCCATGTGCACCCAACACCCGAGGTCAGGTTCAACCTGCCCAAACCCGACCTGAAAATGCTGCTGCACCTGGATGCCGGCGTGCCACTGTTCAAACTGATGAACATCGACACCCTCATCTTCGACATGCAGACGCTGCAACTGATCGTCGTCCAGCGCGGGCTGGTCGCCGCCCGTGCCGGGGTCGACAGGATCGAACTCGGCACCTGGGACATAGCCGCGGCGCGGGCGGCCAATGCCAACCTCCTCAACCCCCCGCCCTAACGGAGACATGCCATGGCCGACGAAGCCGCCACCGCCCAAGACGCCCAGTTCATCCTCGTCAGCACCCTGCCCGACGTGTGCCTCACCAACGGCTACCCCGTCCCCTACCCGATCACCCACGCCATGGACCAGAGCGGGCACTGCTCGCCCAACGTTTTTTTTCGCGGCAAGGCCGCCTTCCTGCACAACGAAAGCTATGTGGACAAGGCCACCGGCGACGAACCCGGCAGCGGCAAGGGCGTGGTGTCGGGGACCAACACCGGGATTAGCCACAGCATCGGCAAGAGCGGCAGCGTCTACGTCAACGGCAAGCCGCTGGTGCGCACCGGGGACGCCGTGTGGATGAACTACCAAAAGCCCTGATGGCCCCATGCCGGAAGAACTAAAAAAAGGGGCGGTCAAGCCCAACGCGCAAGCCAGCCCCGGCCCGATAGGCAACACCCAGGGCATCATCGTCCCCAAGACCGCCACCCACCCGGACGGCGACAGCGCCCCGAAGCCGCAACCACAGCCCAAGGAGGAAGGCTGGTGGAAGCGCTGGGGGAGCGATTGGACGCACAATGCCTTGGATGTCGTCGGGCTTATCCCGGTGGCGGGCGAGCTTAGCGACGGAGCCAATGCGCTCATCTATGCCGCCGAAGGTGATAAAATCAACGCCGCCATCAGCCTCACCGCGATGATACCCATCGCGGGCGATGCCGCCACGGCGGGCAAATGGGCAGTGAAAGGCGCCAAACAGCTTGAGAAGGAGATATTGAAGGAAGCAGAGGAAGCTGCCGCGAAGAAGTTAGCCAAGGAAGCGGAAGATGCGGCGGCGAAAAAGGCGGCAAAGGAGGCCGAGGAAAAAGCGGCGAAGGGGGGGTATGTTGAAGGGCCAAGGAAACAAGCTGTTGATATACCTGAAGTAAGAAGAAAAATACCTAAAGATAAGTTAAAATACAAACCAAAAGAGAGAGGAAATGCTCCGATTGGTGAAGATGGTAAGCCTGTTGAATTGCATCATATCGATCAATCAAAAGGTAATGTAAGCCCAAGAGATGAAATGACAAGAACAGATCATCGCGGGAAAGAAAGCTTTAAGGATAACCATCCAAACACGGGGCAATCTCCCTCTACTGTTGATCGTGCTGAATCATCTAAACAGCATAAAAAATATTGGAAATCAGAATGGGATACCGGACGTTTTAAAGAGTTACCAGACAACCAGAAACCAAAGTAGAATATATAATGCAAGAGTTAATCATAAATTTTCCATCACCATGTAAATCTTATACCTTAACATTTGAGGATGATAGCAAAGTTGCTTATGCTTATTTGAAAAAGGAAGGTAAAATTGTTGGTGATGTGTGGATATATAATCGTTGTGAAACCCCTAACAGTCCCGAATGGACAGATCGAAACAATATCCCTTTTGCTAACTGTAATGGCTACATGAGCGAAGGTGGTTTAATGAAGCGGGAAGTTGATATTGACGATGTTTTGGTAGATTGGGAACAGGATAAAACTGGTCCAATTGCTTATGTTTACATTTTTCAAGATCTTTACGGGGTTATAGGCATAAACGACAAACCCGGTTATGCGCGTTTTGCAATAAAAGATAGTGCAATTGCGAAAGTAATGGATATTGAAGAATAATATATTACTCGTATTCTGATGTCTAAAAACGTTACAATATTGAGGTAATCATGAGTGTAGGTGTTCGCGTCGGTTCAATTGTCGATGAGGTAGGTGCATCTTCGTTTCTTAATGCATTTTTTTCAACTATTACAGCATTATTGGAGCAAAATAAACTTGGCTCACGCTTTCCACAAATTTCGATTTCATTTTATAAGGGAAAAGTGGAAGCTGAGAATATTAAAAATGCAGTAAATGAGTTTCGCGAAATTAAACAAGAGTTTGCAAAATACCCCCCATCATCTGTTGTATGGGATTTGGAAGATCGGACTAAACAGCCACCTTGGGGAAAAAATATAAGCCCCGATATAACAAGTATGGAAAACTACTTTGTTAGCAGCACTGGTAGAGACTTATTTGATCTTTTACTAGAAGCTTTTGAATATGCAGAAAAAAAATCATTACCCGTTACTATTGAAGAGATTTAGTGCAGTAGGGCGCAATAGCGTACTCGCGTATTGCGCCGAATGGCAAACACTACACAGACGGCGGAATATGGCGGAGTACCGCCTATTCCGCCCTATGGGCTGAAATAAATATGCAAATCAATATAGATTATAAAGGTGGTTATGAATATAAATTTAGATGATTTTATGTTAGAAGCACAATTTTCTTTGGACTCCCTACCTTATGAGGACTTTTCTGAATATAAAGATTCTCATCAATCTGAGGGTATGGTTGCTGCGCTTTATTTCAGATGGTTATTAGAAAAAAAATTATGCCATCCTAAAATATATCCGAAGCTAGCAGATATAGTTGACCATAAAAAGTCAAGTTTATCCTTATTTTATGATTTAGCAGAAGGTATTTTGCAGCAGAGTGTCATGACAACGGATGCGAACAACTTCACCAAAGTTTATTATCGGCCAGGTTGGCACTATTTATATTATTCGGATTTAGAATCACTATTTCCTAATGTGGCTAATTTCTCAGAGATCGAAGATTCACCAGAAAATATTTTTATGGTATTTAATCTTCTGGACGAACGATTTTGTGAATGGAAAAAATTATCGTAATAATGTAAACAATCACCTCCCTATCGCAAATTTCGATTAATTGGTTCACAATGATCCCAACATTCTGAACATTTTCGTCCCCCATGCAACTGAGCGACCACAGCCTGCGACAGATCGACGAAGCCTACCTGAAACGGTTGGG
>CAIODU010000080.1 GCA_903857165.1 uncultured Methylococcaceae bacterium | reverse complement strand
CGACCCCGGAGGGGTCGCAGCAATCGGCCCATGAACCTAGGTGCTCTTCCAAAAACGCTACAAATGCTAGGTTCAGACTGGTGGTATCCTAAGGCCGCGCCGAAAAGACTGCGACCCCTCCGGGGTCGATGTTTTATTCGGTTTGCCGTCCGGGGGTGTCGCTTCGCTCAACCCCCGGCTAATAGCTTGAACCCCTTCGGGGTTCTGCCGCTCCCGCAAAGACTTGTGTAAACGATGGGCGGAAACCGTGGGAACGAGCAAGTAGCCCGGATGGAGCCGCTTGCGGCGCAATCCGGGTTTTGTGACCTCGCGTTCCTCCGGATTTCGCCGCAAGCGGCTCCATCCGGGTTACGGCACTTCAAGCCGCCCGCAATTCCTCGCGGATAATCTGCCGCAAGACATCCGCTGTAATCGGCGATTTTTCAGGTTGGATGGATTTACGCAACGTGGCATTGATGAGTGTTTGATACCCCCAGCCCTCGGCTTCGGCCTGGGCGCGGAAAGCCTCAATAACATCATCGTCGAGAAAAATGGTGATGCGGGTTTTTCCAGGGGACGGAATCACAGTGCCGCGTTTGCCTTGGCTGAAATCATATTCATCACGCATAGGATGCACCTTCTTTGGGGCTGGCTTTGCGGGCGGAAATCAAGCGCGTCCGCTCACCGCGCGGGGTATGGACGATGACCAAAATGCGACCTAGCGCATCTACACCAAGCGTTACCAAACGCAACTCGCCCTCGGCATCTGGGTCTTCAACAGTTAGTGCGTTTGGGTCGCGCAAAGCTGTTTCCGCATGGGAGAAGCTCACACCATGCTTGCGCTGGTTGGCCTCGGCTTTTTCAGGGTCAAATTCAATGTCTGTGGGTGGAGTATACATATAAGATATGCATCATGCAATTGGGCGGTCTAAGCCTTCCCCTTTCAACATCCTCTCAATATCCTCCTTCGCAAACCCAATCTTCTTCGCCACCCGGTCGGCATGGCTGACGCGGGAAATGCCTTCTATCAAACGGTAAGTGGGCATTTCGTCTTTGAATTCCACCTGCCTTGCCAAGCCAATGTCTTGTCCTTGGAAATGATCGACGAGTTCATGGTTGTGGGTGATCAATAACGTGCTGGCCCCCTTTTGCCGGAAGCCGTTAAGAATGTCGGTGGAAATCTCGATCTTTTCCTCGTGGGTGGTGCCTTCCGACAACTCGTCCATGATGACCAGGCTTCTTGCCGTGGAGGCCATGAAGACTTCCTTGGTGCGTTTGAGTTCGGTGCCGAAGCGGCCCTCGCCGTCGGCAAGATGGCTTATTTCCGGGGTTTGGTAATAGATATGGTCGGCCACCGCCAGTTTGGCCTGAAGTGCCGGCACATAGCAGCCAATCTGCGCCAGCAATTGGGTTTGCGCCAAGGTCTTGCAAAAGGCGGTCTTGCCGCCACTGTTTGGGCCAGTAACCAATGCCAGCCTTTCCTCGTCCAAGCACAAGTCGTTTGCTACATAGTCAGGATTGCCTTTGGCGAGGATGGGATTGCGCACGCTTTTCAAATCCAGCCTATGGCGAGTGGAATCAGTCATTTCCGCTAAAACGGTCGGATGGCCAAAAGCTTCCCGATAGCCGATGAACGACAATAATTCGTCCATGCAGCCTAAAGCGTCCAGCGCGGCTTGCACCTCCGGCGAACGTTTGAATATTTCCCGCAACGGATAAATACAGGCATCTCGGTCAAAGCCACCGACAACGGGGATGTAAATCAAGCCCAAGGGCAACAGGAACAGCCATAGCACCGGCGAGATGGAAACCGACATTTGCAACACCAAGGGTAGGAACTTCAGCGCCAACCCAACCAGCAACGCGCCGCCGATGAAGATTCCCGGCTTGAACATCGACGGGTGGAATTTGACGGCAGGTGTATACCAGCGTTTTTCCGCTTTGGTCAAAATATCCTTTTCGCTGCGGTATACTGGACCCTGCATCAAAGCGTGGGCGCGTGATTGGGCAAAGCCTCGCAGCACATCCAGCAGGGCTGTCAGGTATGGGCTTTTGGGGGAGGGCAGGGCAGCGGCATCGGCGGCTAGGTCGAGCATGAAGCGGGTGCCATTGATATAAGAGTCATAGCCAAACCCGACGATTTCCAGCGGGTGGGCCGGGCTGCCGATGGCCCCCAAAAAGCTGGCGTATAAAAGGTCATAAAATTCGCCTTCGCGCTTTTTTGCCTTGCCTAATAGATTTTCCAGCCCATCCCGCAACACCGGATCGGCTTCGATTTCCGCCAAAGCCCCTTGTTTGGCGACAATGCTGGCATGGTTCGCCAACGGCCGTGCCAACGAGCGGTATAACACTGCTTGGCCGGTGCGGGTGCGAGTGTGGTCGATGGACTCGAACAATTTCCCCACTTCGATGGTGCGGAAAGTCGCCTCGTCAATGACACCCACTCCGGCATCGAACGGAACGGCTGACGGAATTGAAGGCGGGGATTTGTTGTCTTTTTGCAAAAGGGGCGGATAAAACGGATAGGCGACGGCTTGCATGGCTGATGGCTCTCCAAACATAAGATAGGGGCTAAAATGGGTTACTTTATCAAAACTAAATCCTTGCCAGTAACCTGTATTTTGCTTGGCTCTCGCATCTAAGGCCCAAGACCGATAAACTTGTAGCATATTTTCGCCTGTGCATGGCAGGCGATCTCACGAAATGATTGGAGAAATGGATGAAAGGCCACTTTGAAAAACACAACGAACTAACAACTTTGGGCATTGCGGGCTTCAGCTACGCAGACCTTTACGATCCCAGCCGGCTGCGCGACCTGACTTTGGTGTTTGACCGCGCCTCGCAGGAGAAAGACCCGGATTTGTTTGAAGCATTCCAGACTTATCGCAACTGTTATGGCGAGGGCATGTCCCCCGTGCGCATTTCCGATTTGCTGGTGAAAATGGCTCCCATGGTCGGCGAGTTTGTCGCCTGGCTGTTCAATGTGGAATCCTCACGCTGTGAGCAGATGCATGCCGCAAATGCTGAGTTCGAGGGCATTTTCACCTATCGAAGCGAGGTCGTCATCAAACTGGCCTCCCGCTTCAAGGGCCAAAACCCGGAGGATTGGGATGTTGCAAGCATCCGCCGGCAATTTGATGCCTTGTTGCGGGCCTTGGTTCCCTCCGCCCTCGTGGACGGCGACCGTGAAGCCGCCGTGGCCAGGCTGGTGGTGGAGCTTTTCTCACTGTCAAAAAGCGCAGTGCCAGTGGCCGATTCCATCCGCAGTGGCTTGGAAAGCACCCCGGAAACTAAGGCGTTGTTCGCTGAAGCGCTGGCACAAGACGACGCCGGGCTTATCGCTGCGCTGTTCGAGTGCGCTTGCCGCTGGAGTTTCGCCGCCACCAAGATAGCCGAAATGAATGCCGAGGTTGCCGATTGGGTCAGCTTCAAAACCCCTAAGAAGACCGATTTCAACCATTTGGTGGAACACGAAACAGTCGAACACAATGGCTACAAGGCGTGGGCCATCCACCCCGGACAGCAACGCCGCCGCCAAGGCTTTGCCCTTACCGATCCGCGCTTCGGCGACCGCCGGGTAATGTACGAAGTGGATCATTGCATTTACTGCCATGACCGCGACACGGACTCCTGCTCCAAGGGCATGAAGAACAAAAAAGAGGGAACCTTCAAAATCAATCCGCTGGGTGTGGCCATCACCGGTTGCCCGCTGGAAGAAAAGATTTCCGAGATGCACTTGCTGAAAAAACAGGGCGACAACATTGCCGCCTTGGCTTTGGTGATTATCGACAATCCCATGTGCCCCGGCACCGGCCACCGTATCTGCAACGAGTGCATGAAAGGCTGCATTTACCAAAAGACGGAACCGGTCAACATCCCGCAGATTGAAACCAATGTGCTGACTTCCGTGCTGTTCATGCCTTGGGGATTCGAGATTTACAGCCTGTTGACCCGGTGGAACCCGCTGAACGTCAAGCGACCCCATGCGCTGCCCTATAACGGCAAGAATGTCTTGGTGGCCGGCATGGGTCCGGCCGGCTACACCTTGTCGCACTATCTGCTCAACGAAGGCTTTGGCGTGGTTGGCATTGACGGCTTGAAAATCGAGCCATTGCCCAAGGCATTGACGGGGGACGGCAAAAACCCTCCTAAGCCTATCCACGATTTCAATGAGTTATACGAGGAGTTGGACAAGCGTGTCATGCTAGGTTTCGGCGGGGTGGCGGAGTATGGCATCACTGTCCGCTGGGACAAGAATTTCCTCAAGGTGATTTATTTGAACTTGCTGCGCCGCAAAGCCTTCCGCTGTTACGGCGGGGTGCGTTTTGGCGGCACCTTGACGGTGAACGAGGCTTGGGATTTGGGTTTCCACCACATTGCGATTGCCTCCGGCGCGGGCAAGCCGACGGTGATCGACCTAAAAAACAACCTGACCCGGGGCATCCGCAAAGCCTCCGATTTCTTGATGGCCTTGCAATTGACCGGGGCAGCCAAGGAATCTTCATTGGCCAATCTTCAGGTGCGCTTGCCGGCGGGGGTCATTGGTGGCGGCCTGACGGCCGTTGACACGACGACCGAACTATTGGCCTATTACCCGGTGCAGGTGGAGAAAATCTTGCACCGCTATGGAAAGCTGTCCGAACTCTATGGCGAAGGTGAGGTGCGCGACCGTTATGATGCCGAAGAGATTGGCATCCTCGACGAATTCCTCGCCCATGGCAAGGCGATCCAAGCCGAGCGACTGCGTGCCGAAGCAGCGGGGGAAAAACCTCATTTTGCGCCTCTGTTGGAACAATGGGGCGGAGTCACCCTGTTTTATCGCAAAGGCATCAAGGACTCGCCCGCCTATCGGCAGAACCATGAGGAAATTGCCGAGGCATTGGACGAAGGCATCCTTCTGGCAGAAGGCATGAGTCCCCTGGAAGCCATTGATGACGAATACGGCCATCTGCACGCCGTTCGTTTTGAAAAGCTGGAGGAGCAGGAAGGCCGCTGGCGCAGCAGCGGAGAATTGGACGTGCCACTACGCAGCTTGTTTGTGGCGGCCGGCACTTCCCCCAACACTATTTATGCAAGCGAATATCCTGACACCTTCGTGATGGACCGCAAATTCTACCAGCGCCACGAGCCAGACTGGATCGGTGGCGAGCCGGTGTTACTGCCCATGGCCGACGCGCTGGGTCCCAAACTTGGCAAGCCAGCCCCCTTCACTTCCTATCACCGCAATGGGCGCTACATTACCTTCTATGGCGACAACCATCCGGTATATGCGGGCAATGTGGTCAAAGCCATGGCGAGTGCGAAGGATGGTTACCCTTACATCGTAAAATTGTTCCAACAGGAACTGGCGTCACTGCCTCCTGATTTGCAAGCCGAGCGCGAACAGGATTTGACCGAATTCCAAGCCAGGCTGGACGGGGACTTGTTGGCGCGCATCGTGGAAATCCGGCGCTTGACGCCAACCATCATTGAAGTGATTGTCAAAGCGCCGCTTTCCGCCAAACATTTCCTGCCCGGACAGTTTTACCGGGTGCAGAATTATGAAAGCCTCGCGCCCGTCGTGCAGGGTACGGTGCTGACCACCGAAGGGCTGGCTTTGACCGGTGCCTGGGTGGATAAGGAAAGGGGTTTGATTTCACTCATCGCATTGGAAATGGGCAGTTCCTCGCGCCTGTGCGCCACTTGGAACCCCGGCGACCCCATCGTGGTCATGGGCGTGACCGGCACCCCGACCGATATTCCAAGGGGCCGGACCGTCATGCTGCTCGGCGGCGGCTTGGGCAACGCGGTGCTGTTTTCCATCGGCAAAGCGATGCGGGCCGCTGGCAACCAAGTCATCTATTTTGCCGGCTACCGCAATCGGGGCGACGTATTCAAGACGGAGGAAATTGAAGCGGCTGCCGATTTGATTGTGTGGTCGGTGGATAAGGGCGAAGGCAACACCGCCATCGAACCCGCCCGCCCGCAAGACAAAACCTTCGTCGGCAATATTGTCGAATCAATCGTGGCTTATGCCAAGGGCGAACTCGGCGAGACGCCCATCCATCTGGACGATGTGGATCATCTCATTGTCATTGGCTCGGATCGCATGATGGATGCAGTGAAACAAGCCCGTTACGGTGTCCTCAAGCCGTACCTGAAGGAACACCACGAGGCCATCGGGTCCATCAACTCGCCCATGCAATGCATGATGAAAGGCGTCTGCGCCCAATGCTTGTGCAAGCACATAGACCCTGAAACCGGCAAGGAATACTTCGTCTATTCCTGCAATAACCAAGATCAGGATTTGAACCGCGTGGACTTTCCCAACCTTCGCGCCCGTTTGAAGCAGAACTCGGTGCAGGAGAAATTGTCGTCGTTGTGGTTGGATTATTTGCTGGGAAAAAACATGGTTTGATAAATCGTAGGGGCGGGTTCATGCCCGACCAGGGTCGAAACCCGCCCGTCTGGGGTTGTCCCGCACAAGGGCGGGTTGCGAACCCCAAGGGGGGTTCTGAACCCGCCCCTACGCTTGGCCTTTGAAATTGAAGAAGTATTTATGAATTCGATACTGAAACCTCTATCCGCCCGTTACACCGTCGCCGATTATATGAACTGGCCCGATGATGAACGATGGGAACTGATAGACGGTGTAGCATACAATATGTCGCCCGCACCAACCATCAAACATCAGAATATCGCTGGTAGCCTGTATTCCCTATTGCGTGAAAAGCTCAAAGGTAAAACCTACCAGCCTTTCATTGCTCCGGTTGATGTCGTGTTGTCGGATATTGACGTGGTGCAACCCGATGTAATTGTCGTCTGCGACCCAAATAAAATCACCGAGCGCAACATCCAAGGCCCGCCGGATTGGGTTGCCGAAGTGCTGTCGCCCGGTACGGCCCGCAAGGACTTGCGCGAGAAAAAAGCCTTGTTCGAGCGTTCGGGGGTGAAGGAATATGTGGTGTTCGATCCTGTACAAGGCTGGGTGCAACGTTTTGTGTTGGTTGATGGGGTTTATGGAGTAGGGGAGATTCTCGACCCTTCGGAATATTTGGAACTGGGGTTCATGCCGGGGGAGGTTTTGCCGTTGGCGGAGGTGTTTGGGTTTCTTTAATAGATATAAGTAGTCAAGTATAAATTAACGGGCATATACGTTATTCACATCATTGGTTGCTAATGAAGTTTTACAGCGTAATCTTGTTCAAAGAGTAACGGAATAGAGATAATTTTAATTTTAAGTTAAATCATCCAAGTAATTTTTTTAAATAAAATACGCTGTATACTGGATTATATTTCTTTGACTATTTATATGCGCTCTCACTACTAAGGTTGCGATCATCTGCACCCGATGTGAATGGTATGCGCGGTGATTATTAAAATTTTAATGATTGACTATGGGAGTAAATGACATGTTACTTAGTCTCGACTTTGGCCTTTTTTTGAGGCAGAGAGATCGTTCTCGTAGCACAATACCCGACTGTTGATGGCTTACGAGAGATGACAGACATTGCTGATGCTTCCCGATGTGGCGTTGATGGTTTTGAGTTCCTTCGCGCCGAT
>CAIODU010000079.1 GCA_903857165.1 uncultured Methylococcaceae bacterium | reverse complement strand
CCATCAAGAATCTGATCCGTAGGAAAAAAACAGAGTCCACGAAAGACACGAAAAGCACGAACAAAAGCAAGATTCGTTCGTGCTTTTCGTGTCTTTCGTGGACGATTCTTTTGGTGGATTCATTATTGGAAATCACCTTACGCGGATGTCGGGCAAATGCACCTTTATCTGAATTACGCCAAATCGCATTGGATGCGCGAAGGCGAAAACCCGCCAATCGGCCTGATCCTCTGTGCCAGCAAGGATGCCGCCGAGGCGCATTACGCCCTAGACGGCCTGCCCAATACCATCTTGGCGGCGGAGTACAAAACCGTACTGCCCAGCGAAAAACAAATAGAAGAAGCGTTGCAACGCGCCCGCTTGGACTTGGAAAATCGGCGATTGATGATGGGGAACAACCATGTTGACTAAAACGCCGTCATTCCGGCAGGGATGCCGGAATGACGGGCTACTTTTCTTCTTGCGATTGCCCTGTATAAAACAGGAGGCGCAAGAATGAGCCGGTGGCCGAGGGTGGCTTTAGGTGAAATCCTGCAACGTTCAGATGAGGCTGCTTTACTTGACCCTGACAGAGAATACCATGAGCTTACAATTAGGATTTGGGGCAAGGGTATTGTAAGCCGGGGTAAAGTGAAAGGTAGTGATGTCGTCACTCAGCGTCGTTTTGTCCGAGCAAATCAGTTGGTGTTATCAAAAATAGATGCTCGACACGGCGCTATTGGTCTCGTTCCAAAGGAATTGGATGGAGCCATCGTTAGCAATGACTTCCCATCATTTATAGTGGATGAAAATCAAGTCGAACCAGCTTTTCTGGGTTGGTTAGTCCGATCTGGACGGTTTGTCGAACTCTGCAAATCGTCTAGTGAAGGCACAACGAACCGTGTACGCATCAAAGAAGATCGTTTTTTAAGCCAAGAAATTGCCTTCCCTATAATTTTTGAGCAACGAACCATCGTCACCCGCTTGGATGCCGTCGCCGATAAAGTGCGGCAAGTAGAGGCCAAGCTGGATGAAATCGAGGCGGATGCCGCCGCGCTAGTTATCAGCTTGCATCATAAACTGGCAGACGGTCACACTGTACGATTAGGCGATATACTTGAGCTAGTCGAAGAAACTGAACCCGTCTTGCCTGATATTGAATACCCACAAGTTGGTGTGCGTGGATTTGGGGGCGGTTTATTCGCAAAACCCGCAATACGCGGCACGGATACAACTTACAGAGCGTTCAACCGGCTATACCCAGATGCCATTGTCTTAAGCCAAGTAAAAGGTTGGGAAGGCGCAGTTGCCCGTTGTCCAGAATTTTTAGCCGATTTCTATGTTTCTCCCGAATACCGCACCTTCCACTGTATTCCTAATCAAGCCAGTCCAGCTTACTTGGGAGAATTGATAAAAACACCTTGGTTTTGGAGCTTGCTACAGAATGCAACTCATGGTGTGGGAGCGCGTCGTGAACGCACACGACCCGAACAGTTCTTAACCATTGAACTGCCAATGCCGCTGTTTCAAGACCAAGTAAAAGGAATAGAGGTTGTTGATCGGCTTGAGAAGACGAAAGCCAAACACACCGAAACCCGCCAAGCCTTAAAAGCCCTGCTGCCGTCCATGCTGGAACAGATATTCCGTAACCACAATTAGCCTATCCAAACAGTTCGCTGTGCGAACCTAACCTTGCCAGTTTCAATAGGTTGTGGACGAGCGTTCAATCGTCCGCATTCAGGTCGGCCATCAGGTCTTCCGCGGTGTCGAAACGCTTTCCTAATCCCTCGTCAAGTTCCCTCATCGCCGCGACGGTTTCGGCGTTCGGCACCCGGATTTCAAACGGCAATGCCTTCTCCGCCGCCACTCGCACCAGCATCATCCGCACCGCGTCAGAAACTGAAAGCCCCATGGAAGCCAAAGCCTCTGCCGCTTGCGCCTTCACTTGCTCGTCAACCCTGATATGAACCATTGTTGTTGCCATCTGCCACCCCTTGTAAATACATGAAATACATTGTATTAGGACTTACGCAAAATATAATTAATAAAGTATATAAATACTGGTGGATGTGGAGTATAATTTACACCCATGAGCAAAAGAAAATACTCTGGGTTAAAACCGACGCGTCGTGATTATTGTCAATTCATCCTGTTGACCTTAATCAATTATACGCAAACCTACATGGCCGAGCATCATCCTTTTTTTTCGCATGATGCCATAAACCGGTATCTCATGGAGGGCGATGTATCGCCCGAAGCCGTGTGGCTGGCGGTGAAGGACACCATCCGCTACACCGGAACGCCTGCCTGATATTCGACGACACGGTGCTGGACAAGCGCCACTCGTTCCACATAGAACTCGTCCGCCGTCAGTATAGCGGCAACGAACACGGCATCATCAAGGGCATCGGCGTCGTCAACTGCCTGTATGTCAACCT
>CAIODU010000078.1 GCA_903857165.1 uncultured Methylococcaceae bacterium | reverse complement strand
CGTAGCCCGGATGGAGCCGCCCTGCGGCGCAATCCGGGGGATGCCACCGGAAAACCCGGATTGCGCCGCAGGGCGGCTCCATCCGGGCTACTTGCTGTTGGAGATACTGAGACTGACGGTGGAAGCGGGCATTATTCCGGTTTCCCCTCGGCATTGATCTTGATGGTCCGCGTCTGGGGTCCGCCACCCGCCTGGGGGCCTTGAAGCCAGTTGAGTTGAAGCGATGCGCGTTCCGGCTCCCATGCCATTCCAGGGGTGGCCAGTTCGATGTTATCGCGGCAACTCTCCAGCTTGATCCGCAAGGTTTCGCGGGCAGGTCGGCGAATGATCGAGATGACCCGCAAAAAACGCTCCTCGCCCGCTTGGCAATAAGACAGGCCGCCGGGTCGGGAGGCGTAAGTGTCGGCAAGGATGAAGGCAACCCCCTTGACGGACCCCAGCACCTCCACCTTGGTGGGCGCGGCCAGGGTTGGCACGGTGGCATCGCGCCCGACGGTCAACACATAGGGCCGGCCGGCATGCGCACGGATTTCAAAACGGGTTTTCGCCCCCGCTGCGGCATAGCTGACCCTGCCTCCGTCCGGCAGCGCGACCGAAGACTGCGCATGCACGGTGGCGGATGCGGCGAGCGCCAGCACACTAACCCAGTATGCGATCCGCATAACAGACTCCTAGGTATTTCCAGTGGGCATCCGCTTCACCGTTGCCCAACGTTCGAACTCTGGCTTGATAATGATCGGAAAGGCAGGGGCAATTCTCATTATGGCTCCATTGCCGTCATTCTGCCATGGATGCCGGAATCGTGCGACTAAGGACGGTAACGTGTCGGTTGCGTAAGTGTTTGAAAAAGGCTTGGTGGCGAATCCTAGTTTCACATCCTTGTGACTGGATTCCGGCATCCATGCCGGAATGACGGGTTGTCTATGCGGAAACTTCCTTCCTCAGCGGCTCCACCAACGACTGCAAATCGCCGCCTTTCATGCCGATTTCATGCAGCACCGCATCAATGATGGGTTGCTGCGCCCGGTAGGCCAGTGCGGCAGAGACGGCTTGCTCGGCCAGGTTGCCGCTTGGGCCACGGGCTTCCCCAGTTTCGGAACCGCCCACAGTGGGACTGCGGTTCAAACCATCCACTTGGACAATTTTGATGCTGTCGATGTGCTCCATCGGTTTGACGGAAGCGGCGATGATGGCCGGCAGGGCTTCCAGCAGTTTCATTTTGATCTGCATGGCAATCTGCTCCGCCCCCAAGGTGTTCAGCGCCGCGTTGCGCATTTCGATGCCCTTGGCATCGACTTGGTATTGCACCTGTTGGGCATCCGCCTTGATCTTGATGGCCTCGGCGTGGTTCTGCGCCGCGTCCTTCTCGGCCTCGGCGGCCACGCGGACACCGATGGCTTGCTTCTGCGCCTCTTGTTCGGCGGCGACCAAGGCGATTTGCTTGTCGCGCTCGGCAATCGCCACGTCACGCGCCGTCTTCACCTGCTCTTCGGCACGCGCGGACAAGGCGCGGGCTTCGTTGGCCTCTTTCTCGGCTTCGGATTGGGCCTTGGATTTTTCCGCAATGGAGATGGCCTTTTCCTGAGTGGCTAGGGTCGTGCGTTTCTCCTGATCGATCTTGGCGACTTGCACACCGAGATCGGCCTCAATCTGGCGTTGGCGGATGGCACGGTCTTTTTCCACCTCGGCCTCCTGCACCAAGCGCTCGGCGTCAATCTTGGCTTGCTTGGCCTCGCGTTCCCGTTGGGCGGTGATGCTGGCCACCTCGGCCTTTTGCTGCACATCGCGGGTGGCGATTTCCTGTTGCTGCTGCAAGGTGGCAAATGTCTGGTCCTTCTCAATGGTGAGCTTGAGTTGACTGGCCTCGTAATTCTTTTTGGCGATGGCAACGGAGGTGTCCTGCTCGATCTCGTTGCGCTCCCTGGACCGTTGCTGGGTTTGTTGGGTGAGCTTGGTCAGTCCCTCGGCATCAAAGGCGTTTTGCGGGTCGAAAAACTTGATCGATGTCTGGTCGAGGCGGGTCAGGCTGACCGATTCCAGTTCCAGCCCGTTTTTCAGCAAATCCTCCGAGACGGCATTTTGCACGGCTTGGATGAAGTCGGCGCGCTTGTCCAGCAGTTGATGCATGCCCATGGAAACCGCCGCCGCCCGCAAGGCATCGACGAACTTGTCTTCCACCAGTTCCTTCAATGAATCCGGGTGCAAGGTTCGTTGGCCCAAGGTTTGCGCGGCATTGGCAACCCCTTCGACGCTGGGAATGACCCGCACGAAGAAAGCGGCCACCGCATCGACCCGCAAACGGTCTAGCGTAATCAGGCTGTCATTGCCGGAGCGGGACACTTCCAGCTTGAGCGTGTTCATGTTGATGCTGACATACTCATGGAACACCGGCAGCATGATCGCGCCCCCGTCCATGACGACTTTCTGCCCGCCCAGGCCGGTGCGGACAAATGCCAGTTCTTTCGACGACCGCCGGTACAGGCGGGCAAACACCAAGCCGATGACGGCGAAGCCAATCAACAGCACCATTGCCAATTGCCCTAAACCAAATAATTGGTCCATTTGCTTTCCCCTTGATTTAACGTTAAGTTGGTAAGGATTTAAAGAAGGTCGGGGCGCGGATTGGCTATGCCTAAAAACCTAGCCCCGGAGATTTGTTTAATCAACAACACGGATTCACCGGTGGTGAAATGCACGTTTTCATCGTCAGGCTCGACATGAATGTAAAAGGTTTGGCCTTGTTCATTTTTCACCCGTGCCTGAGCAGGGTAATTCACCCGCGCCGTGCCGTTGACCACGACGGCAACACAGCCCACCAAGGTTTCCAGCAATACCGCCGAGGTTTCATCCTTGGGGATGATTCGGGCAATCACCCCGCCACAAGCCCGGACGACGGGCAGTGCGACTAAGAAGGCAACGCCGGAAGACAAAAGCGGCTCAGGATAAACCCCCAATAGGCCGTGGAAGGCTAGGTTGAAGGTAAACCCCAACAGGGCGAAAACCGTCAGCATGATGATTAATAAAACCAGCATCGGCACTTTGCCGAAATGTAGCCAACCTAGCCAGGAATCTGCCAGTGCGTCCGCGTGGAATAGGGCAATATGGTCGAGTGCGCCCGCAAGGCTGGCCCCGATAAGCAGTGAGACCGTCTCAACGAGCCCAATCAATACCACCAAAATAACCGAAAACGTAAAGGGCCAGGATTCAGGCGTGAGAAGAAGTTCCATGGTATTTCTGCTGGCTATGGCTAATGCTGGTTTACGGCGCACATCAACTTCGCTGAAATGCGGGTAAGTTATTTGCCTAATCCACCCTTGGGGTGGCTGCCTTGACTGCCGCGAGGCGCTCCGCGATGCGTTTGCCCCGCTGCAACTCGGCGAGTTCTTTGATCTTCGCCGCGTCCTCCGTGATCCCCATGCCCAACCCGGACATGCCCAATTGCTTGGCAAGGACACGGCCAAACGCCGCTTCGGCATCTTCGACCCGGGATTGTCGGTCGGACTCTCCATTGCCCCTTTCCATCTCGGGCCGGGCCGGCTTGTGCGCCTGATATTCGATCAATATCTGTTCAAGCTCCCGTTTTTTGGCAAGCAGGGCCATTATGTAACCGACCAAGTCCTCGGCTTTGTCATTTTGCTCATCCAGCGACTTCTGCAACACGGGGAGAAAATCTTCAATGTCGGTCTGCCGGCCAATGGCCGCCGTGGCCAAATCATCGCGGTGTTCGCCAACGGCGGTTGCAATTTGCCCGGTCAGTTTCGCATGTTCTTCATTCAGCTTGGCCATTTGATGGGACACCAAATGTTTGGCGGCCTCGGCTTTGCCGAGATCGACGCGGACTTCGCTGGCGACTTGCTCAATTTCCCTGACGGCTTGCGCCATGACGGTGTCGGGGGCGAGCGTTTCGGCCTTGTCGAGCAATGCGTAGGTGCCCCCGGCAATGATTCTGGCAACGCGAGTGGCAATGGATTCAGGCATGGTTTGTCCTCATAAATTAGGTTATCGGCGAAAGCCGCATTCAAGCGTGAAGAACTGGGGCTGGTAATCCGCCAAAGGTTCGCGCAGCTTGGCCAGTTGTCCCTCGCTGCCATGGATTTCCAAGCGGGTGAGTTCGGCAATGGCCAAAGCCTCTTGCAGCAAATCCCCGACATTGTCCAAATGCGCCAGCACTCCCTCCGCATCGGCATAGCCTTCCCGGCAAAGCGCTTGGTCGCCGTCAAAGCAGAAGCCATAATACAAGGCTTTCGGCTCGTTTTGGGTTTTTTCGACAAACCGATCACACAGAGCCTTGAATGCACAAAGTTTTCCCTCAGCGACTTTGAAATAAGGTACGATGGAGACGCAGGTGTCTTGAGTTGCCATGTTGGTTCACCTTCGATGAATGACTGATGTTAAGCATGGGCCTATGGCTGGAGCGTCAAAGCTTGCTTTGACATCAAGGCGAAGCCTTGACGGATACGTTGCCAAAGCAAGCTTTGGCGCTCCAACGCCAATCCGGGCCAAAGCAAGCTTTGACGCTCCCTGCGTAACATCAGTGAATTAAATAGGTTCGTTCGCGACATGGGGACATTCAGCTTGCCTCACCCTGCCCGTCCGACGGGATTCATGAGTGACAATTATACGCCGGGGAACGCAATCCGCATCAATGCTTTCTCCATAAACCAAAACATGACCCTACCATGAACTCCCTCCTGATTACTGTGGCCGTCTTCCTGTGTTCCCTCTGCGGAATTCTGCTAGGTTCTTATATCCGCGAAAAGCTGCCCGACCACCATCTGAGCGACGATTCCAAGGATATTGTCATCCTAAGCACTGGCCTTATCGCCACGTTGACGGCCCTGATTCTCGGCCTGCTGGTGGCTTCGGCCAATGATGCCTACCGATCATTCAATAGTGGCTTGGAAGAAATAGGTTCCGACATCCTCACCATGGATCGTGCCATGGCCTATTATGGATCCGAAACCCAACCCATACGCGAAAAACTGCGCCGGCACGTCCTTTACATTTTGATGACCAATTGGCCGGAAGACGAAGACAAACTGGCTGATTGGGTCGCGCCCTCCGAGTTGGCTGCCGAGCCAGTCCGCCCAGGGATGGAACCCTTCCCCAATGACTTGTCGACGGCCTTGAAGAAAGCGAACGCCCTCTCCGACATTCAGGACATGCTGCTCAAACTTACGCCCAAGGACGATGCGCAACGCTGGAGGCAAACCAGGGCGTTGGAAATGAGCGGAAATATGGCTGAAAAACGCTGGCTGTTGATCGCGCAATCCCAATCATCCCTTCCCACCCCTTTCCTAGTTGTGCTGGTGATTTGGCTGGTCATATTGTTTGTCATTTTCAGCCTGTTCGCCCCCCGCAACAAGACGGTTACGACGGTTTTATTGCTTTGCGCCCTATCCGTTTCCGGCTCCATCTTTCTCATCTTGGAACTGAACAAACCGACCAGCGGCCTATTGAAAGCATCCAGCGCACCCTTCCTCAAGGTCATCGAGATCGTCGGTAAGTGAAACAGGCAACACAATGGTCTTGAAACATGCCTATTCAATCCACACCGGCAAGGGGAAAATCGCGTAAAATTAGCTGTCTGCGGAGTTGGCTTGACAAGCCTATGCAGTAGTCTGTAGCGAATAAAGTGGGATTGCAACGAAGTTCGGAATAGAATTCTAACTTTACGGCGGGCGATGCGACAATTGCCAGCCGTCAGTCTATTCATTTGCAGCGCTGATTTCAGCCTGCGCAACCAAATTAAGAGAACAACCATGATCAAATTAACGGCCGATCTTGATGCAAACTACCAACGTTTCATTGAAAACATTCTGGAATCCGGACAGGTGTGGGGACTGCAATCCGACGAAGGGTGGGTGGTTGTCGATTCCACGGAATTTGAAGATGCCGAAGTCATGCCGTTTTGGTCGGAAGAAGCCTATGCCAAGGATCATTGCGTCGGTGAATGGGCCAATTTCAGGCCCGTGTCCATGGATTTGGACGAATTCGTCGAAGATTGGCTTGCGGGGATGGAGGAAGACGGCATCATGGTGGGGCCCAACTGGAACGATGACCTTGATGGCTTGGAGGTGGAGCCGGAGGAAGTCATGCAGCAGTTGACGGGCGAATCCGACGAGCCTGACGACTCCGACGACTCCGACGAGCCTGACGAACCCGTCACCCGTCATTGAGTCAACCGCGCAGTGGGCATCGTTTACTCAACCGCGCTCGGACGGATTTGCCCGGAATGCGGGAAACCCGTGGCGGGATGCGGATGCGGTAAAAAACCGGGGGCAGCAGCCAAGGGGGACGGGATCGTCAGAGTGGGGCGTGAAACCAAGGGCCGTAAAGGCGCAGGGGTCACCGTCATCACCGGTGTCCCCTTGGCTGGCGAAGGGCTAAAGGCGTTGGCGAAGGAACTGAAGTCCCGCTGCGGTGGCGGGGGAACCGTGAAGGATGGCATTATCGAAATTCAAGGCGACCATCGGGACTTGCTGGTCACGGAACTCGGCAAGCGTGGTTTTAAGGCCAAACGCGCTGGCGGTTGAGGCATAGTAAACAACAGAGGAAACCATGTCCAAAACAATGTTCTTACTGGTGGGTTGCCTAGTCATTGGCCTATTTCAGAATTGGGAGTTTATCGACAATTTTTTTAACCCGGCGCCCGCTTTTGCTGCATCTGGCAAGGAAAATGTCGTGCTTTATGCCACCCAATGGTGTGGATATTGCGCCAAGACACGTAAATTTTTTGCAAAAAACCATATCGCCTACAAGGAGTTGGATATTGAAAATTCTGAACAGGGGCGCATTGGCTACCAGCAATTGGGGGGCGGCGGGGTTCCCATCATTGTGGTCAATGGGTCTACCGTCATTCGTGGCTATGACCCCGAAGCCATCAAAGAGGCTTTGGCGAGTTCACCCTGACATTGGAATGAATTGAGATGAAATGGCTGATGATTGCCTCAATTGCCGGGCTTGTGCTGATGGCATTCCTGCTTAAGTGGCTTTTTTGGCGCGATAAGAAACCCTCCCGCTTTCCTTATCAAAAACACAGTGTGCTGTTTTCTGCGGATGAACGAGTGTTTTTCCGGGCATTGCAGGATGCGCTTGCCGCAGAATACGAAATATTCGGTAAGATCCGGGTGTGCGACATTATTGTCCCCAAGGGTTCGTCTGGCCCTCGCGTCAAAAGCGCCTTCAGCCGCATCGAAGGCCGTCATTTCGATTTTGTGGTTTGCGAAAAAAAGAACCTGGCCGTAGCCTGTGCCGTGCAATTGCATGACCATGCCGCACCGGATCGCCTGAACGATGAAGACCCATTGATGGCGATTTGCGAGAACGTGGGGTTGCCCTTGCTACGCTTTTCAATCAAGGCTGATTATTCCGCCGTGGAAATACGGGAAAGCTTGCGCAAGGCGATGGCAAGGGAACCCTTCATCATGGTGGAAACGGGCGGCCGCAAAGAACCGCGCATTTCCAACATTGACGACATGAAATTTTAGGTTGGGGTGATACCATGAGCGTGTCCGGTCTATGCCTACTGCCTTTTTCCGGGTATCTTAGTCGATCTAACCGACGCTTTCGGGCAACAATACGAAAAACTAATCACTTTACGCTTAGAGGAGTACGCAAATGGGTATAGGTATATGGGAGCTAGTGCTAATTCTTGGGATTGTCATCGTGGTTTTCGGCACGAAGAAAATTAAAACCATCGGTGGCGACTTGGGCGGGGCCATCAAGAGCTTCCGCAGTGCGATGAATGAGCCTGAAGAGGTAAAAACGGCGGACAAGCCCCGTACCATTGACGGCGAAGCCGAGGTGGTTTCCGACAAAAAAGACAACATCTGATAGCGCGCGACCATCATGTTCGATGTCGGCTTTTCTGAAATGCTGCTGGTGGGCTTGGTTGCCCTTCTTGTGTTCGGGCCGGAACGCCTGCCTCGCGTGGCAAAGGAAGCCGCTTTATGGATCAGGAAGGCCCGATCCATGGCTAACTCGGTCAAGCAGGAGATCGACCGCGAATTGCAATTGCAGGATTTGAAGGAGACCATGGACAAGCAAAAACGGGAGATGGAAAAGTTGTTGTTGGCAGACTATAGTGCCGACAAGCCCACTCCCGATGCGCTGAAAAAGCCGGACCCCAAACCTGAAGAGGGAACCCATGAGTAGCGAGCCATCCCAATCCCAAGATCAGCCGTTTGTCTCGCATCTCGTCGAGTTGAGGGACCGACTGCTGCGGACCCTCTTGGTTATCTTTGTGTTGTTTTTCGGCTTGGCATTTTACGCCAACGAAATCTACGCCTACTTGGCCGGCCCTTTGCTGAAGCACATGCCGGCGGGCAGCCAGATGATCGCCATCGAGGTGGCCTCGCCGTTCCTGACACCCTTCAAGCTGACCCTGGTGGTGTCCGTCTTTCTGGCCGTCCCCTACATTCTCTACCAAGCTTGGGCCTTTGTGGCGCCTGGGCTGTATCGCCATGAGCGCAAGCTGGTGCTGCCCTTGTTGGTGTCAAGCAGCCTTCTTTTTTATGCTGGCATCGCCTTTGCCTACTTCGTGGTGTTTCCCCTGCTGTTCGCTTTCATCACCACGACGGCCCCGACAGGCGTGACGGTGATGACCGACATCAGCAAATACTTGGATTTCGTGCTGACCATCTTCTTTGCATTCGGCATCTCCTTCGAGGTTCCCATCTTCACCATATTGTTGATCTGGACTGGGGTCATCACCCGCGAATCCATGAATGACAAGCGTCCTTACATCATCGTGCTGGCCTTTGTCATTGGCGCAGTGCTGACCCCTCCCGACCCGGTTTCGCAAACCTTGCTGGCGGTGCCCATTTGGCTGCTGTTTGAATTGGGGCTGTTCTTTTCGCGCTTTTTCAAACACGACGAGGTCGAGGCGGCAAGCCCCGGGTTGCTGGAGGGGCAGGGTCATGAAATAGCCAAAAGTTCTGAAACGCCTGCCGATGAAGATGGCTAGGGCAATGCAGGTTTTGGCAAGGACTCCTGGACGGCATCCCGTCAGGACGGTGAATTCTATTCGGCGGACATCCATGCGCAGGATGGCAATAAATAAAATCATGACCTTGCTCGTCATCCCATGATTTTTCTTTTCACCGACTTTGGCCCTGCCGGCCCCTATTTGGGCCAGATGGAGTCCGTTCTACGGATAAACGCGCCGGGCGCGGAGATTGTCAACCTAGTCAGCGATGCCCCCGCTGGCGAACCCCGTCTTGCCGCCTATCTGTTATCGGCCTTGGCCAAAGAGTTCCCCGTGGGCAGCGTGTTCCTCTGTGTGGTCGATCCAGGGGTGGGCGGGGAGCGTCTGCCCGTGGTGCTTGAAGCCGACGGACGCTGGTTCGTCGGACCTGATAACGCCCTGCTGAACACGGTGGCCGCCCAAGCGGAAAATATTTTCTGGCGGATCATCACTTGGCAACCCCAACGATTGTCTTCCAGCTTTCACGGTCGCGACCTGTTTGCCCCCGTTGCAGCAAGTATCGCCCGGGGTGACTTCACTTGGACTGACGGGATGTGGGTGGGTCCGGAAATAGGCGGCTGGCCAACAGACATCGCCTCAATCGTCTATTTCGACCACTATGGCAACGCGATTACCGGTTGGCGTTATTCAGAAACGTTGGCAGGCAGCACTCTGCTGGTCAACGGATGGAAGATACCCCAGGCGCGAACATTCAGCGACTTGGGCCTGGGCGAGCCATTCTGGTATGGTAACTCCATGGGCCTGATTGAGATTGCCGTCAATATGAAACGCGCCGACGAAGTGCTGGGCTTGGACATAGGCCAAGGCTTCCGTTTTGAAGAGCATCCATGAAAAACCGCAATCCTAACTAATACCGCAGGCACTAGATGAGTCAGGAACCACCCGTAATCCAGTCCTTGTTACTTTACTGCCGCCCCGGCTTCGAAAAGGAATGTGCCACCGAAATCCAAGACCAGACCCAAAAGCTTGAGGTGTCGGGTTTTTCCAAGGCCAATCCAAACGCCGGGTATGTGTTGTTCACGCCTTACGAAACGGGCGACATGCCCCTGTTGATGAAGCAACTGCGCTTTGCCGATTTGTGTTTCGCCAGGCAGATGGTGGCCGTGCTGCCCCTGTTAAGCAAGCTTTCCGTGGAAGACCGCATAAGCCCCGTGCTGGAGGCTGCCTCCGCCCTGTCCAGGCAATTTTTCGATACATGGCTGGAGACGGCGGACACTAACGATGCCAAGGAGTTATCCGTGTTTTTGCGCAAGTTCCAAGGGCCGTTGGCCCGCGCCATGGCCGAGGCCGGCATGGTTAGCGCAAAACCCGGCGCACCCCGTTTGCATCTGTTCTTCCTCAACTCCACCACGGTGTATGCCGGCCTGTCCCGGCCCGGCAATGCATCACCCTGGCCCATGGGCATTGTGCGGCTGAAGTTTCCACGCTCCGCGCCCAGTCGCTCGACGTTGAAGCTGGAAGAGGCTTTTCTATTCTTTTTGGGCGATGAACCCAAGATTTTGCAACCCGGCATGAAAGCGGTTGACTTGGGTGCAGCCCCCGGCGGCTGGACTTGGCAACTGGTCAAGCGCAGCATCCGCGTCATCGCGGTGGACAATGGGCCGATGGACAAGGAATTGATGGATTCCGGCATCGTCGAGCATTTGCGTGTCGATGGCTTTCGGTATCTCCCGCCCAGGCCGGTGGATTGGCTGGTGTGCGACATGGTGGATCAACCTTCACGCATTGCCGCCTTGGTCGTACGCTGGATGGCGGGTGGCCATTGCCGCCATGCGATGTTCAACCTCAAGCTGCCGATGAAAAAGCGCCATGAGGAAATCAAACGTTGCCGTGCCATCATCGAAGAAGCCCTGGACAATGCCGGGGTGCCTTTCCGTCTGTCATTCAAGCAACTCTACCATGACCGCGAGGAAGTCACCGGGTATCTGGCACGGTTGTGAATGGAATGTACGATAAAAATGCCGTCATTCCGGCATGGGCCGCCGGTATCCAGATTGCAGGGACGCCCCCAAGCCCGCGCCATCCCTGGAGCCTGGGTTCCGGCGGTCCATGCCGGAACGACGAGTTTTTTCTTAACTTAATGGCAGTGACGCTCCGCGTGGGAATGCAGACTAGGACGCTCAGCGTCCTAACGATTGCCTCAAAACCACGGAACGATGGGTATTAAACCCTCCAAACCCGCATAATTCCTCGCACTGGAATATCGCCAATGCTCGGGTTTGTCCACATAACCACGCTTGACTGGGTTGAAATGAATATAGTCCAGTTTTTCCCTCATCATGTCATCGCTTAGAATTAGTTCAGCTTAGGCTGCCTTCTTGCCAGAATTGATATTCCCCTGTCCACTTTATGCCTCAGTTTGGAGAAGTGTAGTTTCTCCAACAACATCTCCACACGCTTCTCCTTCAGATAATCAATGATTTCTCTTGGAGCGTGGTTGTGAAGTTTATTTGCAGATTATACGACTTTGGCTTTCGCTTGCCTTGTCGTGGTTTTTGGACGCGGAGCATCCAAGTCTGCATTCCCACGCGGAGCGCTCGTCGTTATACACAAGTGTTGGAGAGCCGTCATTCCGGCATGGATGCCGGAATCCAGTCACAAGGATGTGAACCTATGGGCTGGCAACCTACCTGATTCAAGCACTTGTGCAAGCGGCAAGTTACCGTCCATGGCTCTG
>CAIODU010000077.1 GCA_903857165.1 uncultured Methylococcaceae bacterium | reverse complement strand
TTGCTGCATTTCTATCGGCTAGTGTCATCACCTCATTGATGGCTTTATCGGCAGCAGATATTTTATCCTTTGCTATCTCAATTTGATTCGTCTCTTCAGTACTAGCGGCGGTTTGATTTAATTTATTATCACGATTGGCTTTTGCTCTGGTTTCGGCTGCTGTCACCATCCCTTTTAATGTTTGTGTGGAATCTTCCGCTTCTTTAAGTGCGGATTGCGCTTGAATCAACTTTTCATGGGCTAGGCTATAATTCAGGTCGCTTTGCTTCAAGCTGTTTACCTTGTTTTTTGCCTCACGAAATTTTGCCTTGGCATCCTCCAGATTTTTCAATATCCCTTCTTGTCCTTTTTCGGTGGATTCCAGCTTATTTTTGAGTTCTTGTACGGTAAGGCTGTAAGCCGGGTTTATGCCTAGTGCAAACAGGACTGTAAACGCCAAGCCAAAGGAAAGCAGCCTGTGGGGATAACCCAAGCCACACTGGTTGATTCTTGTCCAAAGTCGTCGAAAAAACATAGAGCCTTTGCCACCCATTCGATGATCCTGAGCCGGTTTGTCGGCGGTTTGCTGTTGTTTAATACAGTATGTACGCAAGAGGGGGCCAGTTCTTTCTGGCCCCGGCGGGTAGATACCGTTTCATTTGCCCTTAGGTTTGTAGCCGCGGATGGTTTCCTTCCACACATTTTCCAGAAATAGCCGCATGGGGCTGAATTTCATCGGTTCCCGGTCGCCTGGCACAATCCATTGCTCTTGGATGGCATCGTTGATGACGGAGCCGATTTGGCGGGTGATCCAGGCATCGTCTTTATTTTCGTGCCGTTGCCTTAACATTTCCCGGAAGCGCTTGTCCAGGTTTTCCAGGGATTGGATGGTCAACGGCTGCCTAGGATCAAAGCCGTCCCGGTCGAAGCCCATCAAAAACGCATCGGAAGGAACTGCAATGTCTTGTCCATCGGCACGGCGGCACACCACCCCCAATCCGGCCAGGGAGGAGTGCTCCGTAGGGGTGGCGAATTGCCTTTTCAAGGCATTGAGCTTCAATGCGCCAGCAGTAATGGCCTCTTTGATCGAGGCATCATGCACTTTCTCATAGCGGATGTGGATTTCTTGGTCGGCACCCAATGCCTTGACTAGATAATTGTTAAAGTTGTTTTTGAATCCGTCGTAGGGTGTTTCCTTGGTGGGGTAAACCAGTTCCGCCAATTTCCAAGCATTGCCGAACAAGGCGATATTGATGACCCACTTCTGTCCATTGGCTTGCATATCCTTTTTGTAGGCCAAGGCCAAAATGCGGGTATACTCAAAAAGCCCCTCAAAGAACAGGATCATGCGTTCCTTCACGTCGGGCAAATAGTTGGGCGAGTTGAAGTTTTGCTTGAGCCTCTGGAAATGGTTGGGGTCGCGCACTAGGATTTTTAGTGCCGCAAAGAGCTTGTCTTCTTCGGTTTTTTCGTCCCAATGGCCTTCCGAGAATATTTCGTTGAGTATCTTAGGATAGGCCAACAGGCGCAACAGATCATGACCTGCATAACGGATGCTGTCGGTGATGGACGGAATGGATTCATTGGCCTCCCCCTTGCCGCTACCGGGCGAGACATAAGCCGCCACGTCGGTGGTGCCGCCACCCATGTCCAATACGATGCAAATGCCACTGTCGGCGAAAAAATTATAGTCGCTGGATGAGGCCGACAATAGCGCGGCGATGGACTCGCTCACCATGCCGCTGGATTCTTGTTTGACGCCATCCGGCACTTGGCTGGAGGTGAGGTTCAAAATGTGCTCGGCATCCAGGGGTTCCAGGCAAGTGATGCCGGTCAAATCCATGGATGAAGTGACGGTATCCGCCACTGCCTGCCGGTAATCCCGTCGCTGGGGAAAGGAAAAAGCCTCAGGATAGGTGGCACGAAACATGTTGATCTGGCGATAGCCGCCATCGCGCAGCAGGGCGGCGGCGATGCACAGCATTTGGCGGAGGTATTCTTTGGTCAGGTCTGGTTCATGCCGCTCGAATTCACTGCCATTCAGCCCGCCCGGCCATTTGAAGCCGCCCAAGGTTTGGCTGCCCCGGACATGGGTTAACAAAGACTCTTCTTTATACATCATCGGGATGATGACAAAGGATTTGATGCCTGTGTTCAGATCGCCTCGCCTGGGATCTCCGATCAGCCTCAATTCGGTGGGCAAGACAGAAGTGTCGGTGGATTGTGGGGAACCGCAGTAACAGGGCAGAAAATAATCGCTTTTCACCAAGAACTCCTCTTTCACTTCCGGGTTGTCAAAAACGGGTTTGCCCAGCTTTTCGGAAGGTGAGGAGAAATCCAAGGGAATCCGTTTGCCCCCATCGGTGGTGTTGGTCGCATAGACACAGGAGTGCGAGGTGCCCAGGTCGACGGCCAAGTTGAAAACTTTCCCTCCGGTGTCGCCTTTATCCACCAAGTTGAAAAAGAAAATTCCCGCTTCTCGGTTGTTATCTTTGGGGAATTCCAACACCAAAGCGTGAGGCACACCATGGATTTCATGATTATGGGTGAAACTCCGCCCAAGGTCGCCAATTCGCTTCCCTGTTTCGTCAAAGACACTAAAGCCATAATTGCTGATTTCCCGGGGGTCCGCAGAGACGGAACCCAGAAAATAGATTTTCCACTCTGGCATTTTGAAGTTCGGCCAGACTTCGGTGTGGGTGTAAAAGGCATCGATTAATTTTGCCGGACGTTCCACCTCAAAGCGACCATGCCCGTCCAGTTCCAATCGGTAGCGGACGGCGGTGGGCCGTCCTTGGCCGTCTTTGAACGTTTCCAACCACTGGGCATTCACTCCCTTCTTGCCGAGATGGATTGACCGCAGCGGGGAGTCCGCCTGGCGGAAGCCTTGGCCGAGGGCGACCACGGCGACTTCCGGCACACAGAACTCGGCAATGATGTCCACTATGGATAGGGCCAAGGTGGTTAAAGGCACGGCGAAAACGCGGGCACTTTGCAGATCCAGCAAGAAAAACCGGTCTTGTCCGGTTATTGTATTGGACGGAGTGGTGCCGGCGGGTATCAAGGCAAGCAACTCGGCGACCAAGGCACCGACGGTCAGGTACCATCCTGCGATTTCTTTGGTCGGATCGGCATGGGATATGTTTAATAGTCTGTTGCGCAAATAATCCAGAAAAGCCTGCAACTGACTGGCTTCCAAGCTATTTTTGGCGACTTGTCCCCATTCTGTCGGCAGTCTGATGTCTAAACCTTTCCACCACTTTGCTTCCAATTCCGGTGCAGTAAACCATCCGCAAAGGGGATGGTTGATTGCTATCGTCTTCCCATCGTTAGCGGTGACGTAGACGATACGATCCAAGCCTTCGAATGTGCCATAACCATACAATTCTGCCTTCAACGCACCGGAAAGAATCTGGCCCAGCCGGGAGAGTTCACTGAAAGGGGCAGAGCAAATCCGCAATTGTTTGCTGAAAACACCCCATAACACCGCCTCCAGGGATTGTTTGGCGGCTGTCCATTCGGCTTTGGGGGTGGTTCTGTCGTAACCTGCTTTTTGTATCCAGCACTTCAAATGGGCGGCCGCCCAAGGGCTGGGCACATTGTAGTGGGTCACTCCGGCCAAGGTCGCCGGGTGGGATTCGTTGAAAACGGAAATAAGCCGACCGTCCCGGTCTTTGCCATCGTCAAGAATCTGACGCAGGCCAACTTCCAAGGAATAATAATTACGCAATTTCGATGTAGTGACTTGCATCGGCACTAGGGCCGATGCTATCTCACTGTTGAAGAGCGTGGGTTCGTTTTCGTCTTGTTGCCCATTCCCACCCGCACCGCCACGGATTAAAATCGCCTCCCGCAGAATCTTCTCGCTGATTGCCGCCGCAGCGTGAAAAGGTTCTTGTTGGCCCTTTTTAGCGTCGATGCTTTCTTCAAACTCTGCAACGATGTTGCTGACTTGCGCAAAGGCAGCGTCAAAAAGTTTGATGGCAGCGACCTCGGCATTCCTTTCCCCGTTCAACGCTGGGTAGTTGTCCCAAATCGCCGAGGGGTCGCTGGCCAGGCAGGCAGGGGACAGCATGGGCATTTTTTTGGATTGTTCCCAGCTATCTTGCAACCAGGCAATGACATCGCCCAATTGACTGGCGCGGTCACTCAAACTGCCCGCCAAACGGCCATAGATTTCACTGCTGGCTTCGGGGGCATGCTTGGCCCAAAATCCTTTTTTGATCAATGCCCCCGGAATATGGGGACAGGTTTTGGCCAAGGCAATCGCCAAGTCGATGAATTTATCCGGTCGTTTTCGTTTATTGCCATCGCTAAGGCAGAAGCCCCGGTTGATGTAGTCGGCGATCTGGTTCAGGCACAGGCGCAGGGTTTGGGTTTGCAAGGCCCAGTCCGCCAAATCTTGGCGAAGGTAAGGTTGGGCGTTATTTGGGTTCGACTCTTGATTCGGGTAGGGGGAGTTAAAACGCAACAAGGGGCTGTTGCTACCTTCTATGCTCAAACTGCGTCGTTGCTGCTGGGGCGCAAGAAAATAAAAACTATATTGGCCGGGTGCTTCATCCACAGGAATGGGCCGGGTGAGATAGTTTTGAATCTGGGCGGCCAGAATCAAATTAAAGCAATGGGGATATTCCGGTTGACCGGTATTGGAGTCATCCCAACGGGGATGCTTTTCGCCATTGTAGTCGGCGATAAACACATCCAAATCGTTGAGAAAAACTTGTGATGAACCATAAAAACGCAGACCCGCCGCCGTGTTTCTCACTTGGGTATCCCATTTACCCAAGGTTGTGGCGCTGTCGTTAATGGCTTTGCCCAAATCCCCTGGGCTGAACCAAGGCAAGGTCAAGAAGATGCCGATCTTGATGTTATTTCTATCGCCCGCCCATTCGCGCAGTTTTTGGGCAATCACCGGCGCACCCCCGGAGCCTGTGCCGCCAAAGGTCGAGCCTATCACCACCACCCGGGGACCGGCAGCGGCGGTCACCTCGCCCCGCAGTAATTGCAGGGTATGGTCCCCGTCTTTGGCAAGCAGTTTGTCGAATATTGCCGTGGCACCGACATTGGGCCGGGCAAAAAAACCTTCGGCGATGGTAAGCCCTTGTTCTTGCTTGCCAAACAGACCGTCCAATACATTCTGCTTGGCACTGGCTTCCATGCCGGGGCGGTCGCCGATAAGGAATTCGCGAAAGGTTTGCTTGGTGAGAAGGGCAGTTTCCGAACTATAGGGATAGAGCAGGTGAAGCTGTGGCTTGCGCGCAGGGGAAAGCCCGGCCACCAGCCGTCTGTGCAGTTTTTCGATGGTGCCATAGAGGCTGGGTTTGGCTTCGTTTTCCCGCACCGATTCTTTGAGGTCGGCATCCAGAATATAAATATGCGGCAATTCCTCACCGGGCACGCCGGCCATGGTGGCATAGCGCAAATAGTGCGACACGACAGTCTGTCCGCTGCCGCCAACGGCAATGATCAAGCACTTCGACATAAAAGCTTCTCCTTTATATATTAATATTGCTGTATTATTTTATTACAATTTTTTTATATAAATATAACCATAATATGTCCAAAAACAGCGTCCATAGAATCAGCATGGCTGCATAGATAAAGATGATTTCATTAGTGGTCAAAGGTCGATAATCAAGAAAACCTTTTTGATAGTTTTTGATGATGAGTTTTATGCCGAGAGCCTCAATGTTTTCCCTTGCATAGACGCACTCGGCCGGGCGCGATTGTTTGGGTTCGGCCCACACCGCTTCTTCGCGGTTTTCAGTGACCACGGCATCAAGAAAACAATCCTCGCCGAACCATCCATAGATGTTTTTATTCCAATAAACAGGGCCGACCACCAGTGCATAGGTGATCAACAAGGAGAGTAGCTGCGGCATCAAGTAATCATAGGGCATGAAATTCTTGTGCATGTAAAGGAACATCGCAAATGCCAGACCACTGGAAATAAAGACAGAAGCCCAGAGCCAATGGGAAAAGCTGGACGGTGCTTGGGGGTCAATGCTGGCATCCACTAGGGGTTCCCCCCATGCAAAACTACCTATGAAACCTAGGCTGGAAATAAGAAATAAGCTGATAATAAAATTCTGTGTTTTCATTATGGCATCCATTGGGATTGGCCGAAGACGGGCAGGGCAATGAAGATTTTATAGTAAGGGCTTGGCATTGATGGATTCCTGTGCCATGCGGTTTAATTATGCCACTTAATTGGTTGCGTGGCGATATTCAGCAATTCTCATCATGAGCCAAAGTGCTGGTGGACAACCCGTATTGTCCGGCAGTCCATGCCGGCATGATGGGCTTCGACCGCTTCTGCATAACCACAAGCGCGCGAGCAAGCGAATCATGACAAGCTTGCACCATTGTTCTATGTGAGGATACAGTGCAGCGAACAAAAAGCCTATAAAAATAGCTTGACTTCCCCCCCCCCCCCACGGTTCAAACTGTGCGCACTTTTGTTGCGGCAGGGTTGAAATGCGAAGTTGCGAGCGGCAGCATAAGGAAATGCCGTTGTTTTGTCTGGCTTGCCAATCTAAGGAACCGCCGTGCCCGTCAATCGTGTCAATGCAAGCGTCACCCCGCCCAGATCGAAGCGGTGCAGGGGGCGATCAAAGTCATTTATGAAAACCTTCCCTTCCTCATCGACCTCAAACCGGATGAGCGACAAAGCATGGCAAAGTTCGGCGAAAAGAACCGCACCTTCGTCGTCAAAGCCGCCGCGATTGCCGCACAGAATCCTGACATCCTCCCGCGCAGTTTCAACTTGGATGAAATGATGGCGGATGTGTCCATCATCGAAGACCTTTACCCCCTCATCGCCACCGCCGCCAATCTGCTCGGCAAGCTGGAAGACACCTATTCCGCCGCTTCGCCGCCGGCAGCGAAGCCTATTCCGCCGCATTGCTGGTCTACCAATATGCCAAGACCGCCAATGTCGCCACTAGCGTGTTGGAAAACGCCCTCAACGACCTCGGCCATCGTTTCGTCAAACACCCTAAAACACCCCTCCGCGACACCCGATTCAGCCCGATTCTCCAACGCCGAAGCCCTGAGCTTACCGAATGGGGGGGTGAGCGGGTAAGCCGTTCATGGTTCGACAGACTCACCACGAACGGGCTTTAGCTGATGCCTTTCCACTCGTTCAAACAAAGCTGTGCGTAACATCAATTTTTTAAAATCTCCACCACTTAGATAAGATGCTGACTATGAAGAAATCAATGTGTAACCATCATTTGGCTGTTGCCATCAGAATGTTTTGGCTGTTGCTGCTGGCCCTCTGGCTGCCCACAATCCAAGCCGCCTTGTCGGACACCCCCATCGAAAACGCTTGGGTAACCAACGGCACTGTTGCTGCCATAGCGGTGGACAATGCGACCGGGATTACCTATCTCGGCGGGAGTTTCACCGTCGTCGGACCCAGTACCGGGCAAGGCGTGCCGATTGATGCCAGCACCGGCAGTCCCGTTCAAAGCTTCCCCAAAGTCGATGGTGCAGTCCAAGCCGTGGCGGCGGACGGGTTAGGCGGCTGGTATATCGGTGGCGGCTTTAAGACGGTTGGGGGTGTCGCCCGCAACCGTCTGGCCCATATCAACGCCGATGGAACTCTAGACCTAGCTTGGAACCCCAATGCTAGTAATAACGTTGATTCCCTTGCAGTGAGTGGCACCACGGTCTATGTCGGGGGGCAATTCACCAGCATTGCTGGCACGTTGCGTAATTATCTCGCCGCCCTCAATGCCAGCACCGGCAGCCTCCTCGCGTGGAACCCGAATGCAAATAGCACCGTTGGGGCTCTAGCAGTGAGCGGGACGACTGTCTATGTCGGGGGGGACTTCTCCAACATCGGCGGCTCGGCGCGGAATCGTCTCGCCGCCTTCGATACCAACACCGGCAGCCTGCTCGCGTGGAACCCGAATGCCAATAGCTACGTTGAGGCTCTGGCAGTGAGCGGGACGACCGTTTATGCCGGAGGAGCTTTCACTAGCGTCGGCGGCACGGCGCGTAATTATCTCGCCGCCTTGGATGCCAGCACCGGTAACCTGCTCGCGTGGAATCCCACTGCTGCTGGCATAGTTAATGCTTTGGCAGTGAGCGGGACGACCGTCTATGCCGGGGGTTCTTTTTTCAGTATTGGTGGTACGGCGAGAAATCGTCTCGCCGCCCTTGATGCCAACACGGGCAGCCTGCTCGCGTGGAATCCCGCTGCTGGTGGCATAGTTAATGCTTTGGCAGTTAGCGGGACGACCGTCTATGCCGGGGGTTCTTTTGGCAGTATTGGCGGCACGGTGCGTAATAATCTCGCCGCCCTGGATGCCAGCACCGGCAGCCTACTCGCGTGGAACCCCAATGCCAGCAGGTCAGTTGGGGCCTTGGCAGTGAGCGGAACCATAGTCTATGCCGGGGGGGACTTCACCAGTCTCGGCGGCACGGCGCGGAACCGTCTTGCCGCTTTTGATGCCAATGGCAACCTGCTCACATGGAACCCCAATTCCAACAACTGGGTCTATGCCTTAGCTGTGAGCGGCAGCACCGTCTATGCCGGAGGGTCGTTCACCACCATCGGCGGTACAGTGCGGAATCGACTCGCCGCCCTTGATGCCAGTACTGGCAGCCTGCTCGCGTGGAACCCCAATCCCGACACCACAGTTTGGGCCTTGGCAGTGAGCGGGTCTACCGTCTATGTCGGAGGAGATTTCACCAGCATCGTCGGCACACAGCGACGATATCTCGCCGCCCTTGATGCCAGCACGGGTGGCCTGCTTGCGTGGAACCCTGATGCCAACAGCTCCGTTGATGCCTTGGCAGTGAGCGGGTCTACCGTCTATGCCGGGGGGTTATTCACTAGCATCGGTGGCACGTTGCGTAATTATCTCGCCGCCTTGAATGCCAGCACCGGCAGCAGCCTCGCGTGGAACCCCAATGCCAATGGCACTGTTAACGCCTTGGCAGTGAGCGGAACCACCGTCTATGCCGGAGGGCAATTCACAACTATCGGCGGCACTACGAGAAATCGACTCGCCGCCTTGGGTGCCAGTACCGGCAGCCTGCTCGCATGGAACCCCAATGCCAACAACAACGTTTATGCCATGGCAGTCAGCGGCAGCACCGTCTATGTCGGGGGGGAATTCACCGTTATGGGCGGCACAACGCGAAATTATCTCGCTGCCCTCGATGCCAACACCGCCAGCCCCCTCGCGTGGAACCCCAATGCTGGCAGTAACGTTTATGCCTTGGCAGTGAGCGGGTCTAATGTCTATGTCGGAGGGGACTTCACCACCATCGGCGGCAACCCACGTCCCAATCTGGCCCTATTTGCGCCCTCAACCACACCGACGACCACCGGTCTGACTTCCTCGTTGAACCCGGCGCAGTTCGGCCAGTCGGTAACGCTGACGGCGGCGGTAACCCCTTCCGCCGCCACCGGCTCGGTGACGTTCAAAGACGGCGGTTCCGATCTCGGCACTACACCTTTGTCCAATGGTTCCGCCACCTACATCAACAGCGCCTTGAGCGCGGGTAGTCATAGCCTCACCGCCGTCTATGCCGGTGATGCCGACTACGGCGGTTCCACCTCGCCCGTGTTGACGCAAACCATCAACAAGGTTGACACCGCGACGGGCTTGCTGTCCAGCTTGAACCCATCCAATGTGGGCGACTCCGTGACCTTCACCGCCACCGTCACACCCGCCGCGACCGGTACGGTGAACTTCTTCGATGGCGCAAGCAGTTTAGGCAGCGGCACTTTGAACGGCAGCAGCCAAGCCACAGTCTCCACATCGGCCTTGACCGCCGGTAGCCATAGCATTACCGGGGTTTATGGCGGCAATGCCGCTTACAACACCTCCACCTCGTCAGTTTTGACGCAAACGGTCAATACACTCGCTGTCGCCGTCACCGTGGCGACCAACCCGGCGGGTTTGACCATCACTGCGGACGGCAACGGCTACACCGCACCGCAAACCTTCAACTGGATACCGGGCAGTAGCCACACCCTCGCCACCGTTTCGCCACAAGCAGGTGCTGCGGGAACCCGTTACCCATTTGCCAATTGGTCGGACGGCGGAGCGCAAAGCCATAGCATCACCGTGCCGTCAACCCCAACGAGTTACACCGCGAACTTTGGCACCGAGTACCAGTTGACGACCAGCGCCGGGGCGAATGGCTCGGTGTTGCCGGTTTCAGGCAATTGGTATGCCGCCGGGTCCACGCCGACGATCAGCGCCACCGCCAATAGCGGCTATGCGTTTGACGTTTGGACCTTAGCCAGCGGTTCCGGGCCGATAGCCAATACCGCCAGTGCCTCCACCACCGTGACCATGAACGGGCTAAATGCTGTGTCCGCCAGCTTCAAAGGCCAAACGACCAGCCTGAGCGCCGCCATTACTGGCAAAAGCGGGACTTTCAACGGGCTGCGCACTTGGTCTGTCACCGTCAGCAATAGCGGCAACAGCACAGGTTCGGCGGCGCGGCTGGACAGCCTGTCGATTACGATGAGCGGACGTTGCCAACCGACGGTAGTCAGCAGCTTCCCGCTGAGTTTGGGCGACATCAGCCCCGGCGGCTCGCAAACCGGCACGGTGTCGATCAACTTCACTGGATGCGTCAAGCTTGCCAAGTTCAATGCGTTGGTCGGCTATAGCGCCAACGGCGGCGCGGCCAGCGGGTCCACCCCGTTGATGGGGGTGGGGCAGTAGGGGCGGGTTCCAAACCCGTCTTTGATCGTTCCCACGCTCCGGCGTCACTGCCATTAAGTTAAGCCGTCATACCGGCATGGACCGCCGGTATCCAGATTGCAGGGACGCCCCCAAGCCCGCGCCATCCCTGGAGCCTGGGTTCCGGCGGTCCATGCCGGAACGACGATGTTTTGTTAACTTAA
>CAIODU010000076.1 GCA_903857165.1 uncultured Methylococcaceae bacterium | reverse complement strand
TCAAAGCCATTAACTTAACGATTCTCGGAGCGCCAAGCCCCAGCTTGGCCTTGGGTTGGCCGACGCCAAGCTGGGGCTTGGCGCTCCATCAATGTCCGTTTTCGCATTCGAGGCAAAGCTCGGCTTTCTTAACTTAATGGCTTTGAAGCTGGTGCTTGGGGTTCCCAAATCGTCTGCGTTCCCGTGTCGGAGCGTTGGAACGATGAAAAAGCCAGTAGATCCACGACCCTTTACCAATAACGAAAATCTTTTTAAATTTCCCGCCGGCCGTTGAAGGCATGGGCAAGGGTGGTTCCGTCAACATATTCGATCTCGCCGCCGAACGGCAATCCATAGGCAATCCGGGTGGGGCGGATGCCGAAATGCCTGGCCATCTCGCTGATGTAGTGGGCGGTGGCTTCCCCTTCCACCGTCGTGTTGGTGGCCAGGATCAATTCCCTGACGATACCGGATTGCAGGCGTTGCTCCAATAAATCCAGCCGCAACTCGTCCGGCCCGATTCCGTCCAAGGGCGAAAGCCGCCCGTTGAGTACGAAAAAACGGCCTTTGAAACCGGTGGACTGGCCGATGGCGAAAACCTCGGCGGGGGTCTCGACAATGCACAATTGGGTGCCGTCCCGGTTGGGGTTGGAGCAAACCGCGCACAATTCGCCTTCGGTGAAAGTCCGGCATTCGCGGCAGTGGCCGATGTGTTCGACCGCCGCCAACAGGGCTTCGGCCAAGCTTTGCGCCCCCTGCCGGTCACGTTGGAGCAGGTGGAAAGCCATGCGTTGTGCGGATTTTGGCCCTACCCCAGGCAAGACGCGAAAGGCTTGAATCAACTGGCCGAGCAGCCCCGGTTGCTGCATAAGCTTATTCCAATCCTATTTTGATGGTTACAGGCAGGGGCGGTTTCATCCGCCCATAGGCGAACGGATTCATCCCTACAAATTCGATGATTGATGTTGGATGGAATTAGAAGGGAAGCTTCAAACCGGCTGGCAATTCCAATCCACCCGCCAGGTCGGACATTTTTTCCTTCTTGAGTTTGGCCACTTTGCGCACGGCATCGTTGAAGGCGGCGGCAACCAAGTCTTCCAGCATATCGCGGTCTTCCTTGACTAGGCTGTCATCAATGCTAACCTTGAGTGCTTCGCGTTTGCCGTTCATGACAACCTTGACCAATCCAGCCCCGGACTCGCCGTGAATTTCCTCAGCCGCAAACTCTTCTTGGGCCTTTTTGATGTTTTCCTGCATTTGCTGAGCTTGTTGCATCAGGCTCGCCAGTGGGTTTTTCATAATTATCTCCGCTTTGGTTAATCCAGTGGTTTGATGGAACCCGGGACTATCCGGGCATCCAATCGTTCCTTTAACGCCAGAACGATGGGGTCTTGTTCGATTTCCTGCTCGGCGGTTTTTTGCCGTTCCTGCTTCCGTCGCAAAATTTGCGCAGCCGGGGTTTCTTGCGCTGGCTTTTCGCTGACGAAGTTCAGTTTTATGGGACGTTGGAAAAATGCTTGCAACGCATTTTCCAGGTTGGACACAATTTGGGATGTGCTGAACGTACTGGAGTCCTTCGCAAGGTTGACCCGATTTTCCTCAACGCCCATCAGAATGCAATTATTAGCCAATTCAAGCGTCATGCCGGACAGGCGCATCTGTGTAATGATGGCGGGCCAGTCGGTGCATTGCCCGTCGGCCGAGGTTGGCAAAAGGCCGGACGGGCTAGGTTCGCCAGTGACGCCATGCGACGGATGTTTAGCGGGGGTGTGTTGTGGCGCAACCGTCACAGCCCTGCCGTCGTCCGCTGGTTTGGCCTGATGGGACGCTTGGTTTGCGGACGAAGGCGGGGCGGCACTTGCATCATGAGGCTTATGTTTTGGCGCTGACGGTTTCTTCGGTTCGCCAACGCCGACAGGACGGAAGGCCAGCATCCGCAACAAGACCATCTCGAATCCACCGCGCGGTTCGGGTGCCAATGGCAAGTCGCGCTGCCCCAGTAAGCCAATCTGATAAAACAGTTGCAAATCTTCGTGGCTCAGCCGTTTGGCCAAATCCAAGATGCGTTCGGCATCGTCGTCGTGGCGTACCGCATCGGGAACCCATTGCGCCATGGCGGCGTGGTGCAACACAATCAACAATTGCTGGAGAATATCCGCAAAGTTGGGTGAATGCTCCGCCAAATCCGCCACTTGCCGCAATAGGGCTGCGGCATCGCCATTGGTCAGGGCGTCCAGCAAGCCGAACACCGGTCTGCGGGATACCGTCCCGAGCATGGCGCCAACCGATCCGTCCTCCAGGCTTCCGCCACCATGGACGATGGCTTGATCCAACAGGCTGAGTCCGTCGCGCATGGAACCGTCGGCAGCCCTAGCTATGGAGCGGACGGCGTTTTGCTCGAAAGCGATGCCCTCCTTGCCTAGGATCAACTCCATCTGCAGGCGAATCTGCTCGGGGGTGAGACGCTTCAGATTGAATTGCAGGCATCGGGATAGCACCGTGACCGGTATTTTTTGCGGGTCTGTCGTCGCCAAGAGGAATTTGACATGGGACGGCGGTTCTTCCAAGGTTTTCAGCAAAGCATTGAAGCTATGCCCCGAGAGCATGTGGACTTCGTCGATGATGTAGATTTTGAAGCGGCCCTGATTGGGCGCGTACTGGACGTTTTCCAGCAGGTCGCGGGTATCCTCGACCTTGGTCCGCGATGCCGCGTCAACCTCGATCATATCGACGAAACGGCCCTCGTCCACCTCCCGGCAAAGCAGGCACTCGCCGCAGGGATTGAAGCCAACCCGCGCCTCGCAATTCATCGCTTTGGCGAGAATGCGCGCCAGCGTCGTCTTGCCCACACCGCGTGTGCCGGTGAACAAATAGGCATGGTGCAGCCGGTCAAATTCAAGCGCATGGGTTAGCGCCTTGACGACGTGTTCTTGGCCGACGACTTCGTTGAAGTTACGCGGACGCCATTTGCGGGCAAGAGCCTGGTAGGCCATGGGCTGCGTTCACAGGGGAAGGAATGGTGAAAGGGTAAGATAGGGTGGCAAGCCGAAAGAGCCACACCCCGGCACATGAAACATCCACTACCGTTGCTCCCTTCCGGGCCTGGCGGGGTTCGCGGCGTATCATTGCGAGGGGACCCAATCGACTCGCCATAATAACCAGTCGAACCTTTGCCGGAATTAAAACCGGTTGTGGTCTAAGAGGGCGCATTATGCGTTAAATTGAATCTGGATTCAAGTAAAAAATTGTCATGCCGCCCGACATCATGGATTGGGGCGGGGGGTGGGTACTGGAAAAAGCCGCCCGTCCGCTTTGCCAGACCGACTCGGCTTGGCAAGCCAAGCCAGTTTTAATCGTGTCGCTAGACAGCGGCACCCCGACTCCTTTTATTGGCCCGGACGGAAGACCATAGCGAAAACACAATGAAAAGGAAGCCGGTCAAGCCAGTGATCCACTCGGGGACATGCAGGCTCATATCCGTCAGCATCAGCGCCGCCAGCGCGCCAATGGCATAATGTGCGCCGTGCTCAAGATACAGATATTCGTCCAGCATTTTTTCCCGCACCAGAAACACCGTCAAGCTGCGCACGAACATGGCGCCAATAGTCAAGCCCAATAAAATCAGCACCACGTCACGGGTGATGGCGAAGGCACCGATTACCCCATCCAGCGAGAAGGAAGTGTCCAGCACCTCAAGATAGAGGAAAGACATCAAGCCCGCCCGGTGGGCGCCCCCTTCTGCCTGGCCATTATCCTGGAACAGGCTAGACACGCTTTTCACCACAACGTACAGGATGATTCCCACTATGCCCGAGATGATTGCGACCAGCTTTTGCCCCGGCGGAAGAAAATATTGGGCGAATAGCAGAATGCATAAGGCCGTTGCCACTTCGATGGACTCCAACTTGCCGAGTTGGGCCAAGCGCCGCTCCACCCATACCAGCCAATGCAGGGATTTGTTCTCCTCGAAGAAGAACGACAGGAACACCAGCAGCAAATACATGCCGCCGAAAGCCGAAATTTGCACATGGGACGATTGTACATTGTGTGCATATTCATCGGGGTTTTGCAAAGCCATCAACGTCACCGCCTGAAGGCTCTGCCCGGTGACCACCGCCACAATCATCACCGGCAACAGGAAGCGCACTCCGAACACGGCGATGACCATGCCCCAAGTGAGAAACCGTTGCTGCCAAACCACGCTCATGTTTTTCAGCACCGTGGCGTTGACGACGGCATTGTCAAAAGAAAGGCTCATTTCCATCAACCCCAAGATGGACGCCATCAATAAGCCGTTAGGTCCGCCCCAAAAATAAGCGGCGGTCAAACCCAACAGCGCGACGAGGATGGAAGAAGTAAAATGCCGCACCGAGTGACTCCCTTTATTTTACTTTGGGTGTGGCGATCTTCCATTTGCCATCCGGCTGTTTGCAAAAAATCAATTCCAGTTCGCTACTGTTGCCTTGGGCATTGTTGGTGATTTTTAATAGCCGGCAATCATGTGCGCTGTTGTTGACCGTTCGGAGCACTTTAATCTCTCCCGATGTTTTCGTTTTTGGATTTTGCCAAGTTTTGGTTTCCTCGTCCTGCGCCGTATTCAGAGTGTCGGTCATGGTACTTTCAAAAATAGACCAATCCTGCTTGTTGAATGTCTCAGCCGGGGTGCCTTGCAGAAAACTCCAAGTCCCAATGTTTGCCACTGCGCCGCAACTACCGGGAAGCATGAAGGCCACTGCTGTCAGCAAGCCTAAAACAAAAGCTTTTCTATTTATCTTCATTAGTTCATACCTATGTTATTCAACGTTTAAAAAGCACACATAAAACTGTCATATAAAGATTATGTGGATGGATTCATCGGCAATGATTTGATCTCGCAGGCTTCGCCCACAGCTTGCGTTTTTTTTCATCTTCGGAAATGTTATCATCCTTTAACTTTATCGAACAAGCCCATCATCGTAGAGACTCCACTCATGATCAGATTTCTTTTGTCGTTTGCACTGTTGACAGCGGCCTTGCTGTCTGCGGCCTGCTCCATTTCCGAGAGTTCCAAAAGTTCCTCGGCCTCCAGCCCGTCATCGTCGATCCCGGCTGCAAAGGATAAGAAGAAGGCGGGTTACGAAAATGACATTCGTGACTACACCGCTGAATTTGTGAAGTCCTCCGACACAAACCCAGAAACATTTCGCGCCAGGTTGGGCAAGATTGCTGCCAAATATGGCGTGACGCAATGGGACCAGGACAAATCGACCTATGTCGCCATCGGCAAGGGCCTGCGCAAAGCCAGTTTGGGCAAGTCCCAATTATGACGCCTTCAAAACCAGCTTGGGCGATTCGTTGCCTTGGAAGATGGATGCCATTGCTGAAGGTTTTAATAAGTGTCGTTACGCGAATCGAATGTGTTCAGTTCCAGCCTTTACCAATGGCATGGCCGCGATCCTGCCTTTGTTTTTTTCACCGATGATCTGCTGTGGGCAAGGCCTTTGGCGGGAGGATTCAATTTCGTGGCCGGTCTGGCGCAAGGGATGGCCGGGCTGTTGACCCTACCTTGGGACGGCGGTGAAAACCTGCGCCTGGGTGCCAAGGGTGCTTTGATTAGTCTGCCGGAGTTGTTCTTTTTCAATATCCGCAAGGGTTCCTTTCCCGGGTTAATCGATTTGAACGGCCTGTAGGGTGTCCTTCGGGCCACACTGGCCCCGACGGCCTGCACGATCCATCCAGGCTCGCATGGCAATGGGGTATAATTTGTTTGGAAACCCCTAAGGACATTTACGAGAATGTCTATACCCGTAGGGTGGCCTTCAGGCCACCAATGCGCCCTGAAGGACGCCCTACAACGGGGGATTTTATTTTCGGAAATCGCCTAAGCGGTCTGCGGGCCGACCTAAAGGTGTGCGCCGACGACATCAGAGACTTAAACAGATCACCCTATTTACTAGCGTAGAGGTTGCAACCATGGCAATTGGGAAAAGAAAACAGACCTGCTTTGTGGTCATGCCGTTTGGCGAAAAGAAAGATTCTGACGGTCAAGACATTGATTTTGATGATATTTATCGTTTTTTCTTCAGAAAAGCCATAGAAAGCTTAGGGCTGGAATGCATTCGTTGCGACGAGATCGCCGAAGGGGGTTCCATCCACGAAAAAATGTTCGAATATCTTTACAAGGCAGACGTGGTCGTCGTCGATATCACTTCGCTAAACGCCAATGTGTTTTATGAGCTTGGCATACGGCACACCCTGCAACGGTCGGTCACCGTGCTGATACGGCGCAAAGGTACAATGATTCCTTTTAATATCCAGGGCCTTCAGGTTGTCGAGTATGACCAAAAGAAATTCGGAAGCATTGAAAAAGCCAAGGAAAGGATACTCGACATTATTAAAAACGGGCTTAAGGAAAGCAAGAATGACAGCCCCGTCCATGCGATCCTGAAGCTGAATATAGGGACCGAACTCAAGCCGAAAAGCGAAACCGAAAAGCTTAACTACCCGCTGGACAAAAATAAAGCGAAGTCGATTTGCCTAATAACCGGCGAAATACAAAATGTCAAGGATATCGACATTTGGGTCAACCCGGAAAACACTGAAATGCTGATGTCGCGCCCGCTGGATAATGCGATTTCCGGTATCATCCGCCATCTTGGCATCGAAAGGGAAGACGGAAAACCTGACAAGGATGCCATTGCCGACGAACTGAAAGTAAAAATGGGCAATCGCAATTCCATCGAGGCGTCAGGCATCCTCGTGACTGGGCCCGGCAATCTCAAAAATACCAACAATGTGAAAAAGATTTTTCATGTGGCAGCCTACATCGGCCAGTTCGGCAGGGGTTACTCGCCTATTCCAGATGTCCATGTATGTATCGAAGTGGCCTTGAAAGAAGCTGAAAAAGTCGTAGGCAACGATATCAAACCACACCTATCCATTTTGTTTCCACTAATGGGCACTGGAATTGCGAATCAGGATTTCGATGTCAGGGTATGCGAGCTATTGGAAGCGGCTATCAATTACCTAGATGAGAACCCAGACAGTAAAATTGACACCGTGTATTTTCTGAACTATTCGGAAAAGGAATATGAAGCATGTCAGCGTATTCTCAATCTAAATCCAAAAGTGGCCACCGCTGGTGAATTAATCCCCGCGAATGAAGTGAATACAAATCCAGAAGCCGAACCCGAATCAAATTCAACGATTTTGCCGAGTTTGGAAAACAATCCCGGTTCGCAAGCCACGACACCCCTGTTGCATGGAGTCCAAAATTAGAATTTTTTTTCGTTCCCATGTTCGCTTTTAGTTCCAAGTATTGTGCCTTCCAAGGTAGAATAGAAGTCTTGAACCTATCCAGAGAGTAGAGTCATATTATGTATAGCAAGGGTATGGAAATCGCCGGTTTCGATGATGAATTGTGGGCCGCGATACAAAACGAAGAAAAACGGCAAGAAGAGCATGTCGAGCTGATTGCCTCGGAAAACTACGCCAGCTTGCGCGTGTTGCAGGCGCAAGGTAGCGTGCTGACGAACAAGTACGCCGAAGGCTACCCCGGCAAGCGCTACTATGGCGGTTGTGAAAACGTCGATGTGGTCGAAACGCTCGCCATTGAACGGGCTAAAAAACTGTTTGGCGCGGATTTTGCCAATGTGCAGGCGCATTCCGGTTCGCAGGCCAATGCGGCTGCGTACATGGCACTGATTGAACCAGGCGACACCCTTTTGGGCATGAGTTTGGCCCATGGCGGCCACCTGACCCATGGCGCGAAAGTGAATTTTTCCGGCAAGATTTACCATGCATTCCAGTATGGGTTGGACTCGGCGACGGGGGAAATCGACTACAATCAGGTCCGTGACTTGGCCCGCAAGCACAAGCCTAAGCTGATCATTGCCGGTTTTTCCGCCTATTCCCGTGTGGTTGACTGGCAGCGTTTTCGTGACATCGCTGACGAAGTCGGGGCTTATTTTTTGGTGGACATGGCCCATGTGGCTGGCTTGGTGGCCGTCGGCCTTTACCCTAGCCCGGTGCAGATCGCCGATGTCACCACCACCACGACCCACAAGACCTTGCGCGGCCCGCGTGGTGGGTTGATTTTGGCGAAAGCCAACCCGGAAGTGGAAAAAAAGCTGAATTCGCTGGTTTTTCCCGGCATCCAAGGCGGGCCGTTGATGCATGTCATCGCCGCCAAGGCGGTGGCCTTGCTGGAAGCCTTGCAGCCGGATTTCAAGCATTACCAAGGGCAGGTGCTCGTAAACGCCCGCGCCATGGCCGAAGCGTTCATCGCTCGCGGCTTCAATATAGTGTCCGGCGGCACGGACAACCATTTGTTCCTCGTCGATTTGATCTCCCACGGGCTGACCGGCAAATTGGCGGATGCGAAATTGGGCGAAGCCTTCATCACCGTCAACAAGAACGCCGTCCCCAATGATCCGCAATCGCCCTTCGTCACCAGCGGCATTCGCATTGGCACCCCGGCGGTCACCACACGCGGTTTTGGCAAGGAAGAATGCATCGAACTCACCGGTTGGGTCTGCGATGTGCTGGAAGACCCTGAAAATGAAACGGTGATTCGTCGGGTGAGGCATCAAGTGCTTGAGCTTTGCCACCGGTTCCCCGTGTATCCGCAATGAACTCTTATCTCACCGGGAGACAATGCTGTTGACACAGCCGTCATACCGGCATGGATCGCCGGTATCCAGAACACATGGATGTGAATCTGGCCTTTAAACAACTTTTCACTCTTCATGCACACCATGACACACACCCCTGAAGATGCCCGTTTCATGGCGTTAGCCCTTAGGTTGGCGGAGCTGGGGATGAATACCACGCACCCCAATCCACGGGTCGGCTGTGTGTTGGTGCGGGATGGGGTTTTGGTCGGTGAAGGCTGGCACGAGCGGGTAGGCGGGCCTCACGCCGAAGTAGATGCCTTGCGAAAGGCCGGCGCGGCGGCGCGGGGGGCGACCGTTTATGTCAGCTTGGAACCCTGCTGTCATCATGGAAAAACCCCGCCTTGTGTGGAAGGGCTTATCAAAGCCGGGGTCAGCCGGGTGGTTGCGGCGATGACCGACCCCAATCCGCTGGTGTCGGGCAAGGGCTTGGCAATGCTTGCAGCGGCGGGGGTTGAAACCTCCGTCGGTTTGCTGGAGACCGAGTCCAAAGCACTCAATCCCGGTTTTTGCAAGAGGATGGCAACGGGCTTGCCTTGGGTGTTCAGCAAACTGGCGATGAGTTTGGACGGGCGCACCGCCATGGCCTCCGGGGAAAGCCGGTGGATCACCGGCCCTGAAGCCCGGCGCGATGTACACCGGCTTCGCGCCCGCAGTTCAGCAATCCTCACCGGGATAGGCACTGTATTATCCGACGATCCGTTTTTGACGGCGAGGTTTGCCTCTCACCCCAACCCAAAGGGAGACGGGGAGAACGTTCCTGGCGATGTCATCCCCTTGGGGCGTCAACCGGCCCGCATCGTGGTGGATTCACGCTTCAGGCTACCCCCGTCCGCCAAACTGCTCGCCCAACCGGGACGGACTTTACTGTTAGGTCTTGAAACTGAGGCGGCAAAAGCCGAAGCGCTGCGGGAAGCGGGTGCGGAAATTCATTTTCTCCCTGCCGGTTTGGATGGAAGAGTCGATTTGAATGCAGCGATGGAACTGCTAGGCCAGCTTCAATTCAACGAGGTCATGGTGGAGGCGGGCGCGACGCTCAACGGTGAATTGTTGCGCGACGGTTTGGTGGATGAGTATGTGGTTTATCTGGCCCCGTGCATTCTGGGGGACCGGGGCAGGGGTTTGTTTCATTTGCCGGGTTTGGAGCTAATGGCCGACCGGTTTGAATTAGCTTTGCAGGATGTGCGGCGGGTGGGGAAGGATTTGCGGCTTAATTTTAAGAGATTGACTTAAATAAATTTTATTTTTTCCTCATAATATAACCGTAAACATAAAATTTTTCTTATTAAGGAAGTGTGGTCGTATGAGTAAGCTGATTCAAATCAAGCTGGAAAACTTTACTGCTTTTGCATATCTTGATCAAACATTGTCGCAGGGTGTGAATGTATTGATAGGTGTTAATGGTACAGGTAAAACACATTTATTAAAAATTCTCTATGCAGCCTGTTCGATTACTGTTGGAGAAGATGCAGAAAAAGGCTTTGGTCAGAAACTACGTAATGTATTCAATCCCTATGAAGGTCGAATTGGTAGGCTTTCACGTAGGGATTCAAAAAGTGCTAATACTAAAATAATAATTACTCGTTCTGGAGGTTCAAAAATTGCTGCAAACTTTTCCAATCACACTAAATCAAGCGATGCAAAAATATCAGGTGAGTTGCGTTGGCAGAAAGAAAAATTAATTAGTGCCTATATCCCAGTAAAAGAAATTTTGGCTCATGCGCCAGGTTTTCTGTCAACGGTATCTAAGCGAGAGATTGCCTTTGAAGAGATTTATGTTGATATTATAAAATCTGCTTTTTTGCCAAAGTTGATGGGGCCTATCGATCAATACCGATCAAAACTACTCCATGCTTTGCAAGAAGCCATTGATGGAAAAGTAATAATTAAAGGTGAATATTTTTTCTTAAAAAATAAACAAGGTGATTTGGAGTTTACTCTGTTATCTGAAGGTGTGAGAAAACTAGCCTTGATCTGGTTGTTAATACAGAATGGGACGCTATTATCTGGATCAATTCTTTTCTGGGATGAACCTGAAGCTAATTTAAATCCAGCATTGATGGGGAAAGTGGTTGAAGTTATTCTAGAGCTGCAAAGGCAAGGAGTGCAAGTTTTTTTAACAACACATAATTATGTGCTACTCAAAGAGTTCGATTTGCGTAAGAAAATAAACGATAAAATCCAATACATCTCGTTATTTCGTGATGAATTCGATGCAGTATCAGCAAAATCTACAGAAGATTATCTTTCTATTAATCCTAATGCTATAGCCGGAACATTTGATGATATATATGATCAGGAATTGAAGCGCAGTCTTGCTGGAATTTAAGTATGCCTATCATCATAGAAAAAGACATACAGATTAATTTGCCAAACTATGTAATAGTTAGGCGATTCGATGATGAATCTACTCATTGTTTAAGTCACTGCATGAAAGCAGTGGATTACATAATCGAAATGGCAGACCGTATTGTTTTTCTTGAAATCAAAGACCCAGACAATCCTAATGCAACGCATAAAGATCGTAATAAATTTTTTAAAGAACTACATAGTGGAACAATCGACAATAATTTAAAAACCAAGTTTCGGGACTCGTTTCTTTACGAATGGGCTTGTGGACGAACGACAAAGCCAATTCACTTCTGGTTCCTGATTGGCGCTGAAAATTTGGATAGCGGTCAATTGGTCAGGCGAACTGAAAGCTTGAAAATACAATTGCCAATCAATGGCCCAGGTGGCAAACCATGGAGAAACGCATTTGTCGTGGATTGCGAGGTCATGAACCTTTCCGCTTGGAATAGACAGCTCCTTAATTTCCCTGCAAAAAGAATCTCAACCTAAGTCCCCGCCAATCCAATTTTAAAACTATCTTACTTACTTCACTCTAAGCAATCAAATCCAGATGTTCACCGGCATCATCCAATCCATCGGCACAATAGCCAATATCGAATCCAAGGGCGGCGACTGCCGCTTAACCATCAACACGCGAAAACTCCCTTTGGCTGACGCAAAACTAGGCGATAGCATCGCTGTCAGCGGTGTATGTTTGACGGCTGTGGAATTGGGAAACCAAAAATTCAGCGCCGATGTGTCCCGCGAAACTTTAAGCCGCACCACGCTGGGCACTCTAAAGCCCGGGAACCGTGTTAACCTAGAACTGGCGTTGACGCCGACGACCCGGCTAGGCGGGCATATCGTCTCCGGCCATGTGGATGGGGTCGGCGAGGTGGTTGGCCGCCGTGCCGACGGCCGCTCATGGCGTTTCGTCATTGCAGCGCCCGCCAACCTGGCCAAATATATTGCCGAAAAAGGCTCCATCTGTGTGGATGGGGTCAGTCTCACGGTCAATGGCGTGGATGGCAAACGCTTTGATTTGAACATCGTGCCGCATACCTTGGCGGAGACGACCATGGATGAATTCCAACCGGGCCGCAAAGTCAATTTGGAAGTGGATGTGCTGGCGCGTTATTTGGAACGGCTGATGCTGGGCGAAAAAGCCGCTTGTTCCCCGGGCGGAATCACGCAGGAGATGCTCGCCAATAGTGGGTTTATTTCATATTGAAATGTTGTGGGGGCGAATTCATTCGCCCATGGGTGGCAGAGAGGCCGCCCTTAGCTTTTTCTGGTTCCCACGCTGGAGCGTCACTGCCATTAAGTTAGGGAAAAAACTCGTCGTTCCAGCATGGATCGCCGGAACCTAGGCTCCATGGACGGCGTGGATTTGGGGCATCCCTGCAATCTGGATTCCGGCAATCCCTGCCGGAATGACGGATTAACTTAATGGCAGTGACGCTGGAGCGTGGGAACGAGAACGAAATGAAATTATTGAGAAATTAATGAACACAATCGAAGAAATCATCGAAGATGTACGCCTAGGCAAGATGGTCGTCATCATGGACGACGAGGACCGCGAAAACGAGGGCGACTTGGTGTTGGCCGCCGCCCATACCCGCCCGCAGGATGTCAATTTCATGGCCCGCTATGGGCGGGGGTTGATTTGCCTGACCTTGACCCGCGAGCGCTGCCAGCAATTGCGTTTGCCATTGATGGTAAACGAGAACAAGACTCCCCATTCCACCAATTTCACGGTTTCCATCGAGGCGGCGACGGGTGTCACCACCGGCATTTCGGCTGGCGACCGTGCCCGCACCATTCAGTGTGCGGTTGCACTCCAGGCCAGGCCGGAGGATTTGGTGCAGCCTGGGCATGTGTTTCCGCTGATGGCCCAGCCCGGCGGGGTGCTGAACCGGGCAGGCCATACCGAGGCGGGTTGCGACTTGGCCCGTCTGGCCGGTTGCGAGCCGGCGGCGGTGATCGTGGAAATCCTCAACGAGGAAGGTTCGATGGCGCGCCGGCCCGAGTTGGAAGTGTTCGCCCGGCAGCATGGCTTGAAGATCGGTACGATTGCAGATTTGATTCACTACCGCATACAAAACGAACAAACGGTTGAACGCATTTGCTCCTGCGAATTTCCCACTGAGTTCGGCCATTTCCGTCTTCATGCCTATCAGGACCTGATCGACAACAACCTGCACTTGGCGCTGACGATGGGGCAGGTTTCCGGTGAAGAGCCAGTGTTGGTGCGGGTCCATGGCAGGAGTTTGTTGTGTGACTTGTTTGGCGGCAAACGTGAGGAGCTGGCATTTCCATTGCGCAAGGCCATGCAAAAGATTGCCGAAGAGGGCCGTGGCTTGTTGGTGGTCATTCGCAAGGAGGAAAATGCCAAATCCCTGGTGGAACGCATCCACCAATACAGCATGGAAGATATTGGCGTGGAGATTCCAAGCGGGGAGGCAGACCGTGACGACTGGCGCACCACGGGCACCGGCGCACAAATCTTGGCTGACCTGGGTGTGCGCAAGCTCCGCGTGATGGGTTCGCCGAAAAAATACCTGGGGCTGTCGGGGTATGGTTTGGAAGTGGTCGAGAATGTGGCTTTTGATTAGTCACCGATGTTACGCAGCGCGTGTATTTGTAGGGTGGCCTTCAGGCCGCTTCGGCAGGGTTAGCACCCAACCCGCCAATGCCGTTGAATTAAGCCGTTCGTGCTGAGCCAGTCGAAGCATGAACGGTTCATTTTTCCAATAAGCCACGCATACACGATGGCCGGCTTGCTGTTGGATTACGACGGTGCAGCTTTGGATTGGCTAGTCGCAGAAAGATTTTTGTAGTGTAGAAAAAGCACATAGGCACCCCACACATTGCCAAGCAGGATGGCCAAAGTGCCGATGGCCTTGGTTGCCAAGCCAATATGCTGGGAGTTTTGCAGTTTGCCCAAGACACCGAATAGATACATCCAGTCGTGGCCGCCTCCTTCCGCGCCCGTGGCACCGCCCAGTAGGATCAGTTGCGGATTCAAAGCATCGTACATGTAGGGTGCGACATCCAGTAGGCTGACGCCGAATAGCCAAAAGCCCAGCGATGCGCCGAAGGAGTCGCCGTTTTGGCGGATCAAGGCCACCATCAATACAATCGGCATGAGCAATTGGCCTAAGGTTCCACCAAGATAGGTGATGAACTCGCCAAAGGGCCGGAAGATCAGGTGGCCGGCTTCGTGGAAAGGGAGAAAAATAGTGTGGACAAAGGAACCTCCCAGTTCACCCGTCGCCACATCCATGCCGACCATGCGCCAGCCCCATATCGACAACAGGACAAAAGCGATGAAACGCCCCCAGAAGACGAAGGGATTGACGGAATCAGGGACGTTAAACAGCCAGCCAGCCAACCGCTCCCGAAAAGAAATCTGCCCGTCATCCACCGTTTTGGCTTTATCGGGCCTAGGCAGCGGATTTGCACGGTATTTCGCCAAAATCAATCCGCAGCGGGGACATTCGCAGGGGAATGATTGGTTCTTTGGCATGGGAAAATGCCCGCATTTAGGGCAAAATTCAAAATGACTGTTCATGGTGGTTGACCTGTTCCAAGTTTCTTGATTCCATGTCCTTTCTACCAACTTATTGACGGACTGACAAGCATGAAATGGCCTTTTACCTTTAACAAAAAAAATCCGGGATTCAATCAGGAACGGATCGACCGCTATAAGCAATTGCGTGCAATTGGCCGTGACCTGAACATGATACTCGTCAAACAACTGCCCAAGGCGGCGGTGGCGGAATGCGGGAAAAAGCTGGGAATATACAAGGCCGGCACCTTGATTTTGAACAATGACGACGAAATAGCCATCTTGTTTGACTATTGCCTGTACCATTATAGGCGCGGCGGAAAAAACGTCATTGAACGCTATCTGGATAATTCCCCGCCTCCCTCCGATTCAATGGAAATGACCCTCTTGCAAGCGATGCAGGCTTCTTTTTATTCGATATTCAAAGTGGTTGAAATCCACCCCAAACAGGGCGCAAGCATAAAAGACCTGTTAAGCCAAAAGGTCATCAACTTATTCGATATTGGCTTGAGTGAAACCGGCTACCTAGGGCTGCACATAACCGGAAGGTTATTGCCGTTTGCCGATTTTCACATGTCGTCTGGATCATTGATCCCATTGCCGGATACGGTCTTTGAGGGGACAATAATCCCGATTGTGCGAAAGTTCTTCAAAACCTATGAACCAGGCAACATGCCGACTTTGTCACCCGGCCAAGAGGCTTCATTCACGGCTGAAATGATCCGCGTGTCCCTGCACGCGGGAGGCGAGGACAATGTGTTTTACACCGATAATGAACATTGATTGCGCCTTTCCACGCTTCGTTTAAAGGTGGGGTGGCCTTACACTGCCGCCCTACGATCTAGGGGGCTACGGTCTAGGGGGCTGGAATGGCCATAACCGCCGTAGGTCGGCAACCCTTTGCCGACTTGTGCGTAACATCAGTTAATAAGCCAAATTTTCAGAGTGTCCGGGATCAATGACGGTGACCGCCCCAACCGCCACCGCCTCCCCAGCCACCTCGGCCCCCGCCGCCTCCCCAGCCACCTCTCCCGCCTCCGCCCCAAGCGCCTCCGCCCCAGCCACGTCGATACCCTCCGTAATAGCCGCCGATTGGCCCGCGGTATCCATAATATCCGCCATAAGGGCGGTAGCCATAGCCCAACCCATAATAGGAACCGTAACCGCCGTAGCCGTAAGGGGAAGAATACCCGTAACCGGGATAATAGCCGGCACAGCCTTGGAAAAGGAGAACCAGCCCTAGGACGATTGCCAACAGGATGGTTTTCTTGGGTAAACTTTTGAAACTGTTCATCCTCATGCCCCGTTCGATAAATTCTGCAAAACGCTCAACTCTGGAATTTATAACACGCTTGCCTTAATTTTGACTTAAATGCCATGAAGCAACGGTAAATAGTCATGGCCGATGGCGTGGCGAAAGACTGGTTTTAGCCCAAGCGCCACTCTTGGCTTTATTTCAAAAGATATTCCAGCAAAGGATTGCGGAACAGCACGATCAACACCACCACCAACACATAGATGGCTAGGGATTCGATCATTGCCAAGCCGATGAAGAGGGTGCGCATGATCGACTTTTCCGACTCGGGTTGACGCGAAAGTGCGTCCAAGGCGGCGGCGATGGCCCTGCCCATGGCTAAAGCCGGGAACATCACGCCTATGCCTATGCCTAGCACGGCCACGGCGGTGGAAATCAGGGTGAACCAAGTCATGTCATTCATAGGATTCTTTTCCCAGTTGGTTTTGGCAGTGTGCGCTGGATCGGGTTTCGACTTCTCCCGTCTCAATCCAAGTCTGGAGCGTCAAAGCTTGCTTTGACAGTCAAAGCAAGCTTTGACGCTCCGTCATTATCCTATCAATCATCCTTCTGTTGGTGCAATTCCTGCGACTGCATCCCGCCCGCCACGTAAATCAAGGCCAACATGCCAAAAATATAAGCCTGCACCAACGCCTCGATGACATGCAGCATCAGCAGCGGCACCGGGGCGAGGAAGCCGGCCACCATCAGCACCAGCAGGGCCGCCATTTCCAGACTCATCATGTTGCCAAACAGACGGATAGCCAGGGCAATGGTGCGGGTGGCTTCACTGATCAGGTGGAACGGTAGCAGAATCGGGCTGGGAGTCAAATAATGGCGTAAGTAGTTCTTCAACCCTTGCGAACGGATGCCGAACCAATGCACGGAGAAAAACACCAGAATTGCCAAGGCCGAGGTTTGGGATATGTCACGGGTAGGGGAATCAAGGCCGGGGACCAAGCCGGCCAGATTGGCCACCACCAGATAAATCCATAACGTGGCGATAAACGGCAACAACTCTCTTGCATGTTGCGGGGCTGCGGTGGCGATGGCATCCTCCAGCGCAGTCACTAGCCCTTCTGCTGCGGTTTGCAGGAAGCCCGGATGGGTTCCCCTGCCCCGCATGGCGAGCCAGGATAGCAAGCCCAGCAGGGCCATGATTCCCCATGTGGTCGCCACGGTGATGGTGACTTGGAAATCCCCGACCATGAACAATAAGGCAGCGTTCAAATCATTGCCCATGGCTCACTCCTTAACGAACAGGTAAACATTGACGCCGCCGACCACGATGCCGAAAACAAGAAGGCTCAAGGTCCAGCGCATGGAGTATCCTTCGATCATGCCGTCCAGCCAACGGCCAAGGTATGCGCCAACGACCACGGGCAGCACGAACAGCAAACCCAAAGTTCCCACATACACCGTTTGCGCCAATAGGGTGGGCCGCTCGCGGTCGGCCTGTTTCATGCGCCTTGCCTGGCTTGCCACTTTCTTGCGCAGTTCATCTTCCGGTCTAGTCATTGATGGCCCCCTATTCGCCATTGGATCGAGTCAAGGATGAGATGCCCTAATTACTTGACATCCGCAACCCTCGGCCCAGTCACCAGTATCCGCGCCATGCCGGGCAAGAGTTCATATTCAAATGGCGCGGGCAGAAATTCCATCGGCCACAGCGGCGACACATCCACTAACGCCGGGGCATGCTGCAGGTAATGATGGAGGTTGTCGATATGAAAATACTGTCGGTTCCAAACATCCTTGTTGAGGATGATCAATGCTTGCGAAGAATCGTGGACGGAGGCTTTCCACATCACCAACACGTTCGGATTGGAGGCGTTCCAAATTTCGGTGATGCTTTCTTCTTGGAAGACCCGGTAGTGGCTTTTGATCAGGTTGACCTCGCGGATGAAGGCGGTAATGTCCACGTCAGTTTGCTCCCAGTCCGCCGGCTGGGTATTCACCACATGCAAGGGCTTGGCAAACCCAAATTCGAAGCCCATCGGCATCATCACCCCTGCCGAGAACAGCGCCGAAAAAAGATAGCTCCGCTTGACCGCATCCAGGTTGCCGTGCTGCTCTGGATATAGCCTTGGTGTGTCGTGGCTTTCCGCGAAGCTGATCGAAGGCGCGACATCGCGGGTCAGATGGTATTGCTCCATCAGCCAAGGGCTGTCAAAATCCCACCATTTCGAACTGTTGAAAACCGCGTCGAAACCGGCTTGCGCGGTCTGCCGGGTCTGTTCGGGGGAGCAACCCAAAGTCTCGGCCACGAACACCGCATCGGGCTGGATTTTTTTCACATCGCCTATCAACCGCCTCCAGAAACCCGGAGGAATTTGGTAAGCCGCATCGCAGCGGAAGCCCTTGAACCCCAAATCCAGCAGATAACCGACAATATCCCGGCTGTAAAGATACAGACCCTCGGCATCGGAAGAGTGATGATGGTCCAACTGGGCCAGATCATTCCAAACCACTTTTTGACCGTCATGCATGCAGGACGGATGGGCGATGCGCCCGTTATCCTTCACGAACCATTCGGGATGCTTGTTGAGAAGCTCCGAATCATAGGCGCAGTGGTTGATGACCAAATCGATCATCATGCCAAGCCCGAGCTTTTCAGCGTCGGCTATCATGGCACGGACTTGATCTTCCGCCGACTCCTTCCCAATGGAACAAAAAGCGGGGTTGATCGCAAAATAATCGGCGATGGAATACAGACTGCCAGATGAACCCAATTTTTGGATTGGGTTGACAAAAATCCAGTTGAACCCCATTTCCGCCGCGCCGACGAGATGGGTTTTCCAGTCTTTGAATGGACCCGCCAAAAGCGGGAACAGATTGTAAATACGCATGATGATGAGCCTTAATGTTTTGGAAAAATTAGGTTTTTTTAGTTGAGTTGGCAAACCCGCAAAAAATCGACCACGGCGGAACCTCACCAGAGCGTTTTTGACGCCAACGATTGAATTTAACTTTGAGGGGGTCTAGGTAAACAGTTCCGTCACGGAGTTTGGTTGTCCCCTTCAACACGGTTGTGTAAGTCTCGGTGCGGCGCGAACCGGTTACCGCATTCACGCGGCTACCAAGATAGCACCAATCAGGATCGGAGTTCTGATGCCCGATCAACATCGCAAGCATGACATGAATTATTTCTATGCCGTCATCAGTGATTTCATAACAAACGATGGCATGCCAACCGGCATGCCCATTATGGCTCTCGCCACCTTTGCCAATTTTGATGGTGGCTTTGACTTCAAGCCCTACGCCCATTCCACAGATCGCCAATTTGTTGATGAGGTCAGGATAATGCTGATCGTGATTTCGCCGGTAAGCGCTTTTGGCATCCATTGCATCAGAAAAAATATTCGAGACGAGGCCACTGAAATTGTTGCCCTGGATCAAGTCGCGGAGAGGACGACCCACCTCAGTCAGCATGTTTTTGTTGATGATGTGAAAGATGGACTGGGTTTGGTTCATGGCTGCTTCCAAATCAACAAGCGTCAGCCCATCGGGGAGCGGCACACCCGGCCTGAAATAAGCCGGGTTTACTATGGGGGCTTGAATTTTTTCGACTATCTGAAAAGACTGGTTAATGACCTCCTGCAAGGGCATTTTAAGGGCATTTACAAGTTTTTCCAGCACTTGGATGCTAAAGTTTCCCCTGCCATGCTCGATTGAGGACAAATATTGATAGGTAATGCCGGCTTTTGATGCCAGCGTTTCCAAGGTCAGCGACTCCCTCTCCCGCAGGGAGCGCAGACATGCACCGATGAGTTCTTGAGCTTTCTTCATTGTGTGAGAGTGTATACAATGATCGTTACCCCGTCTTTCAACTATAGTTGATAATAATGAGCTATGAAATCTACCATGCAGACTGTTTCGACTGGCTAGGCGAACGGCAACCGGATTCAGTGCATGGCGTATTGACCGATCCGCCTTACGGCCTTATCGAGTTTTCACGCAAAGAACTGGAAAAACTACGCAATGGTCGGGGAGGTGTTTGGCGTCTGCCGCCGACGATTGGGGGGAACACCCGCGATCCGCTTCCCCGCTTCACCATCTTGTCGGAAAAAGAGAAGCAAAACCTGCGTGAGTACATGCGAGATTTCGGCATCGCCTTAATGCCAGTGCTCACGCCGGGAGCCCATGTGATTGTGGCCGGCCATCCAATGTTGCAGCATCTGGTGCAGACTGGAATGTCGGAAGCGGGCTTTGAAGTGCGTGGGGCCATTATGCGGCTTTATACGAGCTTTCGCGGCGGGGATCGTCCGAAAGGCGCGGAACGGGAATTTGAGGAAGTCTGTGTGACACCCCGTAGCGCCTGCGAGCCATGGATGCTGTTCCGCAAACCGATTAGCGAACGAACCGTGGCGGAAAATCTACGGCGTTGGGGGACGGGAGGTTTAAGGCGCTTAAGCAAGGATAAACCCTTGGCTGAAGCAATTCCAAGCACAAGGACACCCGATCTTGAGTCGGCCATAAGCCATCATCCCTGCCTGAAGCCTCAACACCTTCTTCGCATACTGATGCGGGCATTACTCCCGCTCGGCCAGGGAATAGTCCTCGACCCTTTTCTCGGCTCAGGCTCAAGTCTCGCCGCCGCCGAAGCGGTGGGATACGAATCAATTGGCATCGAACTGGACGAGGATTATTTTAAAGCAGCGAAGCTTGCCATCCCCAAACTCGCTTCGCTTTACCCTGGCTGCATCGGCGAGAGCATGGAACTGCCCAAAACCGATGCCTCCAACACTAGGCAATCCCGCAACAATGCCAAGGACACGACCCAACTAAGCTTGTTCACCCAGTGAGTCATACACTGGCAGTGGCTTAACTCTCAACCCTACCTCTCACGGATGAAATCATAGATGTTGAGATAATCCTGCCCCGGGTTTTTCCATGAATTATCACTGCGCATGGCGTTCCTGATCGTTTCGCGGAAATGGTCGGGGAATTCGTAGTAACAACTGATTGCCCTGCCCAAAGCGGATTCCAAGCCGGCCTCGTCGTAATTACCGAACACATAGCCATTCCGCTCATGCAGCGGCCTCCAAGAGAAATCCTTGTCGAAGACAGTATCCGCCAATCCTCCAACTTCACGGACGACAGGCACCGTGCCGTAGCGCAATGCGATCAACTGGGCCAAGCCGCAAGGCTCAAAACGGCTGGGCACGATCATCATATCGGAACCCGCATAAATCAGATGGGCCAATTCCTCGTTGAAGCCAATTTCAATGTGGCAATCGGGATTGTCATTAAGCTGCTGCTTTAGGTTCCAAAAGTAATTATTGATTTGAGCTTCGGGGCTGGAGCCTAGCAGCACGAATTGGCCACCCCTATGCAAGGTGTAAAAGATGGCATGGCGTATCAATTCAAGCCCTTTTTGCGGGTCCAGCCTTCCGACGAAGGCGACTATGGGCTTTTGATTGTCGGCCAACATCAACCGCTGGCGCAAAGCACGTTTGTTGTCGTACTTCCCATCGACATCATCGGCGGTGTAATGCACCGGAATCAGCGGGTCGATTTCCGGGTTCCAGACAGAGTAATCGACACCGTTGACCACACCGCCGAACTTGTGGTGATGGATGTGCAAGGTCGGCTCCAGGCCGAACCCCTGGCCTTGGTCTTTGGCTTCCAGCGCATGGTGGGGAGAGACGGTGGTGGTAAAATTGGAATAGACCACTCCGGCCTTCATCAGGTTTAGCGCCCTTGGATTATGATTGTCCCGCAGACGGTCGTAATGGTAGTAATATTCTGGCCGGTTCAAACCCGTGGACTGCAAAATCTGGGCGCCCGTCACGCCCTGATGTTTGAAATTGTGAATGGTAAAGCAGACTCTGGGATGATGCATTCCCAAGTGTTGGTATATCTCGTAAAGAAACACGGGTGCCAAGGCGGTCTGCCAATCGTGGCAATGGATGATGTCCGGGTTCTTGCCAGATTTCCAGATGAATTCCATCGCAGCACGGGTGAAGAATGCGAAACGAAGGGCATCATCATTGAAACCATAGACGGACCCTCGATTGAAGAAATTCTCGGAGGAATGGGATTCGATGAAAAAACACTTGCGCCCGTGCACAAAACCAAAAAGGACTGTGCAGTGAATCGCGCCGTCGAACCAAGGCACCCAAAGATCATTATAGGTTTCGCAAAGCCCCCAGATGTGGTCGTAACGAAGGCAATCGTACTTTGGCAAGATGATTTCGACATCGTTGCCGCGGATTTCCAGCTCATTGCTCAACCCGTAAACCACGTCAGCCAACCCGCCCACTTTTGCAACGGGCGATAGTTCGGTGGCAATCTGTATGATGAATAAGTGCGGGATGGTCGGGCCGTCATAGCGGTGTTCCGGCTCTGGGGCTTGGTAATATTCGTCCGCAGGTGCAGGCTCGGGATGATGGCGCGGAGGATCAGCGACCGCTTCCGCATTACCGCCCGATTCAGGCGCGGGGGGCGTGTCCGCGTCTTCAATTGCCTCATTCGCGCCAAGGAACAATTCAAACTGGGCTTCCACATCCCGCAGCAGTTCCCGTTTCGCGCTTTCGTCTTCAGTGACCTCGCTAGGCAGCGCGGGCAGGCCCGCCACGAAGGCGGACTCGGATGGAATCGGTCGCTCCGCCACCAGGCTTGCCGCAGTGGGAGGAGGCTGTGCCGGTTTTGTTGCTGCCGGGGCGCCACCCGCTTTATCGGTTTGGGCAACCGGGGTGGATTTTGCCTTGGTCTCCGCGCCATCAGCTGGTTTTGGCTTTTCCGACGGCAGGGAGGGTTTTTCCGCAGCGCTTTTTGGGGCTGGTGGCGTGTTTGCCTTAATTTCTTTGCCAGCCGGCGCGGCTGGGGCTTTAGCTGCCGCTTCTTTATTGCCTGCCAAATCAGGGGACTTCGATTTATCCGGCTGAGTATCAATGCTGGGTGATTTCTTATTGACCATGTCTGTTCCAGTTGGATGGGGTAATTAAAATGTTGATGGTAGTTTAAGCCATCTTCCCGCCGCTGCAAGGGAGAAAACAATTTTCATGCGAAATCCACCGCATCATTTACGACAGGCTCTTCGTCGCCACTTCGTAGACATCCCTGGAAATCCCTTCGCTGACCGCTATGCGCTGCAACTGCTCCCGCATGAGGTTCTGCCGCCCCTCGTCATAACGCCGCCAATGGGTCAGAGTCCCCGCCATGCGGGCGGCGATTTGCGGGTTGACACCATTAAGGATAATGACTTGATCGCCAAGAAACCGATAGCCTGACCCTTCGGATGAATGGAAGTTGACCGGATTGTTCTGACTGAAAGCACCGATCACAGACCGCACACGGTTGGGGGTGCCTATGTCAAAGGCGGGATGCCTCAACAAGTTTTGCACAGAAGACAGGGCGCCTGGCAAACGGCAGGATGCCTGTAAGGCAAACCATTTGTCAATGACCAGATCCTCCTCTTTCCATTGACCGTGGAAATCATCCAAACACTGTTGTTTTTCAGGATGGTGGCTATTGACTATGCACGACAATGCGGCAATTTGGTCGGTCATGTTACGCGCATCCCGGAACTGGCGGGAGCAAAGTTCGTGAACCACATCCGAATCCAACTCAGAGAGATAACCAAGACACAGATTTTTCAGGCTGCGCCGGCCAACGGCCCCGGCGTCAAACCTTCCCGACTCATCCCGGTGATTGGCCGCATACAGGGTCAATAGCCCGTCGCGCAAGTTTGCCGCTATCTCATGCTTAAGCTTTCTCCGGGCCGCATGGATCGCGTCAGGGTCGATGATTTTCATCATTGCGCTGACATATTCCTCTGAGGGCAGAGTCAGCAGCAGCGCAAGGTAGGACAGATCTTCCCAGTCTTGGGCCAATGCCTTTCGGTAAGCCTCAATAATATGGGTGTCTGCCTTATTCGGACGCTCGCCTTCGATGATCTGCCCGACCAGATTGAGGATGATACGGCTGGATAAATTCTGCCCCGCATCCCACCGATTGAAAAGATCGCTGTCATGAGACAAAAGGAAAGCCAATTCCTCGTAACTATGGTGCTGATGCAAGCGAACCGGGGCCGAAAAGCCGCGCAGGGCAGAAATCACTGGTTTGCACGGGAGGTTGACAAAACGGAAGTGTTGACGGATATCCTTTAGCTCCAGCAACCGTGTCGCGGTTCCCGGCGCTTCCTCGCCTTCCAGTTGCAGGGGAAAATCGGAGCCGTCCGGGCCAAGCAATCCCAGCGCAAAAGGAATGTGCAAAGGTTCCTTGACCGCTTGACCGGGCGTGGGTGGGCAACTTTGGCTAACCGTCATGTCAAGGCATTGTTTCCCTGCATTGTATGCACTATCTATGAATAGCTCCGGTGTGCCCGTCTGGCTGTACCAGCGGCGAAATTGGCTTAAATCATAGCCATTGGCGTCTTCCATGGCGCAGACGAAATCGTCACAGGTCACCGCCTGTCCGTCGTGGCGCTGAAAATAGAGATCCATGCCCCTGCGAAAACCCTCTTTTCCGAGCAATGTGTGGATCATCCGAACCACTTCCGCCCCCTTTTCATAGACCGTCAAGGTATAGAAATTATTGATCTCAATATAGGAGTCGGGACGCACCGGGTGGGCCAGTGGCCCGGAATCCTCGGCGAACTGGCGGGTACGCAGCATATTCGCATCGTCGATCCGCTTGACCGGGCGCGAAGTGCGGTCGGCGGTGAATTCTTGGTCACGGAACACCGTCAAGCCTTCCTTAAGGCTCAATTGAAACCAGTCGCGGCAGGTGATTCGGTTGCCGGTCCAATTGTGAAAATATTCATGGGCGATGACACCCTCCACATGCTCATAATCGGCATCCGTCGCGGTGTCGGGCCGGGCCAGCACGAACTTGGTATTGAAGATGTTCAGCCCCTTGTTCTCCATGGCCCCCATATTGAAATGACCCACGGCCACAATCATATACAAATCAAGGTCATATTCCCGCCCATAGACTGCTTCGTCCCAGGCCATGGCGTTTTTCAACGATTGCATGGCATGTCCGCATTTATCGAGATCATGGGGTTCCACGAAAATTTGCAGCTTCACTGCACGGCCCGAAGCGGTAGTGAAGGCATCCTCCACGCACTCCAACCGCCCCGCCACCAAAGCAAACAAATAGCTGGGCTTGGGGAAAGGGTCTTCCCATTTCACCCAGTGACGGTTGTTTTTCAGTTCCCCGGACGCAACCCTATTGCCGTTGGACAGCAACACCGGATAGCGCGATTTGTCGCCGATGAGCAGAACCGAAAATTTCGCCATCACATCCGGGCGATCAGGAAAATAAGTGATCTTGCGGAAGCCCTGCGCCTCGCATTGGGTGCACAGCATGTCTTTCGAGAGGAATAGCCCTTCCAAGGCGGTGTTGGCTTTGGGGTTGATGCGGGTTTCGATTTCCAGGATAAAAACCTCCACCTTGGGCGCTCGGGGGATGGACAGGCCTTCCTGCGAGACTTCATACATGCCCGCCGTCAACGGTTGCCCGTTGATTTTCAACGACTCCAGCTTCAGCCCCTCCCCGTCCAACACGAGCGGGGCAGTGTCGTTGGGGGCCGCCCGGTTTTTCTGCAGGGTCAGGCGCGAAGTGACGCAGGTGTCTTCATCGCCGAGCAAGAAGGTCAATTCGATTTGGCCTACAATGTACTCTGGCGGTGCGTAATCCTTGAGATAAACGGTCTTGGGCGTGGGTTCTCGCATGGTTTCGATTCCGGGTTTTTTCTGGTTGGAGTCGGTTGTGAAGGGTGGTAGTTTACCAATAGGAAGGGGGAAACAGGGTAAAATCGGAAAAAATGAACGACAAAGACAAATCGCAAGCCGATTTCACACGCCTAGGGCAACGTTTTCCAGGCAACACTTTAACCCGCATGTAACATAATCGTCATAGAATCGACCCTTTAATTGTACGAGAATCAAAAATGATGGAAATCAATGTGCTCGTGGTGGAGGATGAGGAAGCCATTCGAGAGATGCTAACGATGGTGCTGGGGCAGTCCGGCTTCACCGTGCATGCTGCGGCCGACGTGCAGATTGCCACGTCCATGATGGAAGAAAAAACACCCGATCTGATCCTCTTGGACTGGATGCTTCCCGGCATCAGTGGCGTGGAATGGGCCAGGCGGCTTAAAAAGGGGGAAACCTACAGCGAGATACCCATAATCCTGGTCACCGCGCGGGGCGAGGAGGAAGATAAAGTCCGGGGTCTTGACGTGGGGGCCGACGACTATATCACCAAGCCCTTCTCGCCACGCGAGATGATAGCCCGCATCCGGGCTGTGTTAAGGCGTACCGGCAAATTCGGCAAGGGCGGCAAAATAGAATTGGGGGGGATGGCGCTTGACATTGAACAGCATCGCGTCACCATTGGGGAGGCTGAATTGGCGGTAAGCCCCACTGAATTCCGTCTGCTGGAGTTCTTCATGACCCATCCAGGAAGGGTTTACAGCCGCACCCAGTTGCTTGACCAAGTCTGGGGGCGCAGCACCTACATTGAGGAACGCACTGTCGATGTGCATATCCGTCGGCTACGCAAGATTTTGATCGGGCACAAACGTGAGGAACTGATCCAGACCGTGCGTGGTTTCGGCTACCGTTTTTCCGAATCAAGCTAAGTCATGGCCGGCCTTTGGCGTTCCGAGTATTATTGGCTGGCGTTGATCGGCCTTGTCGGTCTGTTTGCCGGCAAGGTCACCGGCCTGTATTTTGCGAGCCTGTGCCTGTGTGTCGTGGTTTACCTAGTCCGCCATCTGTATCACATAAGCCAGCTTCTCTCCTGGCTGCGCAGCGGCGGCAAGCTCCCGCAGAGCAGCGGCATATGGGAGGAAATCTATTATCTCATCTACCGGTTGCGCCGACGCAACAAGACCCGGAAAAAACGGCTGCTTGCCATGCTGGAACGTTTCCGCACAGCCACGGCAGCACTTCCCGATGCCACGGTGGTGCTGGGGGCGCGGGATGAAATAGACTGGTTCAACGAAGCAGCGGAGCGTCTGTTGGGTTTGCGCAAGGAGGATATTGGGCAACAGATAGGCAATTTGTTGCGCAACCCGAAGTTCGCTGAATTTTTGAGCGGAACCAATTACAATGTAACCGTCAATATCGCCTCTCCCGTGATTGACAAAGGGCAACTGGAAATCCGCATAGTGCCTTATGGCGAGGATTTGCGGCTGCTGATTGCCCAAGACGTGACCCAGACCCGCTTCATGGAAAGGGTGCGTAGCGATTTCGTCTCCAATGTTTCGCACGAATTGCGCACACCGCTGACGGTGTTGAGGGGTTACGTCGAGACGCTGGGTGACTCGGGCCAGGATTTGCCGGAACACTACCATAAGGTTTTTCGCCGCATGGAGGAACAAACCATAAGGATGCAGAAACTGATAGACGGCTTGCTTTCACTGACCAAGCTAGAATCGGGGGCTTTGGCTCCTGCCAAACGGGTGAATGTCGAGTTGCTGCTGAATAGCGTGCATGACGAGGCCCGCTTACTTGCGCAAGACGCGCAAACCTTGGATTTGCGTTTGGAATCAAGTGCCGATCTGTTAGGGATCGAGGCCGAATTGCGCAGCGCCTTTTCGAATCTGGTCGTCAACGCCTTAAAATATGCCCGTGAAGACGGTGCGGTGACCCTGCGTTGGCGTGACGATGCGGGTGGTGCGGTTCTTGAGGTTGAAGACAACGGTCCGGGCATCGCCGCCGAACACCTGCCCCGCTTGACCGAGCGTTTCTACCGGGTGGAGTCGGGCAAGAGCGGCGGCAACACTGGGGTCGGGTTGGGCTTGGCGATTGTCAAACATGTGCTGACCCGGCATGAAGGCGAACTAAAAATCGCCAGCACCATTGGCAAGGGAAGTTGTTTTAGTTGCAAATTCCCGGAAAAACGGTTGGTTAGGGGGTAGGCATCAGCAGACGAAAGAGGGCTTTTAATAGGCAAAAATACATTTTTTTTCACATTAATCTTCACAAAGGGTTTGCAAAGTTGGGCTAATGGCTATATGATGCAGACTGTTGTTAATTGCGTTAAATTTTGTTGTTAATTCGGTACAGGAGATCAACCATGATGAGAAAACACATTTTTGCACTAGCCTTCGGGCTTGCGGCATTCACCACCGCCCAGGCGGCTGATGAATTCCTTGATGATCGGTTCTACGTCGCGCCTTTCGGCACCTACGTCCATGGCGGCGGTGACCGCAACTCCTTCGATGGATGGGGCGGCGGCATGGCGGTCGGCAAGATCATCAACGAATATTTCAACGTCGAAGTCAAAGGCTTCTGGCAGCAGTTCAACGGTAGGCCCGATAGCATGTTGGGTTCGAGGTTTCAGGATGCGGGCCGCTACAATGCCGACTTCACCGGCGGCACCATCGATCTGCAATACTTCTTCTTCCGTGACGCCTTCTCCCCCTATGTGGTTGCAGGCATCGGTGGCATGAACACCAGCCAGCGTTACCCTGGTTTCAGTCCGCTTCGGAATGGTCAATCACTGGTCGGATTGCTTCCGGGGGCTGGAAATAGTTCGGGCGGTTCCACGGCATCATTCATCTTCGAAACAGGCGTGGGTGCAACCTACGAAGTATTGGATAACTTCCTGTTGCGTGCCGATGTGCGCTACCGTTTGGACACCGCGCCGAGTTCCATCAACTCTCGGATAGGTCAAAACAGCAGACCCGACGTATTCAACGATCTGCTCGTGAACGTTGGCTTCATGATTCCGTTCGGCGACAAGCCGCAGAGAGTTGCCGCCGTGGCTCCGGTCGTCTCTGATTGCGCCACCCGCGACAGCGACAATGACGGTGTGAACGATTGCGACGACAAGTGCCCTGGCACCGCCAAGGGGACTAAGGTCGACGAATACGGCTGCCCCATCCGCATCGAGCTGAAGGGCGTCAACTTCATGTGGGATTCCCCCCAATTGACCGAGACCGCCAAGACTATCCTGAACAAGGTGGCCGGCGATCTGAGCGTTTATCCGTTGAAGAAGACCATCGAAGTCAGAGGCTTTGCCAGCAGCGAAGGCCAACTGGCCCACAACCAGGTTCTGTCCCAGAACCGCTCGCAGTCCGTGGCCGATTACCTGAAGGCCAAGGGCGTTGCCAATAAGATGGTCGCCAAAGGCTTTGGTATTTCCTACCCAATTGCCGACAACGCCACCGAAGCGGGCCGCATAAAGAACCGCCGCGTCGAGTTGGTTTGGATAGGCGAATAACGCGCCCATCCCAGGCGGACGGATCCGCCTTTTGATCCAAAGGCAAGCCCGCTCCAGTAGCGGGTTTGCCCGTTTAAAAGCCGTGGAAACCCAGCAACAAACCAATCCCACCCTTTGACACTGTCAACATGAAATCCCCTGCAACAGGAGATTTCGGACCCATGAGGAAAACTAAAACTGATGAACAAAAAATATTTGTTAGGCGCCGCCATCCTGTCCGCCCAGTTCATCGCTGGCGCGGCACTGGCCGATGGCGCGAGGAATTACCTGTACATCGTCGGATCGACCACTTTGGCACCCTTCTCGGAAGAGGTGGGTAGCCGAGTTAAAAGTGCCAAGTTCATACGCCCCTTGCTCGAATCCAACGGTACCGGCGGCGGGCTTACGATGTTTTGCGAAGGCCCGGGCACGGACTATGCCGACATCGTGAATGCCTCCCGGCCAATGAAGAAATCGGAATATGCAACCTGCCAGAAAAATGGCGTGGGCGACCTTGTGGAGGTCAAAATCGGTTATGACGGCTTGGCGATCGCCAGCAACAAGAAGGCGAAGCCCATGGAACTGACTAGGAAGGATCTCTATCTGGCCTTGGCCAAACAGGTGCCAGACCCTGCCTGCAAGGAGGACTGCGAGAAGTTGATACCCAATCCGTATAAAACATGGAAACAGGTCAACCCCAACTTGCCGGATGTCAAAATTGAAGTGTTTGGCCCCCCCTTCAATTCCGGGATCGTCGAAGTTTTTGCCGAAGCCGTGATGGAATCGGGTTGCAACAGCTACCCGTGGTTGCGGGCGATGAGGACGACAAATGAGAAGGAATACAACAGAAGCTGCCACAATATCCGGGATGATGCGGCCTATGTCCAGGAAACCGGCGACCTGATACCCTCTAGGTTGGACGACAGCGTGGATTCCGTTGGCATCATGGTCTACAGCAGGCTGAAGGAAAACGCCTCCCATCTCCGGGCTGCGAAGCTTGAAGGTGTGGCCCCCTCATATGAAACCATCGCAGCGCAGAGTTATCCAATCTCGCGGCCTCAGTTTTTTTATGTGAAAAAGGCGAATGTAAGCAAAATTCCGGGCTTTGCAAACTTCCTCGCCGAATTCACCAGCGAGAAGGCATCAGGGCCACAAGGGTATTTGCTCGCCAAGGGGCTGGTCGGCATGTCGCCGCAAGAGCTGAAAGCCACCGCAGCGGATGTGAAAGTCCTTAAGCCAATGGCAGCGCCGAATTAAACCAAAGGATTTTCCGTTCGCCCTGAGCGGAGCCGAAGGGTTCACCGCGAACGGCTTGACTTAATGGCCGATGTTACGCACCAAACTGTAAATGTCCGGCGCATCGCCGGCCTTGGCAAGGAGCGTCAAAGCTTGCTTTGACTGGCAGGGCTTGCCTTGCCCCTGCCTGTCTGCGACAGGCGGTCAAAGCAAGCTTTGACGCTCCATGCGTATAACATCAATTGATGACATTGCGCCTACGACTAACCGTAATACCGATAGTGATACCACCATCGCCCCAGCATTTCATGTAAAGCCCAGAATGTGGATTGCAACGCGGATGCGCTAGGCAAAAAATCTTGGAAGTCGGTTTTGTGGTTTGGATTCATCAATCCGGTCGGCTCGGGGGTAACCCGCATCCCCGCCCTCTCGAATGCCTCGATTGCCCTCGGCATGTGCCAGGCATGGGTAACCAGTAGGATTTCGCCAATCCCCACCCCCTTGAGCATTTGGCTTGAAAACACGGCATTCTCATAGGTGTTTTGGCTTTTTCCCTCCAACCAATTCGCCTCCACGCCAAATTCCTTCAATATGGCGTTCATCAGTTCCGCTTCCTGGACTTCCCCCTCATGCCCCGACTCCACCCCTCCACTGGCCAAAATTGGCAAGCCAGTCATCTTTGCCAGTTTGGCGGCATAGCGCAGCCTCTCAAGGCCCAGCCTATTCATGGTGTCGCCACCGTACTCAGGGGCGTTCCTGCGACGGTCGGCACCCAGCACCACGATGGCTTCGGCGGCTGATTTATCCAGTGAAACCGGCGGGTAAACCTCCAGCCGTCCCATTAGCCAGTTGGATGTGGCGGGAATACTGGTCAAATATAAAGTGCCGAGTCCGAGAACCAGGAAAAACATGCGCGTCCTGGGGCGTTGGGAAAGCAGGGCGATAAAAAGAAAGACAATGGACGGCAGTGGCGGCAGAGCGAAATACGGCAAAACAATGTGCAACAAGTCGTCTTGTGTCATGCAAAAACCTCAAATTAGCGTACTTCGGCGAGAAGCCGGGCGATCATGTTTTCGGCCTGGGCGAGGTAGCCGCCGCCGAAAAGATTCAAATGATTAATAATGTGATAGAGATTGTACAGCGTTTTGCGAGTCCGGTATCCAACATCAAGCGGAAAGACATCAGTATAGGCTGCCTGAAAATCCCTGCCGAAACCGCCAAAAAGCTCGGTCATGGCAATATCGGCCTCGCGGTCGCCATAATAACAGGCCGGATCGAATATCACGGGCTGACCGATTTCATTTGCGGCGAAATTACCCCCCCACAAATCCCCATGCAAAAGGCTAGGCTTTGGTTGATAGGAAACAAAAAACACTGGCAACAATTCTATTAACTTCACGCCTTCCCGTTGCAGCTTTCCGCCATACCCAAGGGTTTCAGCCAATTTCAATTGAAATCCCAAACGGCATTGGGACCAGAAGCCGATCCAATCGTGATGCCGGGTGTTGGGCTGCGGGCTGGAACCTATGGTATTATCGCGATGCCAGCCGTAATAGGGCCGGGCAATGCCATGCAGGGCGGCCAACCGCTGCCCGAGCAACCGGTCGCAGGAACCGCCCGCCGGGCGCAATGCCAGAAACTCCATTGCCAAATAAGACTGGTCTCCGACCACTCCGCAACAAACCGGCTGGGGGACGCGCACCGACGCGGTTGAGGCGATCTCAGCCAAACCCGATGATTCGGCTTCAAACATGGGTAAGCGATCTTTGCGGTTCAGTTTGATGAAATAAGCATCCGTTTTGCCTTCCAAGCGATAGGTGGAATTAATGCACCCGCCGCCGACAGTGACCGCCCCAAGTAGGGCAAACGGCTTTCCCGTCGAATCATGAATGTGCCGGGCAATGCTTTGGAAAAGGTCGTCAGTCGTCATTGGGATGTGCTTGATAATAGCATTGGGTCATCGCAATCAAATAGCCACTACGAGGAATCTTGTCATGAGTTGGATAAACCCGCCGCCCGAAAACGAATACCCTTGGTATCTTAGGCTGTTTTATGCGCTGCAAAAGCGAAGGCTAGGCTGGGTGCCGGAACCCGTCTTGCTGTGGGGCAGGACGCCCCGGGTCTTCGTCGCTTTTCTTAGGCTTTACAAGGCATTTGACCGCAAATCATCGCCCTTGGAGGCGTCGTTGCGTTCGCTGTTGATGGTCAGGATTTCGCAGATCAATATTTGCCCGTTCTGCATCGACCTAAATTCCTCACATGCCTTGGAGCGGGGCATACCCCAAGAAAAGTTGGAGGCTTTGCATGGCCACGCCGATTCCCCGCTGTTCAACGAACGTGAAAATGCGGCGCTGGAGTTTGCCGAGGCGATGACAATAACCGGCAGAAAAGTCAGTCAAGCCTTGCAAACCCGTTTGAAAGCCAACTTTCCCGACGATGGAATCATTGAAATGGCCGGCTTGATTGCCTATCAAAACATGTCGAGCAAATTCAATTCCGGGCTAGACGTACCGGCTCAGGGGTTTTGCCGACTGCCCGACTGAGAGGATGCACCGAGGTACGAAGCCTGTCCCGGGCGAAATCGAAGGGTACATCCATCGCAAACGATGCGCCTCGCCGCATTCGACGGCCCATCCTATGGCCCTTTCTCGTTAAGCACGGCCTGATCGGTTATCTGTTTGTAAAGATGTACCGCACTGGCATACACGTCCTGATATTCCGGGTGCCGGTCCACAAGAGGCTTCACTTCTTCGGCACGCTTAAACAGTTCTTCAAGAAATTCAATATCCCAGCGATCCAATCGCTCGCCAAGGTCCAGCCTTTTTTTGATCTCAAAGGCTTTCGGAAGCGTGTCTTTGCTCAACCGTTCCAACAGGGTTATCGCGACACCAAGGTCTTTCGTATCTTCAGTCATAGGTTCATCCCAGTCATTTAGTCACAAAAATCGTTTACAGGTAGCTTTTCGCCGCGTTCCAGATATCCGGCGGTTCGGGAATGTCAGCCCGGGCAATACGCCCTAATAGGATCGTTCTGCATTCACCTGTACTGGAAAAAAGCTCGGTTAGCGTAATTTCCCTTGCTGGCGCAGCCGATGAGTCCGCAAGCTTAATTCCCCGGTAATCGAGGCGTAGGTGAATTTCCCGGGCCGCCAGCCATGCTGATGGCTGGCCCAAGGTATCGACGACATACGCAAGGCTTTCTTCAAGGCCCAATTTATCGCTGTGAAATTGACCCAATTCTGCGTCAATCAGATTGATCTTCTCCTCCAACTTGGCAAGGCTCGGCCGTTGCCCCTCGTTATCGATCAGCATCATTCCCAGCCCCCACTGCCCCGCTTTCATCGCATCCAGCTTTTGCTGCAATAAATGCCTTTGCTGATCCAGTTCCAACCGCTTGCCCCGCTCGCCGGTGATGCGTTCGAGTGTCTTTTCAATCAGAAAATCGAAGGCGCGTATTTTAAGTTCACGACGGGTGTCAAGCTCATTGCCGGTCGGGCCAAGATAGCGGTGGTTACGAAAGTTCACGGAGACTTGCATCACATCCCGCCGCAAGTTGTCGCCATCAAGTTCCATCCCGAACACATTGCGTTCTTCCCTGGCCATGGTCAGCAGGCCAAAAATATCATCGGGCGGCAGTTCGGCTAAATCGGTCAGGTAGTCGCGTACCGTGCTGAAGCCTCCAAGCACTTTGCGCAAATGCTCGGTAGACACGAAGAACGCACGGATGCCGGAATCCTCGCTAAACGCCCGGGGGCTGATTGCCACTGGCGGGGGCAGGGCATCGACCAGCCCTATCACATGGCTGACGGCTTGCCCCACCGGTTCACGCAACCGTTTCTGGTAATCCCCCAGCGCACGGATGCGCGGATCCGTGCCGACCACTACCCGGTCTATGGCTTTTTCGAGCAGGGCCTCATCCACCCCACCCGACCGCTCCGCCGTGCCTGTAAATAGCGAACTCAGAAAACGCAGCATACTTTATGTTTGGAGATTAGGTTTGACTTGCTTGTTCTGCTTATTTTATTGTAGACACTCAGTGCCATCCACCCGTCACCACGAATAATTCACGGTGTAAGTGACGGTTTGCTCTTGGTCGGGCTTCAGTGGAATGTGGAATTCCACGGTTTGGGCATCCTTCTTCTCAAACGGATGCGATTTTTCTTTGATCTCCCAATTGGCCCAACGGAACAGGTGTTCGACGACGCGAATCTCCACGGGTTCTTTTTTGCGGTTGCGCAGTTTGATCTCGAATGATTCGCTGGCCCAGTGGTTGGATTTGTTGACTTTGAAATCGGTGCGTTTGCGTTCCCCGACGAGGTCGAAGGAGTCGCCGGTGTAAAGCCGCACTAATTCGTCCTTGGGGGTGTGGCCTATGCTATTTTCGCCGACAAACTGTAGCGACTGGTCAGCACCGTCCTGGCTGTAAAAGCGGACACGGCCTTTCGGCAGCGGAACCCCTAAGTTATTCTCCTGGGAATTCTTGAATTCCCGATAGACGGCGACTTTCTTACTCGACTCCGAGCCATAGCCCGGATCGTTGCCGAGCATCATGCCGGTCTGCCAGCCGCCGAGCTGCGCACCGTCATAGACATAAACAAGTTCCATCTTCACCGCCGTTGCCCTGACAAATTCGACTTGTTTAGTCTCTTGGTCGCGGAGTGTGGTCTTGTTGGCGAGGGTGTAAAGATGGGATTCGTCGAAGGCTTTCTCGCTGACCGGTGGGGCTAGCATGGCATACGCGCCCTGTGCACCCAAGCCTTCATTGTCATGAGCAACTGCCCTGGTTTTTGATGATTGTAACTTGTTGACATCGCCCGCCATCAGCTTGACATTTGCATCCTTGAACGTCTTGCCGGATTTGTTATTGATGGTTACCCAGCCGACCACATCGACCAGATTGCCCTTCTCCGGCGAGACGATATTGTAATCCGCCTCCCAACTGAAACCCTCGGTGATATAAGCCAGTTCGGCATCGAACTTGGCTTCATTGGCCGATTCTATTTTCCAGGTCAGCGTCGGATTCAACACGGTGTCATCGCCCAAAGAGGGGAAAATCGGCTGTCCCGGCAAGCTGAATTGCACTTTGCCTTTCACCTCAATCACCGGCTGGGTATTGGTCTTATAACCGCTGCGGATGATTTTCCCCGGCACGGTGGCATCGGGCTTGTTCGGCTCCTTGATGAAAAAGTCGATGGTTTTACCCTCAAACAGCGAGAGCAGCAAAGACTGCGTGACCGGGTCGTTGCGGTAGTTCTGTTCGAGAATCTGGAACTTGGCCTTGCCCGAAGGGTCTCGTAATATGACCGAGTCGGGTTCCAGTTGAGAGACCATGTCACTGTAGCGCGATTCCGTCACGCCCGCCTTCAAGTCCAATGGCACGTTTTCGCGGACGACAGCGAAGTTTTGGTTGTAAATGGTCAGTGCGGGTTCGGCGTTGAGTGGCATGGAAGTCAGCAACAGTAAAAGTGGAATAAGATTTTTGGCGTTCATGCTTTGGCACCCCTTTTTAAGGTTTGATAATCCATGGATCTTCCGCCGTTGGAGGATTCCAACCCCCCGAGGGCACGGAAGAATCGTGTAGTTTCATTTTTGTTTGCCTAGTGTATACGGATGTATGCCTTTCTGGAAAGGGAAAAGTCCTTAAACGCCAGACGCAAGGCGTTCTTTTTCGCCTGACGGATGCCTCTCACTCAATGGACCGACTCGGTTTTTACAGCCGAGCCGTTCTTTTCTGTCAATGCACTGTCTATTGGGCGGGTGGATATTGCCCCATCAATTCACGCTGCCAAACTTACCCGCTTGCCGTTTTTTCCTTCCAACTGGAGAATCGTATGATTATAATCCAAAAACCAGAATGAGGCATCTTGTGTCATCAGACGAACTGAAAACTAAAATCCCGACACTGAATCCCCTATATCTCCAAGCCGTTCGGGATGAGGCTGCCAAAAGAGAAAAGGCCGGACAGGCAGACCCGAAGGCTGCGAAACCTTTATCTGCCTTAGCCATGCCCGAAACCAAGGTGGAAGGCAGTGCCGCCACTCTGGAACAGACTGAAACTTACGAGTTTTTCCAGCAGTCCGAGCCAATCGCCCTCGCCAAACCTGCATTAGCCGAAAAGGATGCATGGGAACTGCCGGGTGCAGTGGCAAAGGCAAAAGTTGCCATTGCCGGCAAACGGGCTGAAATCGACCAGACCCGCCAGCAACTGGACAGGCTAGTCAGAATCAAGGCCGTCGTTGAACCTGTCGAACCGGTGAACGTCAAGGCCAATTTGAACGAACTGAGGATGAAACGGCTGGCAATCCAAATGGCGCTCATGGCGGATGACAAGCAATACGACGATAAAGATCTGCTCGCCGTGGATAAGCAGATTGCCGGACTGACGGGGTTGGCCGCTGCCAACCGACAGTCTGACACGACACCAAACTCGGTTGAAAGCTTGAGGCTGAACGCCAAAATTGACGTTTTGCAAGACAGGTTGCAGGTATTGATGGAGGAATTGAATGATCTGCTATTTGGTCATAATGTGCGCGTGGCTTTCAAGAAGGCCGAGGAGTATTTACACGCACTGAGGGCAGCCAATTCGGTAAGGCATGAATTGCTCGCTTTGGCTGAGTTGTTGGCGAACGACGATATTTTAGGCGATATGAAACTCGGCGGGGAACTACCCATACCCTCTGGGTTTGAACCGTTTGACGGGATATTTCCCGATACCTTGGCAACCACAATCGAAGGGATTGAAGAAGCCAAACCCCGCGTCTACTTGGATATACTAACCTAATATGGAAGGGAAACGTAGACCGGAAATACCCGCCCTTCGGCAGGATTTAGACAGGCTTATTCCGGCCTACCCGACTTGAGTATGGCGGTGGGATCAGGGACTAGTTTAGTAACGTTGGCGATTCTTCGCATAAGTTTCCATGGAGGCATCTGCCCAAATGGCTGCATATTCGGAGTCTTTAATGGAATGCGATTGCACTGCGACACACCATGCGTGCAGCCATGCTTCCTTAAGCTCTTCCAATTTATCAACGGTCATTTCTTCAAGTTTTGGCATAACACATACCTCTTGGTAAACAGGGGTGACAGAACTTAAACCTAAGGTGGAAGGTTTGCAGAGTAACCTCGGTTTTATTCTTGCAGAAACCATACCAAGTAGTGAAGGATGCAACGATAAACTGGGTATGTACAGGCTTCGGCTTGCTCACCCTGAGCGTAACTGATTGAATAACGTAAAACCGTTCGCGCTGAACTTGTCGAAGTAAGGGGTTTTTCGAGTTTCCCTTTAGTGGGGGTTATGCGTTGCCCGGCAAGCCGGATGGCTTACGATCGTGCGATTATGCGGTCGATTGCTTTGTCTTGGTGCGTAAATCCGTTTTAAGCCAGAATCGCCGATAGGCATGCCCCGTTTCATCGTCAATGCGTTCGTCTTCCAAGACACCGCCCAAGTCCGTCACTAGGCCTAAGGAGACGGTATTATGCGATTCAATTGTAACCAATGCCTGTTTTACCCCCTTTGCGCACAATTTGAGCAAGGCCAGCTTAAGCGCGCCTTTTCCGTAACCTTGATTTCTGAAGGCGGGGGCGACATAGTAGCCAACGTGGCCGCCCTTGTTCAGGAGTTCTTTATTTATTTGGGGACGGATCCGAACCAAACCGACCGCGTGGCCGGCATCGTCGGTTATCCAATAGTTGGCTTGGGGAACGAAATATTCCGACAGCGGCGGGGCTTTTGCGATGTGTACGCAGTAATCCAGCCAGTCATCCAATTGACTTGGGTCACTGCCTACTGGCGTTCCGCCAAAACCGTTTTCACCGTTTCCCAGCGCAACGAGGAGTTTGAGCGACCCCGGCGGGGATGTTGTGGTGACGGCCCGCAATTTCATCAAGCCGGTTCCAATTCATCCAATGGCCAGCGCGGGCGGGACAGGATTTCGGGAGGTTCCGTGTGGCCCCCGAGCAGGCGTTGGCAACCGGCATAAGCAATCATCGCACCGTTATCGGTGCAAAACTCCAAGCGTGGGAAAAAAACTTGGTAGCCTTCCTTTCTCGCCGTCTGTCCCAACTTTTCCCGCATCAAACGGTTGGCGCTGACGCCGCCCGCCACGACCAGCCGCTGAAACCCGCATTGTTTTAGCGCACGGCGGCATTTGATGATGAGCGTCTCCACCACCGCCTCTTGGAAGGCAAACGCCACGTCGGCCTTGTCTTGCAGGCTTGCTTCCGTCGCGGCAAGTGTCGTGAGGGTGTGGGTCTTCAAGCCGCTAAAGCTGAAATCCAAGCCGGGGCGGTCAGTCATTGGCCGAGGGAATGCGAATCGCCCCCGCACCCCTTGCTCCGCCAGCCTTGCCAAAGCCGGCCCGCCGGGGTAACCTAGGCCAAGCATTTTCGCGGTCTTGTCAAAAGCCTCGCCGGCGGCATCATCCAATGATTCGCCCAAGGTTTCGTAATGGCCGACGGCCTCCACCCGCACCAATTGCGTGTGTCCCCCGGAAACCAACAGGGCGACAAAGGGATATTGCGGCGGTTCGGGTTCCAGCATGGGTGCGAGCAGATGCCCTTCCATGTGATGCACCGCCACGCTGGGGACATCCCAAGCCCAAGCCAGGCTGCGGGCGACAGAGGCGCCCACTAGCAAGGCGCCGATCAGGCCGGGGCCGGCGGTATAGGCGATGCCGCTGATGTCGGCGGGGGCCGTCTTCGCTTCTTCCATCACTTGTCGAATCAATGGGATAAGCTTGCGCACATGGTCGCGGGAGGCCAATTCCGGCACCACGCCGCCGTATTCCGCATGGATTTTCACCTGGCTGAACAAGGCGTGGGCGAGCAGTCCGCGCCGGGAGTCATAGACTGCCACGGCGGTTTCGTCACAGGAGGTTTCGATGCCAAGTACGTTCATGGATTGAAAGGCTTTTGATTTGGGCAATTAGGCGAGTATAATCCGCATTCTACTAACTAGGGTAGCCCTTGGGCACCATTATCTCATTTTGTAACATTACAGGAAGCTACATGCCTTCAATCAGACTAAGAGAGAACGAACCTTTCGAAATAGCCATACGCCGCTTCAAGCGCGCGTGCGAAAAAGCCGGGGTCCTTTCCGAAGTGCGCCGTCGCGAATTCTACGAAAAGCCCACCGAAGAGCGTAAGCGCAAAGCCGCCGCTGCGATAAAGCGGCACTTGAAGAAACTTTCCCGTGAGCGTTTCGCTTTGCAAAATCTCCGCAAAGGCCGTCCTCAAATCTGATCCCACCAACGGAAAGCCCAAGCCAATGAACACGGTATCGCTAAAACAGCGCATACAAGAAGACATGAAATCCGCGATGAAGGCGGGCCAAAAGGTTCGGCTGGGCGTAATCCGGCTGATGTTGGCCGCCATCAAGCAGATCGAAGTGGACCAGCGCATCGTTCTTGACGATGCGCAAGCCACCGCTGTATTGGACAAGATGCTAAAGCAGAGGCGTGATTCCATCGCCCAGTATTCAGCGGCGGGACGCGCTGACTTGGCCGATGTGGAAAGCGCCGAGATCGTCATCATTCAGGAATACATGCCGCAAGCCCTGACCGACGGTGAAATCGATGCTTTGGTCGGACAAGCCGTTGACGAGACCGGCGCATCGGCCATTGCCGACATGGGCAAGGTCATGGCCCTTCTCAAGCCGAAGATGCAGGGCCGTGCCGACATGGGCGCGGTCAGCGCCCTCATCAAAGCCAGATTGGCACGACACTGAAGGGGTATGACGGGTCGATGGCCCCTTGCCACTCATGCTACTGAAAGATGGCTGGCAGGATTCCCCGTGAGTTCATCGACAACCTGATCGCACGCATCGATATCGTGGATCTTATCGACGTGCGCGTTCCGCTCAAGCAGGCTGGCAAGAATTACCAGGCGCGTTGCCCTTTCCATGACGAGAAATCCCCCAGTTTCAGCGTCAATCGGGAAAAGCAGTTTTATCATTGCTTCGGTTGCGGTGCCAGCGGCAACGTCATCAGCTTCCTAATGGATTATGAACGGCAAACTTTTGTCGAAGCGGTGGAAACCTTGGCTGAAACCTTGGGCGTGGACATACCCAGGGAGTCCTTTGGCGGGGAAAAGCACGGCCAAGAGGCCAGCTTGCCGGCACTCTATCAAGTGCAGGAACAGGCGGCGGAGTTTTACGCCCGACAATTGCGCGAACATTCCGAGGCGGCCCGCGCAAGGGACTACCTGCAAGGTCGAGGACTCAGCGACGACATCATCCGGCATTTTCAAATCGGCTACGCCCCGCCGGGTTGGCGTAGCCTGCCGGCCACCCTGCCCGCCGATCAACTGCTGGCATCCGGTTTGGCCATCAACAAGGAGGCGGGTGGCTTCTATGACCGCTTCCGCGACCGCATCATGTTCCCCATCCGCGACCGGCGCGGCAGGGTGGTCGGCTTTGGCGGGCGCGTGATGGGTGACGAAACGCCGAAATATCTCAATTCGCCGGAAACCCCGACGTTTAAAAAACACAGGGAAGTCTACGGCCTCTACGAACTCCTCTCCACCCGGAAAAAACCCGAGCGCATCGTCGTGGTGGAAGGTTATATGGATGTCATCGCCCTGTTCCAGCACGGGGTCGCCTACGCCGTCGCCACCTTGGGCACGGCCACCTCGGCCGACCATGCCGACTTGCTGTTCCGCTATGCGCCGGAACTGGTGTTTTGTTTCGACGGCGACAATGCCGGCCGCAATGCCGCCTGGAAAGCGCTGGAAGCCAGCCTTCCCGCTTTGCGTAATGACCGCTCCATCCGTTTCCTTATGCTACCCGAGGCGCACGACCCGGATAGCCTGGTGCGCGAAGAAGGCAACGAAGGCTTCGTGCGGCGCATGGCGGAAGCCCAGCAATTGTCCGACTATTTTTTCCAGCATTTGTCGGAAAATCTGGGCTTGGATTCAATCGAGGGGCGTTCGGCCCTGTTCCAAAAAGCCAGTCCGATGATCGGCAAACTGCCTGCCGGGGTTTTTCGTGACATGATGCAAGCCCGTCTAGCTAAATTGACCGGCCATGGCAAAGCTTTGACTGGCACAAATAAATCAAACCGGCCAACTGCCATAATTCAGAAAGCAGCCACGGAACGGGCCAAACCTTCCATGTTGAGGATTATTCTGTCATTGTTAATCCAAAACCCTGAGTTTTTTTCGCTAATCAATGCCGAAGCGCGCATGGAGTTGGAACGGGACGAAAAAGCAGGCAAAGTAGCAGGAAAACTCTTCTCCATATTTAAAGAAAGGCCAGACATTCGCTGTGGGGGCATTCCCGAACACTTCCGTGGCGAAGCAGAGTATGGACTGGTTTTGAAGTTGAGCGTTCTGGAAATTCCACTTTCGGCGGCTGACGCACGGACTGAATTCCTTGCCACGCTGGAAAAATTTGTAGCACAAATGAAGGTACTGTTAATTCAGCAAAGGCTGGAATGGCTGAACAAAAAGGCTGAACGGCTAGGTTTTACAGGACTGGACCAAGCCGAGCTTGAAGAATATCGCCGCCTGATGGAGAAAAAATGACATCATCAATTTGCCATTTCACATTAGCGGGCTAAAATATTGGCTTATGTTTTCCGGTAAATCCCATAGGGTGAGATAGTTCATGAATCAAGAACAACAGCAAGCGCAGCTCAAGGCACTCATTGCCAAGGGCAAGATGCAAGGGTTCTTAACCTATGCCGAGATAAACGATCACTTGCCTGCCGACGTGATCGATCCAGAACAAATGGAAGAACTGGTCGCCGTGATCAATGACATGGGGATCGAAGTTCATGAAGTCGTGCCGGAAGACGCAGAACTGTTGGCCGACACCGCCCTCATCGTCACCGAAGACGACGATGAAGAGGCTGCCGAAGTGGTCGCTGCCTTGGCATCATCGGTTTACTCGGAATTGGGCCGCACCACTGACTCGGTGCGCATTTACATGCGCGAGATGGGTTCCGTGAACCTCCTCACCCGCGAGAGCGAGCTGCGCATCGCCAAACGCATTGAGGAGGGCAGTAACCAGGCGGCGCGGGAATTAGCCCGTTTTGCCGCCTCCATGGATCGCTTCATCAAGGGTTTTGACCGGATAGAAACCGGGGAAGTGCGCCTGCCCGAATTGATCTCCGATTTCTTCGACCCAAACCAACCCCAAGACCTGTTGATTGACGAAAAAGTCGAAACGGATGTCATAGAGGACGCCGAAACCGAAACCGGCCCTGACCCCGAGTTAGTCAGGGAGAAGTTGGAAGCCTTCAAAAAACAACTGAAGGTGGCCGTCGATTCACGGGGCAAGCACGGGCATCACCACGAAATGACCCAGACTGCCTTTGATTCGTTGGCCGAAAGCTTCCTTGAATTCAAGAAAACACCCCAGTTCTTCAAGGAACTGTCGGGTGTTTTGCATGCCACAGTCGCTAAAATCCGCGAACAGGAAAAAATAATCCAAGACCTTGCTGTCCACAAGTCGAAAATGCCCAGTGCCGATTTTCTCCAGACCTTCATCGGCAACGAAAGCAAACCGGCTTGGTATGAAAACCATTTGTCCTCGGGCAAGCCATACGTCGAGGCTTTGGCCGACCATGCCAGTGAAATCAGGCGATCGCAGAACAAGCTTGCCCTGATGGAAAAAGACAATGGCATCAACGTCAGCGAGATCAAAGAAATCCATCGCCGCGTGTCGGCAGGCGAAACCCAGGCCCGCCTTGCCAAGGGCGAGATGATCGAGGCCAACCTAAGATTGGTAATTTCCATCGCAAAGAAATATACTAATAGGGGTATGCTGTTCCTTGACCTGATCCAAGAAGGCAACATCGGACTGATGAAAGCGGTTGACAAGTTTGAATACCGCCGTGGCTACAAGTTCTCCACCTATGCCACTTGGTGGATACGCCAAGCGATAACCCGCTCCATCGCCGACCAAGCCCGTACCATCCGCATTCCAGTCCACATGATCGAGACGATCAACAAGCTGAACCGGACGACACGGCAGTTGCTGCAAGAGATGGGGCGGGAGCCTTCAGTGGACGAGTTGGCGGAACGCATGGAAATTCCAGAGGACAAAGTACGCAAGGTGATGAAAATCGCCAGAGAGCCAATATCCATGGAAACGCCCATAGGTGACGATGAAGACTCCCACCTTGGCGACTTCATCGAAGACTCCCGGTACATGACCCCGATGCAATCGGCGATGGTTGCCGGACTGCAGGAAACCACCCGGCAAGTGCTGGAGGGCCTAACCGAGCGGGAGGCGAAGGTGTTGCGGATGCGCTTCGGCATTGACATGAACACCGACCACACCCTCGAAGAGGTAGGCAGACAATTTGACGTTACCCGCGAACGCATACGCCAGATTGAGGCCAAAGCGTTACGCAAACTGCGGCATCCCTCCCGTTCGGAGCAATTCCGCAGCTTCCTTGACATGGATTGAAATGTTCAAGGGCCCTTAGCTCAGCGGTTAGAGCAGGGGACTCATAATCCCTTGGTCCGGGGTTCAAATCCCTGAGGGCCCACCAAAATCAGCTAGTTAGCTGCAATATTCCCGCGCAAGACAACGAGCGCGGGACTTTTGCGGGACTCATTGCTGCAAACCATGTTCGCTGCGTCGATCAGATTACTGAGTTCGGCAGAAGAGTAGTGCGTTGTAATCCGGCCCGACTTGTGGCCTAACAGGTCTTGCCGATCCTCGAAATTGACACCTGCCGCTCTAAGTCTGCGTCCGAACGTATGCTTCAGGTCATGCACCCTAACTTGCTGCAATCCAGCCTTTTTGCGGGCATCCTTCCAACCTGAATTATTCATTCTTTCAATCGGCCTTCCACGATAGACGAAGACATATTCTGTGTGTTCGCCGCGAACGGCTTCGATGACTGATGAAGCAACCCGATTCAAGACCACAAGTCGATCACTGCGATTTTTCACCTTTGGACCCGGAATGATGAATACGCTGGTATTTAATTCCGGAATCCGCACATCCCAATCCCAGCGTAATTGGCTGACCTCCTGTTCCCGACAGCCGGTATTTACCTTGAACAAGGCCATCCTAGCCAGATGAATGGGAAGCTCCTTGAACAATCGCTCCTGCTCATCCCAAGACAACGGATAAGGCTTTCGCAAATCCGGTTCCGGCAGTAGTTTGATCTTGGTTGCTGTCTGTATCCACGTCAACCCATGCTCATCGATCCACTCTGTGGCTGCCAAGTTCATAATGTGCCGAACCACCTTCAGCGACTGGTTGATGGTTCGTGTCTTGACCCCCTCCCGACGTCTTGACTCGATAAAGGGGGCAAGTGTTCCCATATGGATAGCGTCCAACGGTAGATCACCGATAAATTCATCCAGCTTCTTCAGCCATTTTGCATCATCAGCGATACTGGCTTTGAAGCTCTCGTTCAAATGCTTTGTTGCTGCTTGACGGAATGACCGCTTCGGACGGACTCCGTAAATCTCAGCCTGTCTTGTTTCTTCCAATCGCCTGGCTAAATATCTTTCGGCTTCCCGCAAGTCGCTCGTTCCAGTGCTTTCGCAAAAGCGGCGGCCTCTGACTTGCTTGTCGATGTGCCATAGCCCATTCCTCTTGATGAGGCCCGGTGTGCGTTTTTGTTTGGTTTTTGACATGTGTCAACTCCTAAATCTTTCTGCGCCGGGCGTCCGTTGCGGGACTTATAATCATCTGCCCAAGCGTCAAGGTCAAGACGGTCAAATGCAATGCCCTGATCGCCAATCGGAATTTCGATTAGGCAAGGGCGAAAGGTTTGGTTGAAGCGGTTGCGATCCATCCACAGGTAGGCTGGCGCATCACGCAGGCGGATCAGCCTTGGCAGCACTTCGGCTGTCCTAAAGGTCGGGCTAGAGGCCATTCAAGCCAGCAATTCTCATTATGAGCCAAAGTGCTGATAGACAACTCGTCATTCCGGCATGGATGCCGGAATCCAGTCACAAGGATGTGAATCTAGGGGTCGCCATCAAGCCTTTTTCAAACACTTAACGCACGACATGTCACCGT
>CAIODU010000075.1 GCA_903857165.1 uncultured Methylococcaceae bacterium | reverse complement strand
TATATCTATTAGTTACCTATTTAATGTATATCCATGTCGGCAAAGGGTTGCCGACCTACTGCGGAATAAGGGCCGTAGGGCGGCAACCCTTTGCCGCCAACGATAAACAAAGTAATCAATCGACATTAAAAACGCTGTAATCGTAAAATTATGAATTCCAAGCTTATTGAGTTGATGCCAGTCCTCGGCACTCAAACGATTACTGGCAATTAATCTGCCTTCGGAATCAAAGCCAATTAGGTGTCGATCAAAAAGCTTGTCAAGATGCGAGCAAAGTAAAACCCCATTAGTCCCTTCAAGGCGCTTTTCGATAGACTCACACCATGGGATTATATGAGAGGCGATCAAAAGTGGTGTGATGTTTGTACCAGTGACAGCGCAACATTCACCAAGCCCCCAAGTTTCGATGACATTTCTTCTAAATCTACCTTGACCTAAACGCGCTTCAATCTGTTGTTTTCTGGTTGTGGGGTCTGGATTTTCGGTAATAATATTGGCAATGTCATGGTATGGATCATTCTCTTGAATTGGCAAGGGATTTCCTGAATACCAGTCAATCAATTCAGCTAAAGCAACCTCGTTTTCCACTCTTAACCTAAGAATAACATTATATTCGGGGTTTAGTGATTGGATTCTTGCCACTTTTCCCGAAATTCCAGGGAAGTTATTTTTCCCCCTAACCCCTATTGGATATTCAGTGTCTTCTATGCCGTTTAATCTAGGAAAAGGTTCGTTTGTAACGGAGTACTTATTCATGTACACAGTCACAACTTGTTGCCCACGCCGAACCATTATATCCATTACTTTTGAAACTTCGAAAACCGCCCATGTTTGCGTTTCACTTTGAAGGGTAAGCCCCTTATTCTTCTTCAGCCAATCAATTGCCAACTCAGGGTTCCACGGCATTTCCATTATCTCCAAATTATAAATATCGTCAAAGTGAAAAATTAGCCAAGGGTACGCTATGCGCACCTTCTTGGCCGTAACAACTAAACCGGCTCACTTTCTTCATACAACGTCTCCGGTGCAATATCCGCCCCGTTAGGCCAAGATATTGACCAACCATCCACGAAAAAACGCTGGAAATAGTTTTTGTCTTTCAGGGGTTCAAAGATTTTGCCGTTTAACCACTTTTGGCAATCGGCGATTTTTTGCTCACCATTGTCGAAAGTAATCTTGATTTTGTAATCGGTTAAGTATGTCGCATCCACAACAACGGGCATATAATCCAGGGGCTAGACCTCTCTAATTCAATGGTGCTATTCGGGCTTTGTCCCCATCTTGGGTGGCTTTGTTCCAGTTTTCCAGCAATTAGCTTAATCCTAAAGCTCCGTCGTTCCGGCATGGACTGCCGGAACCTAGGCTCCATGGATGGTGGGGTTCGGGGCATCCACGCACAATCTGGATACCGGCAATCCATGCCGGTATGACGACCGTGTCAACAGTATTGCCAGTGACGGGGCTTTGGAAGCGTCCATGCAATCTGGATTCCGGCAGTCCCTGCCGGAATGACGGGTCTCCAACACTTTTGTATAACGATGAGCACTGGAGCTTGGGAACCAGCAGAATTTGCTTTTCACTTAACTACGCTCAAACGCTTTAGCGTTTTAGCGAAAATTAACCCGCCTTCTGCTTCAACGCATGGCTGATCAAATTCTTGCCCAAATCCTTAATCGCGCCGCCGACTTCCTGGGTGTCGGCTATGACTTGATCCATCGCCGACAAAATCCAATCGCGGTCTTTTTCACCGATGACCAACGGAGGCAGGAATTTGACTACATTCATGCCGTGGCCCGCCACTTGGCTCAAAATGCGATGGTTCTTGAATAAGGGTATGGTGATGGTTTGGCTGAACAGCCCCTTGTTGGCGGCTTCCAGGCCGGCAAACGCGGCTTTGCGCAGCAAACCACTGGGGGAGCCGAATTCCACGGCGATCATCAAACCCTTGCCTCGTACCTGCTTGAGGAAGTCGTATTTGGGGATCATCGCTTGCAGACCTTCAATGATTTCCCCGCCGATTTTGGCGGCGTTTTCGACTAGCTTCTCGTCCTCGATGACTTGCAAGGAAGCAATCCCAGCCGCCATTGCCATGTTGTTCTTGGAAAAGGTGGATCCATGCACCACGGCACGATCCATGCGGTTGAACACGGCGTTCATGATGTGATCGGTCATCGCCACCGCGCCGACGGGGATGAAGCCGCCGGACAGCGCCTTCGCCATCAAGATCATGTCGGGTTCCGCGCCGTAATGCTCAATTGCCCAGAATTTGCCGGTCCGGCCAATGCCGCATTGGATTTCGTCGGCGACGAACAAGGTGCCGTATTGTTTGCACAGGCGTTGCGCTTCTTTCAGGTAGCCTTCGGAGGGCAAGTTGACGCCTTTGCCCTGAATCGGTTCGACGATGAACGCCGCCACCTCTTTGCGGGAGAGTGCCTTCTCCAAGGCCGGTAAATCGTCAAATGGCACATCCGAGCAACCTGGCAGCAAGGGGCCAAAGCCTTCACGAAACAGGTTTTCGCCGTTCAGCGACAAAGCCCCTGTGGTCAGGCCGTGGAATGCATGTTCGCAATAGACGATTTTTTCGCGCTTGGTGGTGTAGCGGGCGAATTTGATCGCCGCTTCCACTGCTTCCGCGCCGGAATTGCAGAAAAATGCCTTGGTGAGGTTGGGCGGGCAGGTGGCAAGGATTCTCTCCGCCAACAAGCCCGACAAAAGGGACGCGTCCATCTGCACCATGTCTGGCAATTCGGCGTCCAGCACGTCTTTCAAGGCTTGCACGATGGTGGGGTGGTTGCGGCCTAGCGCGAAAACACCAAAGCCTGAAAGCAAGTCCAAGTATTCATCGCCTTTGTTGTCGTACAGGTAGGGACCGTGGGCTTTGGTATAAACCCGATCATAGCCGATGGTTTTTAGCACCCGCACCATCTGGGTGTTCAGAAATTTGTCATGCAGGTCGAAGTTTTCCCCAGACCGTTCGGCGAGTAATTCGGCAATGGTTTTTGACATGGTGTCCTCAGTCAATGATAGTGCTTTGGGTGAAATTATTGGTGAAAATGGCGTCGCCTGATATGCAACACGCTAAAGGCCGGCAACACGACCAGTGCGCAGATCAGTGTCATTAATAATCCTATGGAGAGCAGGATGCCCATGGACGCGGTGCCCTGGTGGGAGGTGAACGCCAAACTGCTGAAGCTGAAAATTGTCGTCAACGCGCCGTAGAACACCCCTTGCGCCTCGCTGGTGCCGAGCAGATTTTCCTCGGTCGAATCCAAATAGTGTAACCGATGGACCATGTGGATGCCGCTGTCCACACCTAATCCAAACAGCAACGGCAGCGCGATGATGTTGGCAAAGTTGAAGGGGACGTTGAACACCACCGTCGCTGCCGCCGTGAACACGGAGGCCAACAGCAGGGGCAACAGCACCAGCAAGGTGTCTTTGACATTGCGCAGGATGATTAACAGCAACACGGTGATTGCCACTAGGGCAATGCTGAATGCCTGCATAAAGGACTGGACGACTTCGTTCATGGATTCCAGATAGGTGACCGGGAGGTCGGTCACGTCTTGGTCGATTTTCTGCGCCCCTTGGATGAATTCGCGCAAGTTTCCAAGGTCGTTCAAATCTTTTTTCGGTGAAACTTGGATCCGGTAAAATCCGTCTTGGCTCAACCAGCGTTCTTTGAGTTCAGCGGGGAGCGATTCCAAGGTGACGGGCCCCGCTTCAAGGCTGAGTTTGAGCTTTTCCATGGTGGCGGGCAAAGAACCCAACAACACCTGTTGGAGTTTGTCCAATAGGGGTTGGCGAAGTTCCTCGGGCAAAGAGTCCAGATAATCTAGAAATTCATCCAGGCTTTCGCTTAATTCCAACAAGTCGGCATTGCCACCTTCGCCTTTGGCGATTTGCACCAAGATACTGGCTTGCAGTTCCTCCAGGCTTTGAAGCGTAGCGCCGCCTTGGGTAGGCAGGGGAAAACTCCCGAGTTGGGGGCCCATCAGTAAACCCAGTTCTTCGACAATGGCTAATTTGGCCTCTTGGTCATCGGGGATCAGGTCAAACAGTGTCATCACCTTCTCGACCGTCGGCAGTTTTTCAAAACGGCTTTTCTTCTCCATCGCTTCCTTTTCACTGTTGGCGAGCGAGGAGAGCGTCATCGGTGAAGTATCCTCGTCTTGGAGCAGATATTTGAAGGTTTTGACCGATTCGGTGCTTTGGTCGCGAAGGTTGATCGGGTTGAAATCCACCGAGACTCGGGTCAACAATGCCAATGCGGCCAAGGTCAAAACGAAGGTAGTCCAACGAATTGGCCGGGCAAATCGCAAAGGCCAATTGGATAGAATGGAGGATGATTTGTCGACCTCCGGGGTCCGCATCCTGGGCTTCCTGATAGGCATGATTTTTATCAGTGCGGGCAACACCGTGAAGGTGGTGAGCAAGGCGATGAACATGCTGGTGCCGGCGATGATGCCGAGTTCGGATACGCCGACATAGTGGGTGGGGATGAACGCGTAAAGTCCAATGGCCGCCGTGAATGTGCATAAAATCAAGGACGATCCGGTGGAGGTCAAGGTATCCCGCAAGGCATCGCGCTGGGACTCGCCGCGCATGATCAATTCCCGATAACGCAAACAAAAATGCGAGGAGTAGGCATCGCCCATGCCGATGAACAACACCGCGAAGGCAATGGAAATCAAGTTGAGATGGCCGATGCTGACAGTGGCGAACCCCATGGAAAGAACCAGCCCCATCCCCAGGGAAACAAACGTGGCAATCATCAATTTGAAGGAGCGGTAGGCGACCAACAAGGTCACACAGACCAGAATGAACGAGGCGATGCCGGCTATCGTCATGCTTCGCGTGAGGCTGTCCATTTCTTCATATTCCAACACCACCTCGCCGGTCATGCTGACACGGACGTTGGCAAGCTCGCCCACGGTCGCTTCGGCGATTGCCTTTTTAATGGCCGCGATGCTTTTTTCGGCCGGCAGCAATTCTTTGTAATTCAGTGTTGGCCGTATGATGATGAAGCGTTTGGTGATGCCAATGCCGCTTTGCTTGTCCATCATCAATTGTTGCCAGGACAATTCGTAGGGCTTCCCCTCCCGCACGGCATTCAAGGCTTGGCTAATCTTTCTAAACACTGGATTCATATCCAATTCAAGGTCGTCATCGCCCGTGGTTTTGATGGCTAGTCCGAGAATGTCAAACAGTCCGTGCAGGCTATTATCCTTGGACAGTTTGCCGATAAACGGCTGGGCGTTGGCCAGTTGTTTGGAGGTGTCCTCCAAGTCCTTGATACTCAGATAGAGCATGCCGTTTCGGTCAAAAAACTCCCCCTCGTCCGGGACATAAACAGATGCGACGGCATCCTTCTTTTCCCGCAACTCCCCGCTGATGCGTCTGACCACCGCAGATGTCTGTTCCGGCGAATCCCCTTCCACCAGCAGCAGAAGGGTGTCGATATCTTGGGGGAATGCCTTTTCCAGCCTGATCCGGTTTTGCTGGAAAGGCAGTTGGGTGGAAAACATATTTGCCGTGTTGGTGTTCACGGTAAGATTGTCCATCGTGTATTTGCCGACGAAACCCGTGGCGACAACGAATGACACTATCAGCAACCATGGGCGGTTAAGAATGTTGTTTTCCCACCAAAGAATGGTTTTAATTATTAGACTGTCTGTCGTTCTGCTCATCGTCGGATGTGGGTCTGAGGGGGGTTAGGGCAGGAAAAGGGAAATTGCAGTCCTAGGTGACGGCAAAGTGAGTATCGCGACCAATGGCGGCCGCTAGGCTGAGGGTTTTCATGGCTGCGCTGAAGTGACTGCCGAGTCGGATGATGTCTATGAAATCAGTCGGGTGCAGCAGCGAACGCAACAACATTTGCGGAACATTCAGCATTCCGTTTGCATCGAATGCAGCATGGATCGAGGGCGGTAGGCTTACTTCGGCTGGGTCGATGATGCTACGAACTGCCAAGAAAGGCAGGCGGAATCGCACTGCGGTGCGGGCGGCTGCGGCACTTTCCATGTCCAAGGCGATGGCACCGGTGGCGGCGAAGAGGTCGCGTTTTTCTTCTTGCCCGGCCACGATGCGGTCGCTTTCCGCCAGCAGCCCCGTGTGGACAGGCATTTGCCCGTCCAGTTTGGAAGAGAGGCGATCGCGCCATTCCCCGTCGGTTTCGATTAGCCGCCCATCCGTGCAGACGATTCCGGCCGGCAGGATTAAGTCGCCCGGATTGTGGCCCGGTGCCAAAGCAGCCGCGCATCCCCAGCTAATCAGTGAAGTTGCCCCCGCTTCGACCAGCAGGGCAGAGCAACGTTGCGCCGCCTGCGGTCCAGCCCCGGATAGTCCGATGAGGCAACCGTCACCCAAGTCCAAACAGCCCCCCGCAGGCACTCGCTTGGAGGTCAGGCTGCGGCACTCAACCGCCATGGCGACAAGGATGCCTATCTTAGTCACGCAATTGCAAAACACTCGTTGCGGAAGCGAGCCAATGCCCACAACGGGAAGAACTTATCATAGCCGTGGTATTTCAGGTAAAACACCTTGGGGAAGCCAGGCGCGGTGAAGCACCCGTCTTTCCAGAAGCCGTCAGCTTGCTGGTTTCTAAGCAGGTAATTGACACCGGCCTGGACTTCCGGGGATTCCGCCTCGCCTCCCGCCATCAGGGCGGTCAGCGCAAAGCCAGTCTGGAAGGCTGTGCTGGTGTGGAATTCACCGCGTTTTTCCGTGCGGTCATCATGGTAGGTGTTGCTGTCCTCGCCCCAGCCGCCATCGGCCCGCTGTTTGGTTTTCAACCAGGCAACGGCCCTGCGGACACTGGGGTCGTTGTTGGGTACGCCAGCGGTTTCAAAGGCCAGCAACACTGACCAGACGCCGTAGATGTAATTGGTGCCCCAGCGCCCGAACCAAGAGCCGTCTTCTTCTTGCTCTCTTTTCAAGTAGGCGATGCAACGATCCAGCACTGGCCGGTATTCGGGGTTGGTCTTCACCAAATTGCCGAGGAACATGGCGCAACGACCCGATACATCGGCGGTCGGCGGGTCAAGCAATGCGCCATGATCGGCGAAGGGGATATGATTCAGATAGTAATTGTCATTGTCCACATCGAAGGCACCATAGCCGCCGTTGCTGGACTGCATACCCGCAATCCATACCCCTGCGCGTTGGATGGTCGCATTGAATTCCTCGTCTTCGGACTGCACCAAGGCGTGGGCAACCACGGCTGAATCGTCCACGTCAGGATACCAACTGTTGCCGAACTGGAAAGCCCAGCCGCCGCCCGGAAGGTTGGGGCGCTTGACCTGCCAGTCGCCTGGTTCGTCCGTCAATTGCTTGCTTGCCAGCCAACGCAAGCCCTCTTTGATTTGCATGCGGGTTTGCGGGCTTTCCTCGTATTTGTCCACTTCCTGCAAGGCCAAGGCAACTAAGCCAGTGTCCCAAATGGGTGACACACAAGGCTGGCAATAGGCTTGGTCGCCCTTGATCACCAGCAAGCGCTGGATGGATTCAAGGGCAATTTGGCGGCGTTCATCGTCTTTGGGGAACCCCAAGAAATCCAGCGCCTCGTAGGCGTTCACCATGGCGGGGAAAATCGCCCCCAGTCCATCATAGCCGTTCAGCCTTTCCAAGAACCAGTCACGCGCCTTTTCGGTTGCCTTTCTACGCACGAAGCCGGGAATCAATGGCTCCAACAGGCGGCCAAAGCGTTCCAAGGCCAAAACGGTCTTGCCGATGGGTGTTTTGACGTGGGAGAAATAGTTTTTTTCCTTTTCCGGATCCACGGTGAACAATTCGCGCACATTAATTTGTTTCGGGTTGCGCGCCGTGACTTTGTAAGTGCAAAGAATCGCCAACGGCACCATCACCGTGCGCGACCAGTAGGAAATCTTGTCCAGATGGAAAGGGAACCATTTCGGCAACAACATGAGTTCCACAGGGATGAACGGCACGCCCCGCCAAGGGATTTGCGCGAACATGGCCAACATGATGCGGGTGAAGACATTCGCCTTGGCCGCGCCGCCGTGGGCAAGTATCCATTCCCGTGCTTTGCGTAGGTGCGGGGCATGGATGTCGTCACCGGCCATTTTTAATGCGTAATAGGCTTTGATGGTGCAGGAAATGTCACCCTCGCCGCCTCGGAAGAGCGGGTAACTGCCGTCCCCGGCTTGATGGGCGCGCAGGAAATTGGCGATTTTCCCCTGCAAGTCCTCGTCGATTTCATCCATGAAGTGCATCATCAGGATGTATTCCGCAGGGATGGTGCAATCCGCCTCCAGTTCGAACACCCAATAGCCCTCTTGGCTTTGCAGGCGAAGCAGATGCTCTTTGGCACGTTCGATGGCACCGTCTAACGGCGATTGCATTGAGCCTGGGAAGGCGTAATCAATGCCAGAAAGTAAGCTTGTTTCTTTGAACATGGGTATTTTCCTTTTTAAAACTTGGGTTTCGACTGTTCGGCTGTCGTTACGGTAGCCGCGAGGGCCAAAACTTGGCGATCAGGTGCGGGAAGCCCTGTGCCGACGAGATAAAACAAGGATTTCAATAAAATATTGCTGCGCCTCGTGAGGCGGCTGCCGCCGATCACGGCTTTGACGCTGCGGCGGGTGATCTTGACCTGCTTGGAGTCGCTGAAATATAAGTTGGCATTGATCTTACGCAAGGTCAGCATGGCCATGCCCAAGGCCCAAAGGCAGAATTCCCTGATGCCGGTTTCATGAGATGGGATAAGCAACGTGTATTCAAGGGCGTTGCGCAGATGGGCATGGGCAATCCCGAGCAACTGCCGGAAACCTTCGGCGAATTTTGGATCGCCATGGCCGGGCTGCAAATCCGCAAGATCGAAGCCCTTGGCCGTGAAGATGTCGCGCGGCAACCAACATACGCCACGCGAGTGATCGTCCCACAGGTCCTTCAATATATTGGTCATCTGCAAGCCTTGGCCGAAGGACACGCCCAGCTTCATCATCAAATCCCGGCGGGCGGCGATTTCGGGGGAATGGTGGCAAAACAGGCGGGTCAGCATTTCACCCACCACCCCGGCGACATAGTAGCAATAGCGGTCCATCTCCCGCATATCGGCCACGCCATGGCGCAGGTCGCGATCCTGAAATTCCGCCATGCCTTCGCCCATGATGGCAACGCACAGGCTTAACGCCTCACGTTGCGGGCCTTCAAGCCCGTGCGTGATGGCGATGACCCTGGGGATCAGCCGGATCAATTCGTGTTCCAACGGAATGGTTTGGTCGGAAAGCAACGGCGACAATGCCCGTGAGAGTTTCACCGGCGCTTCCTTGCCGGCGACCACGTCGATGAATTGGCTGCAAAACGCCCGTTTTTGCGTCGAGTTCAGGGAGACTTCGTCTTCAATGGTATCAACGATCCGGCATAATAAATACGCATTGGAAACCGGCTTGGCCAAGCCCTCCGGCAATTGCGGGATGGTTAAGGCAAACGTGCGGGAAACACCCTCCAGCAAGCGGGCCTGGAGAGCGTCGTCTGGCAGGGAGTCTAGCTCCGTTGTTGTGTTCTGCGAACGGTTTCCGTTCATGCGGTTGTCAGTTTTTCAGTCATTTAGGTTAAATATCCCACCATCCAGCACATTGTTTAGGCTTGAAAGGGTCTGGTGAAACAGGTTTCCACTTCAAAAGAAGGGTTGTAAAGTTGCGTAAATGTCATGAAATTTTAACGTTTTTTGCGTTCACGTCAAGCTTTGTTGCAAATTAGCGAAAAATATTGAGAAAAAAACAACGCATCGGCGGTTTTTTGTTTTATCATAGTCACCAAAGTGCCATGTTCCCAATTCAAACAATATGTAAGGAAATTGTGGGCATGGTCGGGAGTGAATCTGTGTCACTATCGGTCTCAAGGGCCGTGGCACGGGAATGTCTTAATGAGCGGGTCCTAAGGCTAAGGCGTGTAATGCCTAGTTGGATCAAGTTACAAACAGTTTTTACCAGGAGAAATCAAAATGGGCGTTCCTTTGCGTCAACAAATCACCGTGGCGAGCTATCTGCTCAAACAAAAGCTCAAGGGCGTGAAACGTTATCCCTTGGTGCTGATGCTAGAGCCGTTGTTCCGTTGCAACTTGGCCTGCGCCGGTTGTGGCAAGATTGATTACCCAGATGAAATTCTTAATCGCAGACTCAGCGTGGATGAGTGCCTGGCCGCTGTAGACGAATGTGGCGCGCCCATCGTCTCGATAGCCGGCGGGGAACCGTTGCTGCATAAAGAACTTCCCCAAGTGGTGGAAGGGATCATCGCCCGCAAGAAATATGTGTACCTGTGCACCAATGCGCTGTTGTTGAAAAAAAGGATGGATGACTACCAGCCGTCCCCCTACCTGACCTTGTCCATCCATCTGGATGGCAACCGTGAGCGCCATGATGCCTCGGTCTGCCAGACCGGTGTGTTTGACCGGGCCGTGGATGTCATCAAGCTGGCAATGGCCAAGGGCTTTCGCGTCACCGTCAACTGCACTCTGTTCCAAGGCGAGTCGGCTGAGGAGATCGCCGAGTTCTTGGATTACGTCAAGGAACTGGGTGTGGAAGGTGTCACCATTGCGCCGGGCTTTAGCTACGAACATGCGCCTTTGAAAAACATCTTCATCAAGATGCGCGAAAGCAAGGAACTGTTCAGGAAGGTGTTCAAGATTGGCAAAGACCGTCAATGGCCTTTGAACCACTCCCCTCTCTACCTGGATTTCCTGGCTGGCAACCAAAGCTACAATTGCACACCGTGGGGCAACCCGACGCGCAATGTGTTCGGCTGGCAGAAGCCTTGCTATCTGCTGGTGGACGAAGGCTATGCGCCTAGCTTCCAGTCTTTGATGGAGGAGACACCTTGGCATAAGTATGGCAATTCGAAAAATCCGAAATGCGCCAACTGCATGGCCCATTGTGGCTTCGAGGCCACTGCGGCCGATGATTCCATCAGCAATCCGCTGAAAGCCCTCTGGGCTGGCATCATGGGGCCGCGCACCCACGGACCGATGGCGCCTGAGCCTGTCCCCGAGTGGGTGAACCCGCCGGTGGATGCCAAACCGGTCAAGGTCCGTCCCACCATCAACATCGAAGTGGTGGAGTAATCCGCCGCATCTTTTAAAAAGCCCGCAATCGTTCGTCACGGTTGCGGGCTTTTGTGTTTGTGCTTTGCAATGGTACCTGCATAACTCTACGATCTTTTCAATTTAATTACTGCTATGAATAAAACAATTTGGCTTTCTTATGATCTCGGTGTCAAAGGCGATTACTCTAGTTTGTATTCATGGCTGGATAACCACAATGCAGTTGAGTGTGGGGATAGTTTAGCGGTTCTCAAATATGAGATATCCGATGAGGAAACCCTACCCGACATATTAAAAAATGATTTAGAGTCAAATGTCACGTTTGGAAAATCGGACAGGGTTTATCTTATATGGAAAAATAAAGAGGGTATGAATAAAGGCCGATTCATTATTGGCAAACGTAAAGCTTCACCTTGGCAAGGTTACGGTGCATCTGAGGTCGAGGATGACAGCTAATGGCAAAGAAGATTTTAGCTGACACTGGATTTTGGTTTGCGCTATTTAATGAATCTGATAATTACCGATCCGAAGCGCTTATTATTGAAGATGATGTCCAAGTTCACTCACTGCTAATTCCTTGGCCGACTCTTTACGAAACAATTAGAACAAGTGTTGCCAAGCGAAGGGAGAGCGTGGCTAAACTTAAACGATTTATTGAAAAACCATCAACAATCTTGATAGATGACGAAATTTATAGAAAGGATTCCTTGCAATTTGTACTTGAAAACAATATTCGCCATTTTAGCTTAGTCGATCATGTAGTTAGATCAATGCTTTCAGATAAATCGCTGCGTATAGACGGGTTCATCAGTTTTAATCCGAAAGATTTTTATGATGTTTGCGATTCGAGAAATATTGAAATGTTATATCGTTAAAAAAGTTTTAATGAATTGCCAAACTGACTTCTACACTAGTATGTTGATCACTCTGTTAGATTAAATATACTGCCGATCTACCTATGATTTTGCTTATATTGTCAATATTTGCATTTGCCATCTGGTTCATCGTTCTCATCCTTCCCTGGCGGCCTTGGCTCAATGGCGAAACCCTGGAACCAGGATTGGCGGGCGACTGTGACCTAGGCGATGTGACCGTTCTCATTCCTGCCCGCAACGAGGCGGAAGTGATAACGGACACATTGCGCGGGTTAGTTAATCAAGGCCGTGGATTGAGGGCAGTGCTGGTGGACGACGGCTCGGATGACGGCACGGCGGACTGTGCGCAACAGGTGGGTGGGATTGATCTCACTACCATTAGATGCCTGAGCCTGCCTGATGGATGGAGTGGCAAAATTTGGGCGTTGGAACAAGGCACAAAGGAAGTCAAGACGGCCTGGACCTTGCTGCTCGATGCCGACATCCTGCCCGCCCCGGGAATAGTGGCAGCCCTGCTCGACAAGGCCAAAAGCGATAACCGGCAATTCGTCTCCGTCATGGCCAGTTTCGCATTGATTCCTACCATCGTTTATCTCTTCATGACTTGGGCCTCGGCGTTAAGATATTGGCGCGGCGTGCGGAGCCAATGGAAAAACACCGGTTTACAAAGTGAAGGAATAGGCTGGTATTCATGCCGCAAACGGAACAACGGGTTCATATGAACTTTGACCATTTTTGCCATGGCAGCTGCCGTTTGCTGCCGATGCGCACCGACTGGGCAAACTGCTTTGGTGAGAGCTTAGCCCGCATCGACCCTTGGCTGAGCTTGGGGTATTCATCCCAGGCTCTTTGCCGTTATTTGTCCGCGGTCGGCCAAGAACGCCACGCCATAGCCGTGTTGGCCGATGATACCCCGGCGGCTTGCCTGACGGTTCGCCCGAATTGGCTGCGTGGGCCACTTTTGGAATTGTTGGCAGTGCTACCGGAATTCCAAGGCTATGGCTTGGGAAGGGAGATCATTGCCTGGCTCGTTGGGCAAACCAAGCGGGAAGGTCATGGCAACCTGTGGACGATTTGTTCGGAATTTAACCTACCCGCCCAAGCGTTTTACCGTTCGCAAGGATTCCAAGTGGTGGGCTGCATGCCCGATTTAATCAATTCCGAAGAAGCCGAGATGCTGCTCAGGCTTAGGTTGAAACGAAGCTAAATTGCCCCGGCCTTGGATTGTAAGGATGCGGCCCAAAGAACCAGGCCGCACTCGTTTCCCCCTAACGCCGCGTTTTGCTTTTCTTAACCGGCTTGGCCGGTTTTGATGAGGGTGCATTCCCGCCCAAACGGCGAGCCTGTCCGCCCGCAGCGTGGAACGGTTGCGCTGTGTGGGTTCGATGACCGGTCCTCACTATGGCGGGGGTTGCCCGGTTATGCGATCCATGCTGTTTAACGGGCCCACGTCGATTCACGGGTCGATTGATGTGCCCATGCCTGCCCGCATGACCCCGTCTTGATGTCTTGGCATGGATGGGGGCAGGCGTTCGCTGACGGTGGCGCGCATGGCTGGAAACAGGGGTACGCCGATGCCGAGTTGCCCGGCTGGAAGGGGTGTGGCGGTGGGTCCGTCCATGGCTGCTTGCATGAACCGGCCGGTAGGCCTGTTTATGGCGGCTTGCACGAACCGGCCGGTAAGCCTGTTTATGGTGGGTCACATGGGCGTGGCGGTGGGAATGCCGGACTCTTGTGACTTGTCCATGCCGGGCGGAATGCCGATGGCTGGAAACATGTCCATGCCCATGTCGGTGACTCCGCGATGCGCTGTGCCAGGAAGAATGTCTGTGAGCGTGCTTGTGCCTGTAGGAGCGATGGCGTATTCCGCGCTGCCTGACGCGAACGGCCCGGTAGGCGGGGTGGTAGCCTGAATAATCAGAGCCATAATTATGCGGGGACACGGACGGAGGGTTCACATCAAGCCCGGGTTCTCCCCTGCGCTGGGCGCTACGGCGGTGCATCCAGCTTTGCACCTCGCGCACCCGGTCGCGGTAATCGACGGCCTCGGCGTCGTCGTCGTCCTCTTCGTCATCGTCGGCAGCCGCCAGATAAATTGCGCCCGCTGCATGGGTATTGCTACCCGCAGCAAGGCCGTTCGCCGCCAGGGACAAAAGTCCCAAGGCAAGGGGTAGGGCTAGGAACAGGTTGGATTTCACTTTCATGTCAGGAAGGATTGCGGTAACAGTCTTCTATCTTAACGGTTTTTTTCCATTCAGAGAATGGACTTGGCCGTTAATGGGAAGTTGACCAAATTAGTGGGAACGGTTTTTAACCGCGACAGGATCACCCGCGGGGGAACCAGCGCACTCGACGGTATTGTCAGCAAGGCAAGGCTTGAACAACCCTCTAAACAGCTCCCGATTGCGGGCATGGGCGAAGGGTCTGAAATGATCGGAAAACGCCTTCCTCAACCCTGATTGCCGGCTGTCCAAATTCGCCAACAGCACACCCAAGGCCAATAGCGCATCGGTATGGACCGTCGTATTCTTTCGCATCTCATGGCTGATGCCCCGCAACATGGCGATGCGGGCATGGACATCTTGGAAATCGCCTAGGTAATTCTGTAGTTTCTTCAATTTTTTGATGGGCTTGTCAATCCCTTCGGCCGGATAAAGGTCGCGGAAGAATTCCAGCAAATAGCGCAGTTTCTTACAGGTTTTGCGCAGTTCATGGATATTTTCCGCCGGCGTGTCTTTACAGATTCCCCGGCCTTGTTTGAGCACACGGCGGAACAGCTTCCAAATGCGCTTGTCGGCAATTTGCTTGATCGGCATCAAAGCATTGGGGGCTTGCGGATTTTTGGGGCAATTCGCCAAGAGGAATTTTCTCCAATCGGCCAGCAACGCCCGATAGCGCGCCGAATGGATTTGCCGTGTCAATTCGCCATGCGCAAAGTCGCAGTGGTTCTCCAGAAATCCTCGCAGCGGCTCGATGCTGTCACGGAAATGCTCGGCGAGTCCGGCTTTGAGTTCGTCGAAGCCGATCAAATAAACATCGAAGTCGCGGGGGGGGCTGGTTATTTTCCCCAGCCACGCAAAGCGGGGGGCGAAGCGCTGCACCGTCCGATCCGGGAATACGCCTTTGATCTGGCCTAGCGCAGAACGGGTGCGGCGCACCGCGATGCGAAAGTCGTGCAAATACTCCGGGTCTTCATTTTGCAGAACGCCAACCTCATTGGCGACCAGTTCATCCAGCAAGCGCAGCAAAATAGCCTTGGCCGCCACATCGCCGCGCTGGGCCGGGTCCGGAGCCACTACGTCGGGAGCGGGGCTGACCGCGATAGGCGCATTGGTTTCGACGGATTGTTCATCGCTCATAGCCGAAATGTTTCCTGAAAATGCCGTGACAAGCGTGAATTCTGGCATATTTGCCGGGTAGTCTGCGAGTGGTTTATCAAAATAATAGGCATATTTTTTACCTGCGGATTTGGCCAATGAAACTTGCCACTTGAACAGAGCGCCGACAGGCCCCATTATGCGCTCATTCCCGGCTTGGGAATTGTCCGTTTTGGCAGGAACCTTGCCGCTAAATTTTGCGTGAAACTATGGCAAAAGCCTCCAAACCTCAACTGGCGTTGATACGGGCATGGCTTTTTGACGACCCCAGGCCAAACAGGAAATAAAGGCAATGAAACATTCACTCTATCAATCCGACATTTCCTCCCATTCCCATCCCCATGGGCATCTGCTGGAAAAGTTTTCCGCCGGTTTCAATAAAGAGGAGGCCGAGCGGCTGGATGTGGCGTTGCAATTTGCTGAAGATGCCCGCGATCAGGATGTAGTGTCCCGGCCACGCGGCATTGATGTCGCCAATACCTTGCATATTCTTCGGGTGGATGCCCAAACCTTGCAAGCGGCCCTGCTTGCCGATCCTTGGCTGCGCGAAAACAACAAAGAAGTCGAATTCGGGCCTTATTTTGGGGAGGAAGTCCTCAAAATGGTGCGCGGGGTGAATTGGCTGAACACCTTCAACGATTTTTCCCGCGAAATTCAGGAACCCGCCCAGGCGGAATTGCTGCGCCGGATGTTGCTGGCGGTGGTGGACGACGTGCGCGCGGTGCTCATCAAACTGGCTTACCGCTTGCAGCGTCTGCGTATGCTCAAGCATGAGGATGAGTCCTTCCGCTACAAAATCGCCCGCGAGACCTTGGACATCTTTGCCCCCCTGGCCAATCGCCTAGGCTTGGGCCAGCTTAAATGGGAGTTGGAGGATTTGGCCTTCCGCTATTTGGAACCCGTGGAATACAAGAACCTAGCCAAGTCGATGGATGCCAACCGGGCCGAACGCGAGCGTTATATCCACAGTTTCATCCAGCAACTGGAGGAAGGGCTGCATGAGAATGGTGTCCATGCCAAGGTTTATGGCCGGCCCAAGCATCTGTATAGCATCTGGAAAAAGATGAAGCGCAAACACCTGAGCCTGGACGATCTCTACGACCTGCTGGCGGTGCGGGTGATGGTGGAAAAGGTCGGTGATTGTTACGCGGTGCTGGGTTTGGTGCATGGCCTATGGCTGCATATTCCCAAGGAATTCGACGATTACATCGCCAATCCCAAGGACAACGGCTACCAGTCGCTGCATACGGTGGTGGTTGGGTCCGAGGGTAAGCCAGTGGAAATCCAGATCAGGACAAAGGAAATGCATGCCTTCGCCGAATTTGGCGTCGCCGCCCACTGGCGTTACAAGGAAGGCGGCAAGCATGACGAGGCGTTGGATCGCAGCATCGACTCCTTGCGCCGGCTCTTGGAAAGCAAGGGGGATGACCGGGAATTGTTGGACGATTTCCACTCCGAACTGTTTGCCGATCAAATCTTCGTGCTGACGCCCATGGGCCAAGTGGTGCGCCTTAAGAAAGGGGCGACCCCTGTGGATTTCGCCTACGCCATCCACACCGAGGTCGGCCATCGCTGCCGGGGTGCCAAGGTGAATGGGCGCATTGTGCCATTGACCTACCAACTCAAGTCCGCAGAAAAAATCGAGATCCTCACTGCCAAGCAGGGTTCGCCCAGTTTGGGGTGGCTGGACCCGCACATGGGGTATGTCGCCACCTCCCACGCCCGCAGCAAGATCAAGCAATGGTTCAAGCAACAGGATCATGAAAAACATTTGCGGGCGGGCAAAGCCACACTGGAGCGGGAGCGCCACAAGCTCGGCATGGCGGCCTTGAAAGAAGCGGAAATGGATGATTTGGTCCACCATTTCCACTTGCCTCGGGTGGACGACCTGCTGTTGGCCATTGGGCGCGGCGACATCAGCCCCGCCCAACTCGCATCGACTTTGAAGGTTCCCGGCTTCCAGCCGCCGCCGATGCAAGTTCCGCCCAAACCCGAGCCAGTGGCGGGGGCAGTCCTTGAAAAGGTGACGGTGCAAGGCATCCGCAACCTGTTGATGCACTTTGCCCGTTGCTGCAACCCCACTCCTGGCACGCCCATCGTCGGTTATGTCACGTTGGGACACGGCGTCGCCATCCACGCCCAAGATTGCGCCAATGTCATCCAACTGCCCTCGCATAAGCTAGGCCGGTTGATCGATGTGGATTGGGGGGAGGATCAGGAGTCGTTCCCGGTGGAAATCGAGGTCAATGCCATCGACCGCAAAGGATTGTTGAAGGATGTGGCCCATGTGTTGGCGCAAGAGCATATTAATATCCTCAGTACCAATACCCACACGAATACCCCGAACCAATCCGTATCCATGGGCATCACCATTGAGATACATGACCTAGGCCAGCTTAGCCAAGCCTTGGACAAGATTGGTGAAATCCATAACGTGTTGCGGGCGAGGAGGACGGGGGGGTGAATAAAGATGATGTGCCAAAATCGGTTATTACCGAGCAATGCTATGTCATATAATTTGACGCTTTGTGAAATCACTTTTCGTAACTGCAAATATTTCAAGATGGGGAAGCTTTAAATGCTAGAGAACGTAATTCTGCATAACTTTAAAAGTCATCGAAATACAGACCTTAAATTTGATAATTCGCGCTTACATGCTCTAGTGGGACAGAATAGTTCTGGAAAAACATCTGTCTTGCAAGCCTTGCATTCTCTTAGCCGTCTTGCCGACTCCCAGTTTAAACATATCTTTGGATACGAAAGATCCCCTGAATTCATTACAACAAGTGAGCAAAATAACGTATCCGTTACTGTCAGGGGATTTTGGGCCTATGGCGAGAATCGGAAAGACTGGCTTGCTTCATATAAATTTGAGAAAAAAAGTGGTAACACTTGGATGCCAAGCGCATCATGGAAGGTCGATCAAGATGGTGGAACTTTAAGAAATCTTACAGGTTGGTCACACTCTTTGAGTGAAGCGGACTATCCAATATGTCAGGCATTAAAGTTTTCGGTTTATCTTAAATTAATAGCTGCTAATCTTGAGAAAGCGTCTTACAGTGAAGCAGTCACTCCCCGGGTCGAATTTGACGGTTCGGGTTTGGCTCCTACTTTAGATTTTATTCGTAACGAATCTCCAGATAAATTCCAATTGTTACAGAAAATGCTGAAACGGATTGTTCCAGGTGTAAAGAAGGTAGGGATAAAACGTGCCAAAGCTATGGTCAATCGCCAGCGTTTAATTGAAGTTGATGGAAAATCCATCTCATACGAAGAAAGCCAAGAAATGTCCGGGCAAGAAGTTGTACTAGATATGAATACAGGTAAGCGAATTCCTGCTCATGCCATTAGTGAAGGAACAATACTGACCTTGGGTCTTCTGACGGTTTTAATGAACCCTAAACAACCTAATTTAGTATTGTTGGATGATGTTGAACAGGGGCTTCATCCAAAAGCACAGCGAGAATTGATTGCTGTTTTCAAGGAAATCATCCAAGTCAACCAAAACTTGCAAATTATCTTTTCCACTCATTCCCCTTACATCGTTGATGAACTTGAGCCTTCCCAAGTTCATGTGTTAAGCAATAAGAATACGGGATTTACTACTTGCAAACGACTGGACGAACATCCTGATGTGGAATGGGCAAAGCAAACATTGACTACCGGTGAATTCTGGAGTGCCGAGGGAGAAGATTGGGTGGTTTCCGGTGAAGTTAATGCTTGAGTTTATTGTAATTGTTGAAAGTAGTGCAGATGCACGAATTGCCACTAAATTGGCTGAGCGTGTTATCGCTGAAAAAGTAGATGGGTTAGAACCTGATAATCTACAAAGTTTTTTTCGTTGGAGTGGTTTAGAAGAACAAGCAGGTCATTCTTGCTGGAAAGATATTCGTGACATCATTGAACGTGCTAAGAAATTGGGTCTTAGGATTCCAAAATTTTTGGGTCATGGTCAAGATGGATCATTAAAAGCCGATGGCGCAGCAACAAAGAAAATTCTTATGCTAATACAGTTTCTTTGCCATAAAAAAAGCCGACAGGTTAGAGCAGTTCTGCTTATTCGCGATATAGACAATCAACCTGCCCGTGTGGAAGGTATCGAACAGGTGCGTTCGGAACATAATGGTCAACAGCCTAAATTTGAAATAATCATTGGCATAGCCGACCGAATGCGGGAGGCTTGGGTTTTAAATGGATTCATTCCATCAAGTTCAGAGGAAATTCAAAGTTTAGAAGAAATAAAAACTAAATTAAAATTTGATCCCTGCGAGGAGGCTCACAGATTACGCTCTAACTCATGGGAAGAGCCTGATCGAGCAAGAAATCCTAAAGTGGTCGTCAAAAAGCTCACAGGGGGCGATAATTCACGTGAACAGCAATGTTGGGAAGAAACCAGTCTTGAAATTCTACGGACAAGAGGGATTCATACAGGACTGACAGCCTATCTTCATGAAATTGAACAACGACTCGTTCCAGTTATTCGTAACCCAGCCCAATCTGGGTGATTTCGCACTCCTTAAAACATTCTTAGCCATAAACATGGCCACCCAATTGGATAATGAAACTATTACCACAGCAAACGCCCCTTCCCGCTCAACCGGTATTTCTGCGTCGGGCTGTTGGGTGATTCCGGCTGGGTCATCTCAATCCAGCCATCCGCCAAAGCGGGTTTCAAGTAGTTTTTCCTGAACGTGGGCCGGTGCTGCAAACCGAGGCGATTGAGTAATTCGGCGGTTTTCAGCGATTCATCATGGTGGAAAGCCGCCAGAAGCAATTTTACTGGGTCGCTTACTCGGTCGCTCACTGGGTCGGTGAGCGCCGTTTCACTCATGGCGGTGTGCAGGGCTTGCAGCATGAAGGTAACAAAAGGCGAGGTGTCGGCGATCTTGTCGGCATCGGCAAGGGCTTGATAGTAGGCATCCTGCCGGCCACGGACGACGGTTTCCACCGGCAGGAAGGCCAGCAGCGGTTTCCATCGGATCAAGATCAGGGTTTGACATAAGCGCCCCAAGCGCCCATTGCCGTCGGCGAAGGGATGGATGATTTCAAATTCATATTGGATTTCACGCGGCAGGCCCAACACTCGCTTGCCCTCCAGCACAGCCGTCACTTGTTCCGCACTCAGGGTGTTGTTTTCGATGGCTAGGGATGCTTGGATAGTGCGGATACGGTTGCCGTGCCGGAGCCTGGGTGAAAGCTCGCTTTCCGTGGTCAACGACCAGCGCCCCATCATTTCGCTGACTTGCCCGACCCAATCCAAAATTGTCGGCGTAATGGTCAACGGCGGCTGGTAGCTGCTCATCGCGGCAGGGCTTCCGCCAAGATGCTTTTCAACTGTTCACGCAAGTCATTCCGCAACACCCACCGGCAATGGATACGGCAGCTTTGCCAATGCCAACCCAACCCCGCCGGTCGTTTTAAAAGTGGCCTCCGGGTCTTCCAGTAGGCCCACATTCAATACCGCCAGCAATTCGAAGCCGCCCTCTTCAACGGGAGCCGAACTGACCACCCTGCCCGCGCTTTGCCCGCCTGGGTCTTCGGTCAGCAAACTGTCCCCGGCTTGCGGGACCGGCCCCCCATCACCTGCCAAACGGACCATCCGGCGTTTCGGGCTGCCTAGATAATGGGTGCGGGCGATGATTTCCTGGCCGGTGTAACAACCCTTGTTAAAACTGATTCCGCCCACCAAATCGAGGTTCAGCATTTGCGGCACGAATTCTTCCGCCGTCGCCAATGTAATGGATGGCAGTCCGGCGCGGATGTCCTCCAAAAACCAGCGTGAAGACTCGCAGCGGCCTAGCCCATGCCCGTCTAGAAACCTGCACATGCCGGCGCTTTTCGCCGCATCGACCAATACCAAGGTTCTTGGGGTGTTCGCGTCAGGGATGCGGATTGCGTAAAAGCGGGTGTAAAAGCTGTCCTGCCCCTCCGCTTCATTGTCTTGGGTAAGGAGCGGCAGACCCAAAATTTGCAGGGCTTCCTTGGATTTTTCACCAAACAGGCCAAAACTGGTCCAATTCCAAGTTTCATCTTCAATTTTGACATCGTCCCGCAAGACATACCTGCCCAGGCGAGTTTGCACGGTTTCCAGCAGTTCCGTTGGCAGCAAAAGATAAATCTTCTCCTCCGCCCGCAACACGCGGAATACGGCAATGGCCCGGCCCTTGGGGGTGCATAGCGCGCCCAAGGTCGTTTGGCCCGGCGGTAGCCCTAAGATGTCGCAGGTGGTCTGTCCTTGCAGAAGTTTGGCCGCGTCTTTGCCGCTGACGGCCAGGATGCCCATTTCAGGGAGTGGGGAATAGCAATTTTCTATACTCATGGTTTAGGCTTCATCCGGGCTACGGCAACTTGATTCAACCACATCGGGAGGGTGGTATCAGACTAGCTTTTGCAGTGCGGCAATGCGCTCTTCAAGGGGCGGATGGCTCATGAACAAGCGGCTGAAGCCTCCGCCGATGATGCCAAAGGCCGCCATGCCACCGGGCAGGGGTTCGGGGTCGTGGGCACGTTGCAAGGCCCGCAAGGCATCAATCATTTTCTGCCGGCCTGCCAGACGCGCCCCGCCGGCATCGGCGTGGAATTCACGGTGGCGCGAAAACCACATGACGATCATGCTGGCAAGAATTGAAAACGCAATTTGCGCCACTATTTGGGTGATGAAGAAACCCGGGCCAAAACCGCGCTCGTTGCGCAACAAGACGCGATCCACAAAAAAGCCGGCGATCCTCGCGAAGAAGATGACGAAGGTGTTGACCACCCCTTGCAGCAGACCCATAGTGACCATGTCGCCGTTGGACACATGGGAAATTTCATGACCCAGCACCGCTTCCACTTCGTCAGAACTCATCTGTTGCAACAGGCCGGTGCTGACTGCCACCAAGGCGCTGTTCTTGTTGAAGCCGGTGGCGAAGGCGTTGGGCGCGGGGGAGTCGAAGATGCCCACCTCCGGCATGCCGATGCCAGCGCCTTGGGCCAGCCGCCGCACGCTTTCCAGCAGCCATTGCTCGGTGGCGTTGGCGGGTTGCCCGATGACATGGACGCCCATCGAACTTTTCGCCATCCACTTGGACATGAGCAGGGAAATGAAGGAACCGGACATGCCGATGACGGCGGAGACGAGGAGCAGGCTGTCCAGGTTCAGGTTGACACCGTTTTGGTACAACATATCATCCAATCCGAGGACACGAAAGATGATGCTGATCAGCAGCAGCACCGCCACGTTGGTCAGTAGGAACAAGAAGATTCTCATGGTTGCTTTTCCGTTGGTTGGTGGTACAAGTGTTAACATAGTTGGTGACTTGGACTCAAAAATCAAGTGGGGACTTGCAAAACCGCTTGGATTGAGACTGTGCATCACGAAGGAGGTCTTATGAAGTTGTTCAGTTTGTTGGTGTTGTTGGCCGGCTTTGCCGCTTCCGCCTGTGCCGGGAAAGCCCCGGTGAACTTGGAAAAAATCAAGCTGCCGCCCGGCTTTCATATTTCAGTGTATACCGATCAGACTCCCGATGCCCGTTCACTGGCTTTGGGCGAGGATGGCACAGTGTATGTCGGCACCCTGGAGGGCAAAGTTTACGCCTTGCGCGACCTGAACCGCGACGGCAAGGCTGATTGGGTGCTGACTGTCGCCTCCGGGCTCAATTCGCCCAACGGCGTGGCCGTCCTAAAGGGCGATCTCTACATTGCGGAAATCAACCGCATCCTGAAGCTGAAGGACATTGCCGCAAATCTAAGCAATTTACCGACACCCCAAGTCGTCTTTGACGGTTACCCGGAAGACCGGCATCATGGCTGGAAATACCTTCGGGTGGGGCCGGACGGCAAACTTTATGCGGGCGTTGGCGCGCCTTGCAATAGTTGCCTCAGCGAAAAGGAAATTTACGCCAGCATCACACGGCTGGACCCGGATGGCAAGAGTTTTGAAATTTTCGCGCGTGGCATACGCAACACCGTCGGTTTCGACTGGCATCCGCAGACCGGCGAGCTATTTTTCACCGACAATGGCCGCGACCTGCTCGGCGATGACGTGCCGCCGGAAGAGTTGAACCACGCGCCCAAATCCGGGATGCATTTCGGCTATCCTTTCTGCCACGCGGGCGTGATAGCCGACCCTGAATTTGGCAAGTTAAGGGCTTGTTCCGAATTCACCCCCCCGGCCTGGAAATTTCCCGCCCATGTGGCGCCGTTGGGTTTGCGCTTTTATCGGGGCAAGCAGTTTCCTGCAAGCTATCAAGGGGGTTTGTTCGTTGCCCAGCATGGCTCATGGAACCGCTCCATACCCCAGGGTTACCGAGTGGCTTTAGTCAAATTCAAAGAGGGAAAACCCATTGCCGATGAAACTTTTGCCGAAGGCTGGTTGCAAGCCAATGGGGAGGTTTTGGGGAGGCCGGTGGATATTCTGGAATTGGCGGACGGGTCTTTGTTAGTATCTGATGATTTACAAGGCGCGATTTACCGGATTGCTTACCAACCCTAAGCGAAGTGGTATCCCTTCGGTATCACGATAACCCCTTTATCAGTCAGGGTGAACCTTAGCTCATCCCTTTCCTTGTCGAAGCCAATCTTTTCCCCTGCTGGAATTTTCACACCCTTGTCGATGATGCAATGGCGCAAGCTCGCGCCATTGCCGACGGTGACATAGTCGAACAGCAAAGAATCTTCGACAACGGCGCCTTCTTCCACGCGAACCCGCGACCACAGCACCGAATTGCGCACGATGCCGCCCAGAATGACCGTCCCGCTGCCCAGAATGGAATTGGTCAACTGCCCGTCTAGGCCGTTTTCACTGGGAACCATCCGCGCCGGCGGGCTTTGGCTGTGGTAGGTGCGAATCGCCCAATCGGCTTGGTAAAGGTCAAGCGGGGGCACCGGCTTCAACAGATCCATGTTCGCCTCGTAAAAGGAGTCGATAGTACCCACATCCCGCCAGTAGCGGTCTGGAGTGACCCGCCCGCGGGAACCGCCGAAATGATAGGCAAAAACCCTGTGCGTCTTGATCATCATGGGAATAATATCTTTGCCGAAGTCGTGGCTGGAACCCGGCAGTTCGTGATCGGCACGCAATTCATTCACTAACGCATCCATGGAAAAGACATAGACCCCCATGGATGCAAGGGCTGATCCCGGTTCGCCGGGGATTGGAAAGGGAAGGCGGGGTTTTTCTTGGAACTCAATTATCTTTTTATCTTCGCCGACTGACATCACCCCGAATGCGTGGGCTTCATGCAAGGGGACTTTCATGCAGGCCACGGTCAAATCTGCCTCTTTTTCCTCATGGGCCTTGATCATGGCTGCGTAATCCATGCGGTAAATATGATCGGCAGCCAAGATCAAAACCTTTTTAGCCCGGCTGCGCTCAAGCAGGAAAAGATTTTGATAAATGGCATCGGCGGTGCCGCTGTACCACAATGCACCCGCCCGCATCTGCGGCGGGACCATGGTGATGTATTCGCCGCGCTCTGGATTGAAGATGGACCAACCGTCGCGCAAGTGTTTCTGCAGCGAATGATATTTGTACTGCGTCAGCACGAGAATGCGGTGGATTCCCGAGTGCAGGCAGTTGGACAGGGTGAAGTCAATGATCCGGTATTTGCCGCCGAAAGGAACGGCTGGCTTGGCCCTGTCGGCGGTTAATGGTTGCAGCCTCGACCCGCTGCCTCCGGCGAGGAGAACCGTCAATGTGTCGCTTGGCATGGCATCTCCGATTGTTCATCAAGTTAATTGTCTTGGCAAAACCAAGTCCGGCTTGAAATCCATTGCACTGATTTTTCCACAATGATTGGGTTCTGGAAAGAGGGTAGGCGCAATTGCCAGAACGAATTTTGAAAAAGGCAACGAAAACCAAGGGTGTGCAGGGGGTGGAAACATCGTCCAAACCCCTGCGGAACCGAAAAAACCGAATCAGTGCATCATGTCCAGCGCGCTTTCGGTGGCTTTCTTTTTAGCTTTGCTTTTGCCCGATTCGACAGCCTTGTCCATCAATGAAGAGGGGGCAGTCGCAGCATCCTCGGCATTTTTGGTCTTGGATGAGGTTTCTTTGGCTGTTTTTCCGCCCGGAACGGCATCAGTTGCAGTATCTCCAGCTTTTTCCTGTGCCTCATCCTTTACGGCGGAGGTAGGGTCCTGTGCCATTTTCTTCAAAGCATTGGCTTTGCCGGCTGTTTCGGCCCCCTTGGTCACTTCGGACGGGGCGGCTGATTTCACCGCATCTTTGGCGGCATCTGTCCCCATGGATTCCAGCATGGATTGGCCCGCCGACACGGATAGGGATGCGGTGATTAATGATGCAAAAATGAGACTCGTTGAACGCATGATTGGTTTCCTCAGGTGTGGTTGAAAGTCGGCGGACTCAGGGTGTCTTGCCGTGGCACAATCATACTCACTACAGCGTCTGCCTGTACAGGGCGAATGCCATTAAAATCCAAACAATTCTCGCAGTTTTTCGCCTGGCGTCTCGGCTTTCATGAATGCCTCGCCGACAAGGAAGGCGTGGACGCCATGACCGCGCATCAAAGCCACATCGTCCGGGGCCAGAATGCCGCTTTCAGTCACGACGATACGATCATCGGGAATGGACCAAAGCAGCCCCAATGTCGTTTGCAGCGACACCTCAAACGTGCGCAGGTTGCGGTTGTTGATGCCCACCAGCTTCAAGTCCAGCTTCAAGGCACGGTGCAGCTCGTCCGCGTCATGCACCTCCACCAGCACATCCATGCCCAGCTCACCAGCCAATTGGGCCAGATCGGCCATCGTCGCATCGTCTAGCGCGGCGGCGATCAGCAGGATGCAGTCCGCACCAATCGCCCGAGCTTCGACCACTTGGTAAGGGTCGATCAAAAAATCCTTGCGGATCACCGGCAACGGACAGGCATTGCGGGCCAGTTGCAAATAGGCTTCACACCCTTGGAAGAAATCCTTGTCCGTCAATACCGACAGGCAGGCTGCACCGCCAAAGGCGAAGCTTTGCGCAATTTCAGCCGGGCGGAAGTCTTCCCGCAACACCCCCCGGCTCGGCGATGCCTTCTTGATTTCGGCAATCACCGCCGCTTTGCCTTGGGCGATTTTAGATTCCATGGCGCTCACAAAGCCACGCGGCGGGTCAGCCTGTTGCGCCCGTTCGCGCAATTCGGCAAGTGATATTTTGATTTGCCGCTCGGCGATTTCTTCGCGTTTGCGGGCGAGGATTTTTTTTAAGATGTCGGGGGTGTGGGTCATGGTTTGTTCTCTTAACGATTTTCCTTGCTATGCCAAACTTTAAGTATTACGAGAATATTTTCTGATTTTATTCTGTAACGTATAACGTAAGCCCCTGCTCCAAATGGCTTGATGATGTCACGATGATTCAGTCTTCTGATTACTGGTTTTCCGATGGTGGGAAACTTTTCAAGCTGCCTTCCCGCCTCAAGTATTGCTTTAACAGCCCTTACAGCGGCAGATTCACTTTTTGCCTTCAGAAATACATGCAATCTTTCAATATCGTCTAGTGCATTTCTTGACCAGATTATCTGGGGCATTTCGCGTTTTCCCCACGCGCCAAGGCTTCCAACCAAAGCATGACTCGCGCATGTTCGATGCCGCCAGTGGTATTATATTCCTGCCAAATCGCTTCATCCTCCAAGGCATCCAGTTCCTCTTCCAAATAATTTTGGATGGCTGCTTGAACCAAATTGTTTTCGTTTTCTGCTTTGATGCCCGCCAAGGCAGATAATTTTGCTTTGATTTGATCGTCAACTTGAATGGACAGGGTTGCCATTATCTTGTCTCTCTTGGTAAGTGGATTCGAGGTACTTTGTCCTTCTTTGATACACAAGTCCGGCTTAACCGGCAAATGCTGCTATTCTTCTGGTTCCCGCGCTCCCTATGTGGGAAGCCATATTTGACTGTTTCGCGGTCATGCTGCGCAGGAGCGCCACTGTCGGCATTCCAACGCCGAAGCGTTGGGACGAGATTTAACCCATTGACCGGCTTAATGCCACCAACTCCTCCAACTTGCTTCTCCCCGCCCCGCTCGCCAATGCCTCCCGTGCCTTATCCACCCCCGCTTCCAAGCTCCCTGCCAAATTCGCCGCATAAATCGCCGCCCCGGCATTCAAGGCAACGATGTCAAAAGCCGGGCCGGGTTGTCCTTCCAAAACAGATAATATTATTTTAAGGCTTTCTTGCGCCGATTCCACGCCCAACTTATCCAAAGGCGTAAGCGGGATGCCGAATTGCCCCGGCGAAATAGTATAAGTCGAGATTATGCCATCTTTTAGTTCAGCCACGAAAGTGGGCGTTGCAATGCTGATTTCATCCAACCCGTCTTCGGCATTCACCACCAACACATGCTGACTCCCCAACATTTGCAGCACCCGCGCCATCGGTTCGACCCACTTTTGGGCAAACACGCCGAGCAACTGATTGGGTGCATTGGCCGGGTTGCTCAACGGGCCTAATAGGTTGAACAAAGTGCGGATGCCGAGTTCCTTGCGCGGGCCTGCCGCAAATTTCATCGCGCCGTGGTGACGTTGGGCAAACAAAAATCCGATTCCGGTCTGTGTGATGCATGCCTTGACCTGTTCGGGGGTAAGGGCGATATTGACCCCCGCCGCTTCCAACACATCGGCACTGCCACAGGAGCTGGACACCGAACGGCTGCCGTGTTTGGCGACTTGCCCGCCCGCCGCCGCGACGACGAAAGCGGCGGCGGTGGAGATGTTGAAGGTATGTGCCCCGTCGCCACCCGTGCCGCAAGTGTCGATGACATGCTCGCCGCTGACTTCGATCTTGGCGGCCATTTCGCGTATTACTTGCGCGGCGGCGGCGACTTCCTCCACGGTTTCGCCTTTGGCGCGTAACGCGACCAGGAATGCGCCGATCTGGGCGGGTGTCGCCCCGCCGGTCATGATCGTGCGCATGATTTTGTGCATGTCCCTAGGGGGCAGGTCTCGACCTGCGAGCAGGGTTTCCAAGGCTAGTGGGATGTTCATTATTACTTCATTTGGTGAAGAGGTTTTCGATTTCTATATCTGTAGACTTTATCGGAAACCTCGCCAGATGTTGCACTGTTTCTGCATCAGTAAATGGTTTCCGATAAAGTCTAATGTAAGTAATGCCCATGATTGGATTGCCTCATTTTGTTCTCAATATCGAATGGTGACATGGCGGAAAATATCCACTAATTCTTTATGTTTTCGAGTATGGGCAGATTAAGGTTGCAACTTGGAAAGAGTAATAACATAACTGGAAAAGACTATTTCACTTTCACTCATTCTAAGATGACGGAAATTTTTTATAATACTTTTCAATTGGCTACTATTAAAAATAAACATCACTATTGATAAAAATATTATATGTGGTAAGCCCTGAATAGGGGCATGCCAAGATATATCGATTAATGATAATTCATGAGAAATCCAATCAATTTTTAATATATTCATGACTAATAATATAAAAGTTATTATACCTATAATTACTGATATTTTTTTTCCTAGATCAAGCCCATAATAAAAACCTGCCATCATGCGTACTATGGCTTCGCGATCATACACCTCATTGGCTAGTTGTTCTGAATTTCTCATTATAAATAGCTTGCAACGATTAAAAGGGACGCTTGTATAAAAATCCGCTTTTGGATCATTGCACATCGTTTCCAAAATAATCAGCCATAATTTTTCTTTGAATTCTTTGTGCCGACTAGGTCCAGCCCTAAGGTAAGTTGTGTATGTTATCCAAAGGGGATAGGGAAACTTGTCCGCAGCCCATAACCCACGCAGTATACATTTTAATTCAGTTGATTCTGGCAATAAAAAATCCCCATCTCTGATTTTTTGGAAGTTTTCACCAGCCAGTCTAATTAGAAGCTCGCTAGCTTGATTTCTATACCACTTTTGAGAAGAGACCCGAAAAGTGAGAGATTTCTTATTTAAAATATTAGACTTTATCGAAAACAAATTTCTGATCCAGTAGATGCGTGGTAATTGGCTAAGTATCCGAAAAAATATACCATTTTTCTTTTCTTTATTTTTAGGAAGTTGACTTTTTCCCGAAATTTTATCCACCTTATTTACGGAAGGTAGGCGAAGGACAACGCCAATAAAATAGCAAACAACACCAATTATCAGAAACACAAAAAAGAGTGCGGTAGAATTGACTTTGTTGAGTTTAAAAAGGATCCTTAAAAAATCATAAGAATCAATTATCCATAGTCCGTAAAGCACTAATAACACGATTTGAAATAAATAGTATCCTCCGGGTGCAAGGTGTTGCATGAAATGGCGCAGATTGAATTTTGGAGGATACATATTTGGTTACCTTTTAAGTTGCATGTTAGAGAAATATTAAGCTGGTTACCAAGCTCCAGCTTGGTAACCCGGTATCAGAAACTCAAACTTCATGAGCGTCAAAAGCACAGGAAGCGGGAGTCTTCAACTTCGCATTCCCAATCTGGAGATTGGGAACGAGTGAATTACATAAACTCCCACTCCTCCGGCACTTCGGTAAGCCCACAACTCCCAATATCCAGAAAGGTATCACGGGGCTTCTTGTTTTCTTCAATCAGGCGCAGGGCGAGTTCGGACATAGAATACTTCTGAGGATAAATAAATCTTTAACGATAAAAAAGCCGTCATTCCGGCAGGGAATGCCGGAATCCAGTCACAGGGATGTGAATCTGCGAACTATCCAGTGCCTCATTCAAGCACTGGTTCAAGCGGCATGTTACCGTCCATGGCACTGGATACCGGCATCCATGCCGGTATGACGGGTTTCTCATATTTATATAAAACGTCGAGAACCTCAATAGGATTTTTGGCATCATGAGATTTAACTCAGATACCAATCAACAAACTGATATTTGAAAGCACCAAGGCCGGACGCCTGCCAGATTGTTCACGGCCTGTTTGAGGATCAAAATCGAGCCATACCACATCACCTCTTTTCAGTGGATTTACAGCGCCTACCATTCTTCACTGCCTTTGGGCTGTCCCCATTCAATATCAGCTATTTCTGGTAAGTTATTAGGGGTAATTTTATCCAGTAATTCATCTAACTTAGGCCGCTGGCGAATAGGGCGGACAATAATTACCCCGGTATCCGTAGATTCAAATTCAACTTGTTGACCGACATGCAAACCTGAAGCATGAAGCACATCCGAGGGTATGCGCAGGGCTGCATTTTGCCCCCATTGTGCGACTGTAGCTTGTCCACATTTCGTCGTCATATCATCCTCTTTGTTTTGTAGCATAGATTCAAAAATTATATTTACGGCAAAAACTCCAAATCCAAAACCTCCTGAAAAGCAAAAGGCGACTCAGATGGAAAAGCCGCTTCATCAAACTGGGTTTCATCCGCTGCCAACACCCGTGCTTTTTGATACGCCTTGGCAAATATTTCCTCCAGTTCGCTTTTAAGGCCCGGATTGTCTGCCAGTAAATCTTTAATATCAATGCGTTGAATTTTGATCGTGCGTCGCCAACTATTACCGCTACGCTCTGGCTGATATTTCCATTTCAACAAATGAGCCAGCAATACCGCCAGCCGATTACCTAATTCCCTACGTTCTCTTGCCCCCATGCTTTCAAGTTCCTCAATCAAATGGTCGGAATCCAGTTCATTGAATCGACCCTCGCGCAGCAAATCGGCTTGCTGGTGAGTCCAGGTATAAAAATCCCGGTCATGCAATAGGGCGCTCATGGTTTTGTGCTCACAATGTCGGTATTAATTCGTTGGTTTTCATTTGTCATGCAGGAAACGCCCGCTTGCGCGGACTTATTCCGGTCTACCTAATTACCTATTCAAAAAATTAGCCAGCAACTCATGCCCCTGTTCGGTCAAAATGGATTCAGGATGGAATTGCACCCCTTCAATATCCAAAGTCTTATGGCGTACACCCATGATTTCATCCACCCCGCCTTTTTCACCCTGAGTCCAAGCAGTAATCTCCAAACAGTCCGGCAAGCTGGATTGCTCGATGACCAAGGAATGGTAGCGGGTGGCTTGCAGAGGATTCTTCAAGCCATGGAATACGCCAGTATCATGATGGTGAACCATCGAAGTTTTGCCATGCATGATGGATTTGGCATGGATGATATTGCCGCCGAAGGCGTGGCCTATGCTTTGATGGCCTAGGCAAACCCCAAGTATTGGATAGCGGCCTTGATAGCGCAGGATGGTTGCCACCGAGATGCCGGCTTCTTTCGGTGTGCAAGGGCCGGGCGAGATGACGATCTTGTCGGGGTTGATCGCCTCGATTTCCTCAACCGGGATTTGGTCGTTGCGCACGACTTCCACCTCCGCGCCCAGTTCGGCGAAATATTGCACTAGGTTGTAGGTGAAGGAGTCGTAATTGTCGATCATCAACAGACGTGTGCTCACAGGCTTTCTCCTTTTTCAAGTCCGGCTTCTGCCATCGCGACGGCACGGAACACGGCGCGGCCTTTGTTCATGGTTTCCTCCCATTCGTTCAACGGGATGGAGTCGTGGACGATGCCCGCCCCGGCTTGAATGTGCAGTGTGCCGTCTTTGATGACGGCGGTGCGGATCGCAATCGCGGTGTCCAAATTACCCGACCAGCCGATATAGCCCACCGCGCCGGAATACACGCCACGTTTGACCGGTTCCAGTTCGGCAATAATTTCCATGGCGCGAATTTTCGGAGCGCCGCTAACTGTGCCGGCCGGAAAAGTCGCCGCCAGCACGTCAAAGGCGTTCAAGCCCTGTTTCAACTTGGCGTTGACGTTGGAGACGATGTGCATGACATGGGAGTAGCGCTCGACAATCATCTGGTCGGTGACTAGCACCGTGCCGGTTTCCGCGACGCGGCCCGCGTCATTGCGGCCTAGGTCTATCAACATCAAATGCTCGGCGAGTTCCTTGGGGTCGGCCAGTAGGTCTAGTTCCAATGCCAAGTCTTCTTCCGCCGTCTTGCCGCGCTTGCGGGTGCCGGCGATGGGGCGGACGGTCACAGTCCCGTCTTCCAATCGCACCAAGATTTCCGGCGATGAGCCGACGATATGGAAGTCGCCCAAGTTGAGATTGTACATGTACGGCGATGGGTTCAGGCAACGCAAAGCACGGTACAAATCCATCGGCGCGGCGGCGTAAGGAATCGACAACCGCTGCGACAGCACCACTTGCATGGTGTCGCCCTCGACGATGTAGTCTTTGACCCGACGTACCGCGTTCTCGAAACCTTCTTGGGTGAAGCCTGAGACGAAATCGGCCTCGTCAACCTGGGTTGGCGTTTGTGCTTCCCGTGGCGGCAGGCTTTTGTTGCGGAGCATCTCCACAAATTTATCCAACTTGGCTTCGGCCTTAGTGCGGGCATCAGTTTCGGCGGGGTTGGCGTGGGTGACAATCAGCAGTTTGCCGCTGAGGTTGTCGAACACCAGCACGTCTTCCGAAACCATCAGCAGAATATCCGGGTTGCCGATGGGGTCGGGCTTGTCGGTTTTCAGGCGCGGCTCGATATAGGCCATGGTTTCATAGCCAAAATAGCCGACCAAGCCGCCGGTGAAGCGTGGAAATCCGGCGATTTCCGGGGTTTTGAATTGCCCGGAAAAATCTTCGATCCAGGCAAGCGGATTTTCCACCGTCAGGGTTTTTTCTATCTGCCCGTCTTGCTCAAGGGTGATGATTTGTCCATGGACCTTGACCACGGCGCGGCACGGCAAGCCGATGATGGAATACCGGCCCCATTTCTCGCCGCCATGCACCGATTCAAATAAATAAGTGTAGGGCGCGTCGGCCAGTTTGAGGTAGGCGCTTAAAGGCGTATCCAAGTCGGCCAGCACTTGCCGGGCGATGGGGATGCGGTTGTAACCCTCACGGGCGTAAGATTCAAATTGTTCGGGAGTCATATTAGGCTGGTGTCGTTTGTCGGTGGGATGGGTCTCGACCAAATTGGTTTGACTTTCCCCGCCCATTAAATTATAAGAAAAATCGGCAATTGGCAATAAATTCCCGCTATTGGGCATCGCTCAGACTGTCCATGAGGCTTGATGCCTGTTTTAGGCGCGGTTGGATGGAGCGGTCTAGGGAAACCTCATGAACGCCCTTATCCATGCATGGACGATTCAAAAATAGAGGGTGAAACGCTTGCATGTGATGCGTATAATCCCTGTGCGCCCACCCTCTTAAGGAACCCACCATGCCTGCCCATCCCGCCTTGAAAAAAGCGTCTAACTTGTCCATCAATTCATGAAACTCGCCCCCCTCGTCGGCGAAGGCTGGCAAGCCATGCGCTCCAATGGTTTGCGCACGTTCCTGACCATGCTCGGCATGGTGATAGGCGTAGGTGCGGTCATTTTGATGCTGGCCGTCGGTCAAGGCGCACAGATGATGGTGAACGAAGCCATTGCGTCCATGGGCAGCAATTTGTTCATTGTGTTGTCCGGTTCCGCAACCGCCGGCGGTTTGCGTTCGGGCTTCGGCGGCGTGCCGACGCTGACCTTGGGCGACATGCAAGTGATCGGCGAATTGCCTGACATAGCGGCGGCGGCCCCGGTGCTGCCCAACACGGCGCAAATGATGTATGGGTCGAACAATTGGAGTACGACGGTCGCCGGCACTACGCCGGCAATTTTGGAAGTGCGCGACTGGGAGGTGGTGAAAGGTTTGCCATTCACCGATAGTGACGTGCGCGCCGGGACACGGGTGTTGCTGATAGGTCAGACCGTCATGCGCCAATTGTTCGGCGAAGAAGACCCGGTCGGCAAGACGGTGCGCATCAAAAACAGCCCGTTCCAAGTGCTGGGCGTATTGGCGCAGAAGGGCCAAAGCTTGGACGGGCGCGATCAGGACGATACGGTGTTGGTGCCGGTGACCACCGCCCAACGGCAATTGTTCGGCAATCAATTTCCCGGCATGGTGCGTTTCATCATGGTCAAGGCCAAATCCGCCGGGGCGATGAACCGGGCGGAGAAGGACATGCAGGCACTGCTGCACACACGGCATCGCATCCGCGAGGGTCAGGATGACGACTTCAATTTGCGCAATCTGACGGCACTGGCGGAGACCGCCGCCGGGGCAACCAAGATCATGTCCGCGATGCTCGGGGCGATTGCGTCTGTCTCCCTGTTGGTGGGCGGCATCGGCATCATGAACATCATGCTAGTCTCGGTGACGGAGCGGACAAGGGAAATCGGCATTCGCATGGCGATTGGGGCGAAACGCAGCGACATCCTGTGGCAATTCCTGTTCGAGGCCATCATCATTTCCTTGGCCGGCAGTTTCATTGGTGTGCTGCTGGGCGTAGGCTGCGCCTTCGCGTTGAGCAGCTTGATCGAAATGGTTGTCGTGGTGACGTTAAGCTCCATCTTGCTCGCCTTTGGCGTGGCGGCGGCGGTCGGGGTGTTTTTTGGTTTTTACCCGGCGCGGAAAGCGGCTTATTTAAGTCCCATTGAGGCTTTGCGGTATCAATGATGCTTCGTCAGCGCCAAATATTTCTCATACAGGCTGCCCTTGTCTTCCACATGTCCTGGGTCTTTTTCGATACAGTCCACCGGACAGACAGCCATACATTGCGGCTTGTCGAAATGGCCCACGCATTCGGTGCAAAGGGCGGGATTGATTTCATAAATGGACTCGCCCTGGGAAATGGCCCCGTTCGGGCATTCTGGCTGGCAAACATCGCAATTAATGCATTCATCGAAAATAATCAACGCCATGATGTCACCTAGGTAAGGAAGAATATTTTTGCACTAGGGCCGCATTGACCCTTTCGGTGACAAACGGTGATATGTCCCCGCCAAGCCGGGCGATTTCCCTAATCACCGAGGAGGAGATGAATGCGTATTTTTCCGAGGGGGTCAGAAACATGGTTTCCAGTTCGTTGTCCAAATGCCGGTTCATGCCGGCCAATTGAAATTCAAACTCGAAATCCGACACCGCGCGCAAGCCTCGCAGGATGACCCCGACGCCTTTTGACCTGGCGCACTCCACCAACAAGCTTCTGAATCCAACCACTTCCACGCCCGGAATGTCGCTCACTGCCTCCTCGGCGAGTTGTACCCGTTCTTCAAGGTTGAACAGCGGTGTCTTGCCCTTGCTGTCGGCGACCGCCACAATAACCCGTTCAAAAATGCGGGCAGCGCGAAAAATCAGGTCAAGATGCCCATTGGTGATGGGGTCGAAGGTGCCAGGGTAAATTGCTGCTCTGCTGTTGATCATCGGCTCATTTGATCCAAAGGCTGTTGACGGGTATTCCGAACGGCATTATACAATAATCCAACCAGACCCCGCCCCCCTCTGGCGTTAGTGCAGCGGTTTCGGAGATATGGCCACCCCCTTTGCCTTGGATATTCCTGATTTTCTGCCATTTCCCCTATAAAGCCCTGCCAGTCCACTAAACATAAGGAACAGGGTCGAAGGTTCCGGCACTACGTTCCACGCCAAACCATAGAATTCCCCGGTGGCACTTGTGAAATTAAAGAGATCGCCAAAGTTCGCCACACCGATGCCAAAGTATCCAGCCTCTGGCAACAGGAAAGAAAGGTGTTCGACGTCGTTATACCGACTGGTCGATTCGGCCACGGTTTTCAGGATGGCATGGGTAAAAGGGTCATATTCAAAAATGACCAGATTGAGGTCGGCCAGATGGTTGTAGACAACCCCGCTAAAATCCGCATTGGAACCTGGGTTTATATCGGCATACCAATCCAACGTGGCCGTAAAGGGACTGCCGACCCCAAACAGCCTGTCAATGAAATATAAATTGGTGCTGCCTTGATTCGACCAGCCAAAGTCCCAGCCGACTGCGGCCACATTGCCCAAACTGCAAGCGCCGACTGCTTGGCAATCCTTGCCCAGCACATCGGCTGTGCCAGCCTTGCCGCCATGCGCGGGGTCGGCATACTGGTCATAGGTGGCATTCAGATTCATGCGACCCGCGCCAGAAGCATAATCAAGCGATTGTGTCGTCGCCACCACGCCGTTGACCCATTGCTGGCCGTTGTTCCAGCCGTCAGTCTTGTCCGCGCCATTGAGCAGGACCGCTTTGACAACCCGTCCGTCGATGGCTTTGGCATCGCCCGCATACATGTCCCTGCCGGCATCAACCACCAAAGCTGCCCCGCCCGCCACAATGGGGGCGGCAAAACTGGTTCCAGCTTGGTTGCCCGCATACGAGGAAGAACTTGCGGTGGAGGCTAGGGTCAAGTTTTGCCCCGGTGCGGCAATGTCCACCCGCGCCCTAACCCCTGCAACCACTTGCCCGTTGACTGGATTGTAATAGTCATTGGGGCCTCTGCTGGAAAAGTTGCTGACTTGATTGAAGGGCACAGGCGCAGTGTCGCTGCCTAAGGCAGCCACCGAGATGACATTGTAACCGGCGGCGATGCCACCGACGGAATTACTGCCTGGACCCTCGTTTCCCGCCGCTGCCACGCCGATTTTACCGGTCTGATAAAGCAGCCCATCCACACCTGCCGCTTCCAAGTTGTAACCCGTCGGTGCAGTGTATCCCCAACTGCTGTTGAATACATCTGCCGTCTTCCCATTAATGCCTGTCTTGAGAATGGTGGAATACACACTCGCCATGGAGGCATCGGTGATGTCGAAGCTATTGCCGGAAACCGAAGTGGCGATGGCCCCCGACCAGAGTGTGGCATTAGGCGCGATGCCTGACTGGACATTATTGCCCAAAACCCTGCCGCCCATGGCTTGCCCGACTTCGGTGGGATGGGAGCCGATGGAACCGGCCGCACCCGTACCCGTCACCAAGGTTTGCACCTGAGTCAGTGTTTCATGGCCATTCCAAATGTGCTGGCCTTCGATGTTCGCCTGAATCGCACGCGCCCCGGTATATCCCTGGGCGTAAAATCGGGTTCCCCCCAGTAATGAATTGATATGGATGCCGGCATTGCTGCTGACCATATACAGTATGGCTTTATTGACGGTTGGAAGCTCAATCGGGTCAGCTTTGCCCGTTGCGGCAAACGCCAACAGGCCGATGGCGAACAAAGTCGCTGTACAGCGTGGATCGCTTAAAATCAATGGATGCGCAAGCATATGATACTATCCATGGTGGAGTTTGGTTTTTCGGAAATCACCTTAACGGACCGGTCTGCGGACACCGGCAAACCGTCCCCACCAATAAGGCGTGTCTAGGTTGGAAACGGTGACGCTGGCGGCTTTGCCGCTGGAGGCGTGGATGAACGAATCATTGCCCAAGTAAAGTCCAACATGGGCAAAAGCCTTGTCGCCCAAGTTGAAGACCAATATATCGCCGGGGCGGCGGTCCACGGTTTCCACCTCGGGCAATTCATTGGCTATTTGCGCCGCAGTTCGTGGAATCGAGTAACCGTATTGCCGATAGACATACCAGATGAAACCGCTGCAATCGAAACCTGCCTCGGGCGATTCTTCACCCCAACGGTAAGGTGTGCCTTGAAGGCTTAAGGCATAACCCAGCATCTCCTCATTGGCATCGCTCGGTATGCTCGCCATCTTGGCGGGCTTTGGCTTGGATGCGCAACTTGCCACAACTAAGATTGCCAAAAGGATCACGATGCCACGGAAAAAACCGTGGCAGAGGCGCTGCGTGTCGTTGACTGTGTTGGTTAGGTTCATAAGGATTACCCCGCACTGGATATGAAATGTTCTAACGCCTATGTTTGTCGATGCCAGCATAAACCTTCAAACTTAGACCGGCTCGTTTTTTTGGCTACCAACTTAAGACGGGGCGGGTCAAGCCGTTCGTGGTAAGCTTGTCGAACCATGAACGGCATACCCGCCCACCCTTCGACAAGCTCAGGGCGAACGGGTAATTCCTGATTGTACCCCGCCTTAAGTTGGTAGCCGATTTTATTTATAAACTGATTGTTACGCATGGACCCATGGCTGGAGCGTCAAAGCTTGCTTTGACATCAAGACGAAGCCTTGACGGATAGGTTGCCAAAGCAAGCTTTGGCGCTCCAACCCCAATCCGGGCCAAAGCAAGCTTTGGCGCTCCCTGCGTAACATCAGTTATAAAAGCAAATCTGTCTGAGTCAAAATTTGACGTAATGATCTATAATCAAAACCGCAAAAATCCCCACCAGATACACCAAAGAAGTGGCAAAGGTTTTCCAGGCAACCTTAGGGCTTGCATCCTGCATTAACAGCCAAGCGTGATACATGAACAGGCCGCCAAGCACTATCGCCCCGACAAGATAAATGATGCCGCTCATGTGGGTGAGGTAAGGAAGCAAGCCCACGACAAACAACAAAATGGTATAGAGGAAGATATGCAGTTGGGTGATGGGAATGCCGTCAGTCACCGGCAATACAGGGATTTTTTCCGCGACGATGCGATAGTCTTCCAGCCTGGCAATGGCCAAGGCCCAAAAATGCGGCGGGGTCCACACGAAAATAATCAAAGCCAAAAGCCATGCATGGGGGTCCACGCTGCCGGTGATGGCGCACCAGCCCAGCACCGGGGGTGCCGCCCCGGTCACCCCGCCGATGACGATGTTTTGCGGTGTCGCGGGTTTTAAATAAACCGTGTAAATGATGGCATAGCCGATCAGCGTGAAAAATGTCAGCACGGTTGCCAAGAGGTTGGTGAACTTAATCATGATTGCCATGGACAAAACACCGACCACCACGGCAAATATTATCGCTTGGCGGGGTGTGACCTGACCCAAAGGCAGTGGCCTTCCGCTGGTGCGACCCATCTCCGCGTCGATCTTGTACTCGATGATTTGGTTGGCCGCTGCTGCCGAAGCGGCGGCCAAGGCAATGCCCAGCGTCGCCCAAAAGGCCAAGTCCAACGGCGGCAGGCCCGGCACGGAGAGAAAAATACCGACCACCGTCGCAAACACAATTTCGCGTAACACCCTGGGTTTGCACAACATCCAGTAGGGTCGCCAGTTTAGTGATTTTCCGCTTTGATCAGGGTTTTGTGTTGTCATCGTTTCGGCTTGCGTTTCGTTTACAATAGTTTGCATTGGATCGTCCGATCCTCAGCGGTTATTTTTACATTTCAGGAGAAACAAAATCATGGCGTTATTACGCACTCTCGGCTGCCTTTTGCTGGTCGTGCCATTGTCCTTGCACGCGGCAAGCCCCAAGGTGTCCGAGTTCAAGCTGGACAACGGGATGAAGTTGCTGGTGCAGGAAGACCATCGCGCACCTGTCGCTGTCACCCAAGTTTGGTACAAGGTTGGGGCCAGTTACGAGCACGGCGGCATCACCGGCATTTCACACATGCTAGAACACATGATGTTCAAAGGCACGAAAAAGCATCCGCCGGGGGAGTTCTCCCGCATTATCTCAGCAAACGGGGGGAGTGAAAACGCTTTTACCGGTGATGATTACACCGCCTACTTCCAAACGTTGGAAAAATCACGTTTGCCCGTCAGTTTCGAGATGGAAGCCGACCGCATGAGAAATCTCAAACTGTTGCCGGATGAGTTCGCCAAGGAGCAACAGGTGGTGCTGGAAGAGCGGCGTTTGCGCACCGACGACCAGCCCCGTGCCAAGCTAGGCGAGCAGTTCAATGCCGTGGCTTTTTCCAACAGCCCGTACCGAAACCCCGTCATCGGCTGGCCGGACGATGTTTCCAGGCTCACCGTGGTCGATTTGGCCGCCTGGTATCAAAGTTGGTATGCGCCCAACAATGCCACGGTGGTGGTGGTGGGCGATGTCAACCCCGCCGAGGTTTACAAACTCGCACAGAAACATTTTGGCCCGTTAAAACCCAGTCAGTTGCCTGTGGTGAAGCCACAAGCCGAAATCGAGCAGACGGGTCTGCGGCGCATCACCGTGAAGGCACCCGCCAAGCTTCCTTATGTCGCGATGGGTTACAAGACGCCAGTGCTGCACGGTGCGGCCGAGGAATGGGAGCCCTATGCGCTGGAGGTGGCCGCCGGCGTTCTTGACGGAGGCAACAGCGCCCGCTTGGAAAGTCGCTTGGTGCGTGGGCAGCAGATTGCCGCTTCCGTGGGTGCGGGTTATGACCTGTATGCCCGCATGCCGTCCCTGCTCATGATCGAAGGCACGCCGGTGCAGACAAAGACTGCGGCCGACTTGGAAAAGTCCCTGCTGGAGGAGGTTCGCCTGTTGCGCGACGAGCCAGTGACAGCCGAGGAACTGGACCGGGTCAAGGCCCAGGTTTTGGCGAACAAAGTGTTCGAGCGGGATTCGATATTTAATCAGGCTATGCAATTGGGAACGGCGGAAACCGTTGGTTTGGGTTGGCAAAAGGTGGATGAATTCGTGGACAAAATCAACGCAGTGACACCGCAACAAGTTCAACAGGTGGCAAAGAAATATCTAACCGAGGACCGGCTCAGCATTGGCCACCTCGACCCGCAACCAATACCGGAAGGGCAAATCGCGCCGGAAGACCGCGCTCCGGTGGGAGGCGACCATGTACGCTAAACGACTGAGCATAGTCCTGTGTGCAATCTTGGCCGTGTGGGCGATGTGCGCCCAGGCCGGCCTGAAAATCCAAACGTGGACTTCGGCCAATGGTGCCCGCGTCTATTTCGTGCCCACCGAGGGACTGCCCTTGGTGGATATTCGGGTGGTCTTCGATGCCGGCAGTGCCCGCGATGGCACGCAATTTGGTTTGGCGACGCTGACTTCCGGTTTATTGGACACCGGGGCAGGCCAGTGGGACGCAGATGCCATTGCCCAGCGCCTGGAAGGCGTGGGGGCACGTTTGGGGACTGGCGTGTCCCGTGATACCGCATGGGTGTCATTGCGCTCCCTGACAACTCCGAAGCTGTTGGAGCCAGCATTGGAAACCATGCGGGAAATTATCCAACACCCCGGCTTCAATGTGACAGACTTCGAGCGGGAAAAGAAAAACTTGCTGGTGGGCCTGAAACAGCGCGAGGAATCCCCCGCCGATTTGGCCGGTATCGCCTTCTTCCAAGCTTTATACGGTGAACATCCTTATGCCCATCCCAAAGAAGGCATTATCGCCACCGTCGAAAAACTCACCCGCGAGGATTTACAAAAATTCTACCAACGCCATTATGTCGCAAAAAATGCATTGATCGTCATTGTCGGCGAAGTGGACAAGGCCAAAGCAGAATCCATAGCCGACGGATTGCTGTCAGGATTGCCGGCGGGTGAAGCCGCCCCGGCATTGCCCGCAGTCGCCCAACCAAGCGCCAGCAAAACCGAGCGTAAATTCTTTCCGTCCGCCCAAACCCATGTCTTTTCCGGGGTTCCCGGCATGAAAGCGGGCGACCCGGATTATTTTCCACTCTATGTGGGCAATCATATTCTGGGTGGCAGTGGATTGGTGTCGAAAATCTCCGCTGAAGTCAGGGAAAAGCGCGGGCTATCCTACAGCGCCTACAGCTATTTTTACCCATTCCGAGTGGAAGGCCCGTTCATGATGGGCTTGCAAACCAAGAAAGGCCAATCCGACGAAGCCTTGAGCGTGATGCAAGATACCTTGCGGGATTTCATCAATGCCGGCCCGTCGGCAAAAGAACTGGAAGCTTCCAAGAAAAACATCACGGGTGGATTCGCCATGCGTTTGGACAGCAACCAGAAGCTGATCGACCAAGTGGCCTCGCTTGCCTTCTATGGGCTACCGTTGGATTACATGGACACCTTCATCGGCAAGGTTGATGCGGTGACGCCGCAACAGATTCAAAAGGCGTTCAAAGCGCGTATCGACCCTGACAAGTTGCAGACCGTTTTGGTTGGCGCAGACGGCCCCCGTGAGAAATGAACTCCGCATCATCGGCGGAACCTGGCGCAGCCGGAAGATTCGTTTTCCCGACGTGCCGGGTTTGCGCCCGACCCCGGATCGGGTGCGGGAAACCCTGTTCAATTGGCTAGGCCAAGACCTTGAAGGTTTGACTTGCCTCGAACTTTTCGCCGGCAGCGGGGCCTTGAGCTTTGAAGCCGCGTCCCGTGGGGCTAAGCGAGTCGTGCTAGTGGAGCGCAGCACCGAAGCTTGCGCCGCGCTAAAGCAAAGCTGTGACCTGTTGCAGGCGCGGATGGTGCAAATCGTGCCCATGGACGTTACACGCTTCTTGGCCGGGTCTGCCGAACCTTTCGACTTGGTTTTTCTCGACCCGCCGTTTCATCAAGGGCTGGTCGATCCTTGCTGCCGTCTACTTGAGGAAAACGGCTGGCTGGCGCCCCATGCCTATATTTACATCGAGGCTGAAAAAGAAAAGGTTTTGGGGCAAATACCGGATACTTGGCAAATTCATCGCCAGAAACAGGCAGGAGAGCTGGGTTATCACCTCTACAAGCGGATATCCGCATGACCAATGGATGAATAACGCCATCCCAACCGACCCGCACCTTGCCGGGATAATCGCCCTAGCCGGGGAAGCACCCGATGTGGCCATTCTATGGCTATACGGTTCTCGCGCACGGGGAACGCAGCGGGAGGATAGCGATTATGACCTAGCCGTGGCTTTCCAGTCATTTATCCGCGACGACCCTTTGGAGTCGCGTGTGCGCCCGGAATTGTTGGCAATGGATTGGCGAAGGGCTTTGGGTTTTCCGGAAAACCGGTTGTCGGTCATCGACATCAATCAAGTGGGTGTTTCCTTGGCCTATCATGTTGTCAATAACTATGAGCCGCTATTTTGCCGTGATCCGCGCCGCCTGATAACCGAGCAGAATCGCGTACTCAGCCGCATGGAATTGGATGTGTTGCCTTATCTGCAAGGAAAACAAGATGAACCAAATCCCGCCTGAACTTCAGACATACCTCTATGAACTTCAAATACACGCCGAAAATATAGTGTTGGAGTTGGACGGGATTAGCGAGTTGAGCGGAACCGCAAACCTATCGAATCGTGATTTTTATGCCGCAGAGCGCTTACTGCAAGTCCTCACCGAAGCCTGCATCGGCATCGCCAAGCATTGGGTCAAGCTCCTCAACAAAACCGCTCCGGTCGATGCCTATCAAGCCTTTGAATTGCTGTTGGGCTTGGGGTATCTATCACACCAGGAACTACCCACATGGAAGCGTATTATCGGAATGCGCAATGCGCTGGTGCATGATTATCTGAATGTGGATCGTCAAATCGTCTTAGGCGTATTGCGGCAACGGGCATACCGCCAGTTGCTTGAGTTTATACGTCGGGCGGGCGAGGCGATGAAAAGCACGGGAGGATGTGCCGGATGAAGTGAAGCGCATCAATCGGGAACGTTGCGCATTCCAGCGACACTTGTGCATAACGATGGGCGCGGCGCGTGGGAATGAGTGGAAATTAGTTAAGGATATGGCCGAAAATAACTTCCTTGCACCGTAGGCCGGAATAAGCCCGTCCACGGGCGTTTCCGGCATACCTCAGACAAGTCGCGGAGGCTGACTTTGCCGGAAACGCCCGCCAAGGCGGGCTTATTCCGGCCTTCTACATTTGGCTTCTTTCGGGAGGTTATTTTTAACCAAATCCTAAAACAAGTAGTTATCCAACAGAATGATCAATCAACCCAAACCCGGCCCGGACTACAGCGGGCAAAACCTGTCAGGCCGTTCCTTTCGCGGTCAAGATTTGCGCGGGGCTGTGTTCCAAAAGGCCGATCTGCGCGGCGTGGATTTCCGCGAGGCGGATTTGACTAGGGCGGATTTTAATGGGGCGCGGATGGGGAAGACGTGGCGGCGCAAGCTGATGGAACTGCCTGTGCAGTTTTTTTTGGGAATTTTTTCAGGAGTAATTGTTCTTTTGGGGGTCGGTATTATTGGGGAATCAATCATTTCATTTGCAAAAAACACCAGCACAGAAGTGTTGACGAAAGTTGCCGCGTATTACTGGGCTTTGCTGCCTTGGATGGGGTTGCAAATCGGTTTTGCCTGGGCGGTGCGGCGGGGCCGATTGGAATGGATTGTTGCTGGGGTTATGATTTTCGTGGCTGTGGCTTTGACTGTGGCTTTGGCTTTGGCTTTGGCTGTGGCTGGGGCTGGGGCTGTGGCTGTGGCTGGGGCTTTGGCTTTGGCTGGGGCTGGGGCTCACTGCCATTAAGTTAAGGGGTATCGCATTGATTTATAACAATAAACCGAATAACTGGGGTCGTTTCCATTAAATTGACCGTAACACCTTCAAAAACAATGTTTTCTTTGCCGCTTGTGAAAATCCAACAAAGCCCTGG
>CAIODU010000074.1 GCA_903857165.1 uncultured Methylococcaceae bacterium | reverse complement strand
TAAAGCCTGCGACTCATCCCTCAGTGCCCCGATCATCGAGCCTTGCGGATATTTTTCAAAGGTGGCATCCACCACCTGTTTGAGGCTTAGTTTTTCGTCATAAGGCAAGGGGTCGAGGTGATCGACCATCAACTCCTCCGCACCCACTTTCCCAAGGCATAGGCATAGGCAGAGTGTGCGAAGCAGTTTTTTCTTAAATGTCATGGGGAAACTCCAGCTCGGTGAGGCGTCATTGCCGGAGGTTTCGGTTCAATTCCGTCCATCAGATCACTTTTATTCAAATAGGGTCTCAGTGGCAAGCAGTCTGCCCAAGGGCGGCAGATGATGAATCACTACAGCCCTTGTAATTGAAAGCTTGGGCCGATTTTCCATTGGCCTTGACGAGGAATTCCAACCCCGGAACATGGAGGGTGCCGCTAAAATGCCCGCCGCCCTCATGGGCATGGACTAGTGGTGCGAAGAACTGCATCAGCACCCAGAGGCAGGACACGGCGATGCGTGAAGTTTGTTTCATAGCCAGCAGAATACCCGTCATTCCATTTAAAATCAACTTATAGAGCGTCTCAACGGGAACTGCTGTGTCCACTCGGATCACAGCAGTCAAAACAGATTTTCTCTGGTATGATTCAACTATTAAAATCAGCATAGTGAAATTATGGCCCTTACAGAAACGCCGGTTTGTGATTTTGGCCGCAAGGCCCCCGATTTTTCCCTGCGCGGAATCGACGGGAAGATTTGGACTTTGCATGATTGCCAGGGTGAGAACGGACTTTGGGTCATGTTCATCTGCAACCATTGCCCGTATGTAAAAGCAGTGCAAGAAAACCTTGTGCGCGATGCGCGGGAGTTGCTGTCATTCGGCGTCAACACCGTCGCCATTCAGCCGAATGACCCTACCGATTACCCGGAGGATTCGCTCGACAACATGAAAATAGTCGCCGGGCGATTCGCTTATCCCTTCCCCTATCTTTACGATGAGACCCAAGCCACCGCCAAGGCTTATGGGGCGGTCTGCACCCCCGATTTCTTTGGCTACAACCGCAATCTCGAACTGCAATACCGGGGACGGCTCGACGTAAGCCGCAAAGAGACCGCCCCGCCCGATGTCCGCCGCGATTTGTTCGAGGCCATGAAACAAGTTGCGCTGACCGGCAAGGGGCCGGATGGGCAAATACCGAGCATGGGTTGTTCGATCAAGTGGCGCGGCCTTTAATTTTTTATCAATCTATATTTCAGGAGACTATTATGACTTTCCTCCATCTGGCCGATTTAGACATCAAAGGCAAGCGCGTTTTGATTCGCTCCGACCTCAACGTGCCTGTCAAAGAAGGCAAAGTGACTTCAGATGCCCGCATCACTGCGTCCATGAAGACCATCAACCACTGCCTCGCCGCCGGGGCGAAGGTTATGGTCACCTCCCATTTGGGACGGCCCACTGAAGGCGAATGGTCCGAGGAGGTTTCCCTCAGGCCGGTCGCCGATAATATCGCGGCTCGCATTGGCAAGCCAGTCCGGCTGATTAAGGATTGGGTTGATGGCGGCTTCGATGTGGCCGAGGGCGAGTTGGTGGTATTGGAAAACTGCCGCGTCAATAAGGGCGAGAAGAAAAACGTCGATGAGACCGCCAAAAAATACGCCGCCCTGTGCGATGTGTTTGTGATGGATGCCTTCGGCACGGCTCACCGGGCGCAAGCCTCCACCCACGGTGTCGCCAAATACGCGCCCGTCGCCTGTGCCGGATTCCTAGTGGCCGAAGAACTGACCGCCTTGGGCAAGGCACTGGCCAACCCGGCCCGCCCGCTGGTCGCCATCGTCGGCGGCAGCAAAGTTTCCACCAAGCTAACCGTACTGGAAGCCTTGGCCGGGAAATGCGAGCAATTGGTTGTCGGCGGCGGCATCGCCAACACTTTCCTCAAAGCGATGGGTAACAATGTAGGCAAATCGCTGTGTGAAGACGACTTGGTTCCCACTGCCCAGGCGCTGATCGAAAAGATGAAGGCACGCGGGGCAAGCATCCCCATCGCGGTGGACGTGGTGGTCGGCAAGAATTTCGATGCCAACGAACCGGCGGTGCTGAAGGCTGCCTCCGCAGTGGCCGACGACGAAATGATCTTGGACATCGGCCCGCAGTCCGCCCAAGAATTGGCCGATATCATCATGAATGCCGGCACCGTGGTTTGGAACGGCCCGGTCGGCGTGTTCGAGTTCGACCAGTTTGCCGAAGGCACGAAGACCATTGCCAACGCCATCGCCACGACGAAAGCCTTCACCTTGGCTGGCGGCGGCGACACCATTGCAGCGATCCAAAAGTACGGTATCTACGACAAGGTGTCTTACATTTCCACCGCCGGTGGCGCATTCCTAGAATATTTGGAAGGCAAGGTGTTGCCCGCTGTGGCAATACTGGAAGAACGGGCTAAGGGATAAGAGTATACAAAACGATTTCTATTGGAGTTTCATGGTTTTGATCGGCTGCAATCCTTTGCCAAACAAGGCTGTGCTGTTTGCACGGTGATATTTTAATCATTTTTGAAAACCGATAATTGGGAATTGGCTTGTGAATAATGGTTTGGTGAAGAAATGGAAGAGAGTCGTCAAGTCCAAACTCAAGGAATTACAGTTTTGGTATGACAGAACGTTTTTCCGGTTTGGAGCG
>CAIODU010000073.1 GCA_903857165.1 uncultured Methylococcaceae bacterium | reverse complement strand
TGGATGCCGGAATCCAGTGCCATGGACGGTAACTTGCCGCTTGCACAAGTGCTTGATTTAGGCAATGTGCCAGCCCGCAGTTTCACATCCTTGTGACTGGATTCCGGCATCCATGCCGGAATGACGGGCCTCTTACACTTGAGTATAACGACGATATCTCTGCTTGGGAATCCGGCACGGGAAGCTCTGCTTCCCCAGTCCGAGCCAAAGGAAGCAGAGCTTCCAAAATCGCATTCCCAAGCGGAGCTTGGGAACGAGCGGAAAAACGAGTCGCCACGGCGCTTTTGACGCGATAGCCCACTGAAAGCATGGCATCGAGGTTATAGAACTGGGTTTGATAGGTTTTTCCGTCAGCGGCAGTTGTTCGGAATTTCCTAATCACTGAATCCGCATTTAATTCGCCGCTGTCGAAGATGTTTTTCAGGTGTTCGTTAATCGTGGGTACGGTTACGGCGAACAATTCGGCCATGAGCTTTTGACTCAGCCAGACGGTTTCGTCTTCGTAACGGGCTTCGATGCTTTGTTCGCCGGCCTGTCCGGTGAAGATCAGGAATTCGGCGGTGCTGTTGCGGATGAGTTTATGGCTCATACGCCGCCAACCCCGATATGCCCCGCCCTTGAGTTCGTGGCTTGGAACTACACTTTGTCGTCATCATTCACCCTCGTGAGGTGTGTCCCAGTCCAAAGCCTCTTCATAGTCATACAGTTCATGCAGTTTGGCTTGGATTAACTTTTTATCGGGTAGTTGGAGTTGATATTGGGCGATGAGCGTGGGCGATAGGTTGCGGGATAGCGCGTATTCCACCACTTCGTCATCTTTGTCACGGCACAGCAATACGCCGATGCTGGGGTTTTCGTGGGGCTTTTTGACATCGCGGTCTAGGGCTTCAAGGTAAAAATTGATTTGCCCGATATATTCGGGCATGAACTTGCCGATTTTAAGCTCAAAGGCCACCAGTGCGGATAAACCACGATGGTAAAACAACAGGTCAATCAAGAAGTCTTGATTGCCTACCTGTAAGCGATACTCTTCGCCCATGAATATGAAGTCTTTGCCCAATTCCAAGATGAATTGTTTCATGTGCTGCACTAGGGCTTTTTGTAGGCGGTTTTCGCTATGCACCGGCGGCAAGCCTAAAAACTCAAGCACATAGTTGTCTTTGAAGGTGTTGCCAATGCTGGGGTGTAATTCTCTCGCCACTGGTGAGAGAATTGCGCTTATCATGCTGCGCTCAAAATGTGATGCGTCAATTTGGCGTTCTAACTCCCGTTTAGTCAGTTTATCCGTTACCATCAAGTCGAGATAGTATTCTCTTTCCTCTCTGGTTTTGCAGCGCGAGAAGATAATGGTGTTGTGTGTCCACGGCAATTCTCTCGCCAGTGTCGCGAGCTTTTCATCGGCTTGATAGGTTTCATAAAACTGCTTCATGCGCCAGAGGTTTTTGTCGCTAAAGCCTTTGATACTGGGGTCGCTTTGGGCGATGTAGCGCGCCAATTCGCTGACTACGCCTTTGCCCCATGCTTGAGTTTGGACTTTGTGACTGATGATTTTGCCGATATGCCAATATAACTCGATGAGTGCGGTGTTGATGTGGGCAAATACGTTTTGGCGCGATTGCTGAATGTGTTGCAGCACTTCGCTAAAGTCTTGATGTGTTGAGGGTATGCTCATTCATCACTTCCTTTGGGCGTGGTTTGGCTGAGTGCCTGTACCGCCCTGTCAAAGTCGCTTTCAAACAGCCGATCTTGCACGATGCGGTATTTCTCAAATTCGCTTTCCGCGTGGGCCTTGGCAATTTCCGCCGTGACTTTGCCTGCATCCCGCAAGATTTCCCGGTCTGTCGCTTCGATGAACTTATTCAAACGGGCTTCCCAATCCTGCATGGTCATTGGTATCTGCCGCAGTGCCCTGTCTTCTGCAAGATCGAGATAAGCCGAAACCAGCCGCTGCATTTGGGCCATTTCGTTTTCGGTCAAATAGTTTTTGGCAGTTATTCGAAAATTTCGAATAACTGATTCCTCTTGCAGTTCGCTGTCGGCAAATACCTTTTTCAGGTGGTAGTTGATGGTTTGGGTTTCAACGTCATAGAGCGCCCCCATCATCTTCTGGGTGAGCCAGACATTTTCATCGGTATATACTGCTTGCACACCGCCCTTGCCACTGGCGGCGATAAAGGTCAGGTATTCAGCCGCCGATGAGCGGACAATGGACGGCTCAATCTTCTTATTCATAGGCATTTAATCCCGAAATTTCGCGCCCTTGCGCCAGTTTGTGCAACAACGGCATCAGGTCTGCCATCAACGCCAGTTCCTTCTGGCTGCGGGCTTTCCAGCCGAGTTCCAGCGGGGCCAGCAAGTCGCTTAATTTTTCGCCATCGAAAATCATCCGTTGCAGGATGCCATCGACAAAATTTTGCAGCGCGGCGGTTTCCAACCCGTGCCGTCCGGCGACTTCGGCCAGTTGGCGGGCGGATTTATCCGCCTTGAAGGTTTCATAGCCTTGGCGGATAGCCTGCTCGCTTAAGGCTTCGCCAGCTTTCAGGGTGTTGATATAGGAAGCGATGTCTTCGCGCTCGTCCATGAATTTGGCATCGGACGTAATCAAGCCAATTAGCTCTTCACGGGTCATTTTTTGTTTGCCCTGTGTTCCTTGGGAATAGCGGGCGATCAATCCCATGATGTAGTCGTAGTCGATGACGGCGGAGGCAAACAGCACAAACTCAAAATCCAATTGCTGCGCCGTGCCGGTGTCGCCCTTGCCCTGTTGCGCCCTGAGCCGTTGGGCGGTTTCCAGATACACGCCCCGGAAGGCTCGAAGCTGGTCGTCGGGGATGACTTGCCCGATGCTGGCGGCGTTGTCCGGGGTGAGGTCGGTGTATTGGTCGAGTTGCGTCTTGAGACGTTGGACTTCTTTAAATAAGTTAATGAACTGGCCTCGCGCTTCATCGCCTTTGAGGTTGGCGACTTGTTCCGGGGCAAGGGCTAAGCCTTGGGAGACCATGAACTTGTCCAGCGCGGCGACGGCCTGTTCCAATTTGACGATGACTGCCGGGGCCGGATCAACCAGCCAGATTTCCTTGGCGCGGTCGGCCTTCTCGCCGGAAAACAGGGCGATGGCATCATTGACCGCTTTTTCTTGCTGGCGAAAGTCCAGCACATTGCCATAGGGCTTGGTGTCGTTGAGGATGCGGTTGGTGCGCGAAAAGGCTTGAATCAGGCCGTGGTATTTGAGGTTTTTGTCGACGTAGAGCGTATTGAGGAACTTGGAGTCGAAGCCGGTGAGCAGCATGTCCACCACGATAATAATGTCGATCTTTTGGGCGTGGGGATAATCTTGGTTTGGGTATTGCTGGTCTTTGATGCGCTTTTGCATATCTTGGTAGTACAGGTCGAAATTATTGAGGTCGTGGTTAGTGCTGAAGCGTCCGTTGTAGTCAGCAATGATGGCTTTCAACGCGGCTTTTTTTTCGTCCGGCGCTTCTTCGTTGTCGGCCTTTTCCTGCGGCAGGTCTTCCTGAATTTGCTGCACGTCTTTGTTGCCATCGGCGGGGGGCGAGAACACACAAGCGATGTTCAGCGGCTTAAAGTGGCTGTCTTCGGCTTGCCGCTGGGCTTGAATGTCCTTGAGCAGGCGGTGATACTCAATGGCGTGGTTGATCGATGCGGTTGCTAGAATGGCGTTGAACTTGCGCCCGGCCGTGGCGGTGTCATGTTTGTCCAGAATGGCCTTGACGATGGCTTCTTGGGTTAGGGTTTCGTCGGCCTTGGGTTTAGCTTTGCCTTCCGCCTTGTAGTAGTCGATGTGGAAGCGCAGGACGTTGCGATCCTCGATGGCGTGGGTAATGGTGTAGGCGTGGAGTTGCTTTTGGAATATGTCTTCGGTGGTGATGATCGAGGCTTGCTGGCCTTCGATTTGCTGGTAACTGCCGTTTTCCGCAAAGATGGGCGTACCGGTGAAGCCGAATAACTGGGTGTTGGGGAAGAATTCCTTGATGGCCTTGTGGTTCTCGCCGAATTGCGAGCGGTGGCATTCGTCGAAGATGAACACGATGCGCTGATTACGCAGGGGTTCCAGACGCTCCTTGTATTTGCGTTTGTTGTTGCCGTCGAGCGCGAGGCCGAGCTTCTGGATGGTGGTGACGATGACCTTATTGGCGTAATCGTCGGAGAGCAGCCGCCGAACCAACGCTTCGGTGTTGGTGTTTTCTTCAACGCAGCCTTCTTGGAACTTGTTGAATTCTTCCCGCGTTTGCCGGTCCAGGTCCTTGCGGTCAACGACGAACAGGCATTTATCGATGTCCGGGTTGTCCTTGAGCAGGGTCGAGGCTTTGAATGAGGTCAGCGTCTTGCCGCTGCCGGTGGTGTGCCAGATGTAACCGTTGCCCCGATTCTGGTGGATGCAGTCTTCGATGGCCCGCACCGCATAAATTTGATAGGGGCGCATCATCAGAAGCTTTTGCTCGCTGGCGACCAGTACCATATAGCGGCTGACCATTTCGCCCAAAATGCATTTGGCGAGGAATTTCCCGGCGAAGGTATCCATGTGGGTGATTTTCTGGTTGCCTTCGTCGGCAAATTGGTAAACCGGCAGGAAACCCTCATTCGCATCGAAGCTAAAGTGCCGGTTGTTGTTGTTGGCGAAATACCAAGTGTCGCTGCGGTTGCTGACGATGAACAATTGCAGGAAACAGAGCAACGAGCGGGTGTAGCCATTACCGGGGTCGTTCTTGTAATCGACGATCTGTTGCATGGCGCGGCGCGGGCTGATGGCCAGAGCCTTGAGTTCGATCTGCACGACCGGCAAGCCGTTGATGAGCAGAATCACGTCATAGCGATGGTGGCTGTTGCGCGTATTGATGCGCAGTTGGTTGACCACCTCGAAGGTGTTCTTGCACCAGTCTTTGATGTTGACCAAGGTGTAGTGGAGAGGAGTGCCGTCGTCGCGCTCGAAACTGTTCCGCTCACGCAGGTACTTGGCCGCAGTGAAAACGTCTTGGCTAATGATTTGTTCCATCAGCCGCGAAAACTCTGTGTCCGTCAAATTCACCCGGTTGAGCGCCTCGAATTTCTCGCGGAAGTTTTTTTCCAGTGCCTCACGGTCACGAATATCTTGGCGGTAGGTATATTTGAGATCGGTAAGCTTGGCGATTAGATCGCGTTCGATTTGGCTTTCTGTTGTTGTCATTATGAGACCGATTCTAGAATCTACCCGGTGGTAAGCGGCATACTATCATATCAGCAGCGAGGCAGGATGCGCCGAGGTGCGAAGCCAGTCCTGAGCGAAGTGGCAGGGCGTGGCATTCGCGTGACTCGACCGATGCGCCTCGTTTCTCGGAACATCCTTACATGACCTGCTCAAATGGCCTTAACCCCAGCGCAAACCGGCGCATAAAGTACCCGGCCATACCCTAGGAAACTGCCAAATAATACCCCATCGCCAACAAAAAATGCCCTGACAACACCAACCCCACATTGGTGGCTTGGGCTTTGGTGAAATCCCCTCCGAAATCCGGTTTCTGAGACAAAATAATTGCCCTGACCGCAAACGGCAGGGACAGGAAAACGAGCAGGGAGTGCAACGGCATTGCGCCTAGCAAGATGCATCCGGCTATCCAAAGATAAGCCGAAATACTCAACGCGGCATACAGCCAATGTGCCTTGCGAAAACCTAATTCAATCACTAGGGTTTTGCGCCCTCCCCTCCTATCCGGCTGTTCGTCTGGAAACTCGTTTAGGAACAGCAGATTCAATACCCACAGACAGGAGGGGACGGCGGCAAATAGAAAATAGGCTTCTGGTTTCCCATGGATAATCCAGGCCGTGCCGAAAACCGGCAACGCCCCCAAGCCCAAACCGGCGGAAAACTCCCCCAGTCCATAACCCAAACGGGTGATATGGCTGGAATTGAAAATGACAAATACCGTGCCTAGCAAAAATAAAGGCAACAACGACCAGCCTATTTCCGCTACCAAATAGCCCCCTATGGGGACGGCAAGGGCGAATGTGGTGACACCGAACAGAAGCGTCTGTTGGGGAGCCAGCAAACCCTGGTTCAATAGTCCGCTGCCGCCATTAAACGGGGTGCGCTTGGTTTCCAAGTCAATCCCGGAGGTATAATCGAAATAATCGTTCAATACATTGGTGCTAATATGTAACAACACCAGTCCAACCAAGCAAAGCGCAAACCGGCCCCATGCAAACGAACCATAAAATCCGGCCAAGCTGCCCCCTAAGATAACCAGCAGCACGGACAATAACAGATATTGGGGACGGGTTTCGAGGAAATAGATTTTAATGGGTGTCATGGAGTATTGAATTCAGCAATTGGAAAGTGGCACGAAGGAAGCTGGGGCTTCCATGGCCGGGTTCCCAAGCTGGAGCTTGGGAACCAGCACAGGGTTTTATTCTTTTTACGTTGCGCCGTTGCGTGAGACCTTCTTTTGGCTTCTCTGGCAATGGAGTGATATTTGTGGCTTGGGCATCCGCCTCTGCGAAGGAAGTTTTCTTCACGGCAAGGCACCGCAGGGGTTTTGACTCATAAATGGTCAACCAACCGTTCAACTATGTTTTCCGGCAACATCCGCCACGCTGCATAAGTCGCAAAGCCTAGAAACAACACCCCGCTTAGCCGGTGCAGCCAATGCAGTGGGATGCGCCGCAGCAAGGCGCGTCCGGCCCACACGCCCAACAGGGAGGTCGTCGCCAGTGCCAAGGTTCCGCCCAGCCAGACCGGGGCGGGCGGCAGGGCAGCACCCAGGCCGGCTAGGGTCAGTTGGGTCTTGTCGCCAAATTCGGCGGCGAATATGAGCAGAAAAGTCGTCGCAAACACACCATGCCCGCTTTTCTCCACTGGCTCGCCATCTTCTTCTTCCTCTTTGGTTAGCAATGCACGAATACCAAAACCGGCGAACAGCACAACCACCGCAGTCCCAACTGCCCACTCCGGCAACCAGTGCGCCACCGCTGCGCCAAACATCACGGCAGCGAGGTTCAGCAAGGCGAATGCGGCGGTTGCCCCCAGCACGATGGGCAGGGCTTTGTGCCGCGCAGCCAAGGTCATGCAAACCAGTTGGCTCTTGTCGCCAATTTCGGCGACGGCAATCAAGCCAAAGGTGCTGGCCGAGACCGTCGCCCATTGGACTATTTCGCCGGAGGGCTTGGCTTTTTGCAGCAAACCCGGCCAATCAATGGACAGTAGGCAGGACATGAGATTTTATGTTTCGTCTGGGATGTAAGGAAACCCCTCGACCAATTACCGCCAGTCGCCCGGCGAAACGGCTTGCTGCACCGGCGTCGGTGCCGGAGGCACGTTGTTGTTGGTTGACGAGCCACCGCCAAACATATTGTCCAGCATCATCATGATGACGAAACCGCCCATCACCGCAAACGTGGCGGAACGCGCCTTGCCCTTGGATTGGGTTTCGGGAATGATGTCGTCGGTGATGACGAACAGCATCGCCCCGGCGGCAAAGGCCATGCCGATTGGCAGCAGCGGGTAGAACACGGTCACTGCGGCCACCCCAAAGAAACCGCCGATGGGTTCGACCAAGCCGGTCAAGGTGGCGATCATCACTGCCTGCTTGCCGCTGTAGCCCAGTCCCACCAGAGGCAAAGCCACCGCCAGCCCTTCCGGCAAGTTTTGCAGGCCGATGGCAAAGGCGATGGATAAGCCGTTGTGCCAGTCGCCCGAGCCAAAGCTCACGCCCACCGCCATGCCTTCGGGAAAGTTGTGCAAGGTGATCGCGGTGATGAACAGCCAAATCTTGCGCAGGGAACTGACCAGTTCCGAGTTTTGTTCCGTGAAATGTTCATGGGGCAGGTAACGGTCGGCCAGTTCCAGGAACAGTGCGCCGAGCATCATACCGAAGGCGACAACCCATATGCCCTTGCCCGGCCAGATTTGGTTGCCATACTGGATGCCTGGCGCAACCAGTGAAAATGATGTCGCCGCCAGCATGACACCCGCCGCCCCACCCAGCATGATGTAAAGGGTGCGCTGCTTCACTTCTTTGAAAAACAGCGCCGGCAAAGCCCCCGCGCCAGTCGCCAAACCTGCCACGATGCTCGCCAATGAACCATAAGCGACAATGGGGTTGATGAAGAAATACAGAAAACCCAAGATGAGCGCCGTCCAAGTCGCCAGCGAGGCGACCACGATCAACCTTTGCGCCAATGGCGGCTGGTTTTCAAACTGCTTGTAAAAAGGCCATGCCAGAACTTTCTTAGCCATGGCTTCCAAGGTATCGAGTGCGTCTACATTCATTTTGTCAAAATCCCCCACTCAGCCCCTACCGCCGAGCGACAAAAATAAACCGACGGAAGGGGTCGGTGGAGTTGGCCCCCTCGCAGGGGTTTCGTGTTAGTTCTGGAAAGGATAGCAATGCTTGGCGTTGCAGTCGAGACCAATATGGGCCATGCCCACGATTTCTCCGCAGGCATGGCCTCAAAGCCATTAAGTTAAGCCGTCATACCGGCATGGATCGCCGGTATCCAGATTGCAGTGACGCCCCCAAGCCCGCGCCATCCCTGGAGCCTGGGTTCCGGCGGTCCATGCCGGAACGACGATGTTTTGTTAACTTAATGGCAGTGAGGCATGGCATGCCGATTCGGATAATCACAGACTGTCATCCGCCTTGCGGATATCGCGTAACAACACATACACCGCGCCCGTCCCGCCATCGGTGGGCCTGGCCGTGCAGAAGGCAAACACATCGGGGTGCTGCCTGAGCCATAGGTTGATGCGGTTTTTTAGTATCGGGTAATCCCCCTCCGAACGATACCCCTTGCCGTGGATTAGATGGAGGCAACGGCAACCGTCGGCAAGGCAGATGCGCAGGAAACTCGCCAACCTCCGTTTAGCCTCGTCCGCTGTCAATCCGTGTAAATCCAGCTCGACATCCACACCGAATTTCCCCGCACGTAACCGTTGCAACACCCGTTTTTGAATGCCGGGGGCTACAAAGCTCGTGACATCGCCCATCGCCAACAGCGGAATCTCGACCGGGGCGACATCCGACCAGTCTGCGCCATGGCTATGTCGGCGGGGTTCGGGCCGTTTTTTTTCCAACAGCACCCGGTCACTCGCCACCGGATTCACCACGCCCACGGTTTCGCGAAACAAACGGCTATCCTCTTCCGTCAGCGAGAAAGCGGTATGGATTTTTTTAGGGAGGTGGACGAGTTTGCTCATGTTGCCATTATAGCCTTTAAGCCCAGCACACCCCACAGAAATAGCCGATTGTGAAGCGCTTTTCTGCGGGAAACCAGACAATCGGCATCAATTTTTCCGGCACAGGGCGGGGATTGATTGAAATTGCGCATCATGCATGCCACTAGTACACGAATTTAATGGCGAAGATGGTAAAATCAAGCATTACAACGAGAAATCGCAAGCTACAATCAAGGCACGATGCACATACTCATCAGCAACGACGATGGTTATTCGGCTCAAGGACTCATCGCTTTGGCCGATGCCCTCAGGGAATACGCCGAAGTCACCGTGGTGGCACCGGAACGCAACCGCAGCGGCGCCAGCAACTCACTGACGCTGGACCGGCCCCTCCATGCCATCAAAACCAGCAACGGCTACATTAAAGTAGACGGAACGCCCACAGATTGCGTACATCTGGCCATCACCGGGTTGCTGGAACGCGAGCCGGACATGGTCTTCGCCGGCATCAACCACGGTGCCAACCTAGGCGACGACGTGATTTACTCCGGCACCGTCGCCGCCGCCACCGAGGGCCGCTTCCTTGGACTGCCGGCAGTGGCTATTTCCCTAGGCGGCATCAACCCGACCCACTTTGCAACGGCCGCACAGGTCGCCGTGCAACTCTTTCAAAACATCCGTCGCCACCCCCTACCCTCCGACACAATCCTGAATGTCAACGTGCCCAATCTGCCATTGGGGGAAATTAAAGGCTTCCAGGCCACCCGGCTGGGCCAACGCCATAAGGCCGAGCCGGTGGTCAGAAGCCACGACCCCAGAGGCAGGGAGATATTTTGGGTAGGCGCGGCGGGTCCAGAGCAGGATGCAGGCCCGGGCACCGATTTCCATGCCATGCGCGAGGGCTATGTCTCGGTAACCCCTTTGCAAATCGACCTGACCCGATACGATAGCCTGGAACGGCTCGCCGACTGGCTGCCCGAAGGAGGCATGGCCTGATGAACCAGCGTTTTGAGGGAATAGGCATGACTTCCCGGCGGACTCGGGAACGCATGGTGGCCCGTCTGCGCGAGCAGGGCATAAGAAGCCAGGCCGTATTGGATGTGATGCAGGCAACCCCTCGCCATATTTTTGTAGAAGAAGCCCTGACCACCCGCGCCTACGACGACATGCCACTGCCGATTGGCTTCAACCAGACCATTTCCCAGCCATACATCGTCGCCCGGATGACCGAGCTACTGTTAGCCAAGGGTTCGTTGGAAAAAGTGCTGGAAATCGGCACCGGCTCGGGCTACCAGACGGCCATACTGACTCAGTTGGTCAAAATGGTTTACACCGTGGAACGCATCTACCCCTTGCAGCGACGCGCCCGCCGCTGCCTGCGGGAACTTCATTTGCGCAATGTGCGCATGAAACACAGCGACGGTGGCTGGGGTTGGGAAGACTATGCGCCCTACGACGGCATCATCGTCACCGCCGCCCCGAGCGAAGTCCCGCAAGCCCTCATCGACCAACTTGCCCCCGGCGGAGTCCTAGTCATCCCCGTTGGCGATGGCCGCACCCAAACCTTGCAGCGCATCACCCGCACTGAAACCGGCACTCAGGTGGAAAATATTGCATCAGTGGTTTTCGTGCCACTGTTGGCGGGGGTGACGGAGGGTTGAGGTGGCACAGCAATTCAGAGCATAGCCGTACTAGATACTCTGTTCAAAGTCAACGTTATCGAGACGTTTTTTTATGCTATCCGACCGAAATCGGAATGGCATAAAAACGGGTGTTGTCGAATGGCTTGTCATGTTTGAGCATGCCATGGATGGCGTGCAGCAATTTGCGCAT